>JAAWKM010000127.1 GCA_022797375.1 Lachnospiraceae bacterium
TGCACTTTAACCCCGCCGGCATTTAAGCCCCTGTGTGGCAGAATAAATGTAAGTTTCTTCTGGGACACAGGGGCTTTATGTGCCGCTGCGTGGGTTACCATAGCGTAATGCATGCAAAAGCCATGTCTGCGACATGCTTTCCTGGAATGGAATAAACACGCCCTGGCACTGGAAACCCTGCGTCCGCCTGCCAGCACAGTATAACTGGAAATTTTATGAAACGGACGTGTGTTTTTTTCCAGGATTTTATTTAAAAACAGCTTTCTATATGATATATTATAATTAGTTGTTATTTATTGGAACTGCTGTGTGCTGTATGGAACAATTGCTGGAAACCATATACAGAAGTTCTTTTATACGGCAGGTCTGCATCTTTAAAGCAGTACTTGCGAATAATGGAAAGGCATGGGTATTTGTATGGAACATGTGATTTTAGTGGTTGATGATGATAAAAATAATCTTATGCTGGCGCAGAAAATATTTGGCAAAAATTACAGGATTGCAGCTGCTACCTCTGGAATGGCGGCATTTAAGTATCTGGAGAAGAAGATACCTGACCTTGTCCTTCTGGATATAAATATGCCAGAAATGGACGGTTTTGAGGTAATGGAACGTCTACAGGGTGATAATGTTTACAAACAGATACCAGTTATTTTCCTGACAGCAGATGATGACAGTGATACAGAAACACGTTGTTTCAGGGCTGGTGCGCATGATTTTGTAAGAAAACCTTTTGTAGCAGATGTTGCACTAAGCCGCATAAACAGGGTATTAGAGCTTGAGGATTACCATAAAAGGCTGGAGGTAATGGTTGCAGAGCAGGCAGAGGAAATAGAACGTAATTCCCAGAAAATAAGCAGTATGCAGGAACAGGTTATTATAGGCATGGCGAACCTGATTGAACTGCGTGATGACAGTACAGGAATGCATGTTAAGAACACTAAGAAGTATGTTGGGATGATTGCTGCGAAGATGCAGGAAGATGGTCTTTATACAGACATACTGTCAGACAGTTATATTAAAAATATGTGCAAGGCAGCGCCACTCCATGATATTGGTAAAATCAGGATTTCAGACCTTATACTACAGAAACCAGGGAGGCTTACAGAAGAAGAATTTAATGAGATGAAGAAACATACTGTTTATGGGAGTGATATTATACATGAAATTATGGGCGGGCTTGAAGATGAAAAATACATAAAAATAGCAGCAGATATAGCCCGTTACCACCATGAAAGGTGGGATGGGACAGGATACCCGGAAGGGCTTGTGGGTACAGATATACCATTATGTGCAAGGATAATGGCATTTGCTGATGTATTTGATGCGCTTTATGCAGAACGCTGTTATAAAAAGCCAGTAAGACCTGTTTCAAAGGTTCTTGGAATAATAGAAGAAGGCAGGGGGACGCAGTTTGACCCGGATATTACAGATGTATTTTTAAGCATGGAAGAGGATTTGAGGAAGGAAACCGGGGAGGAACAGGAGGTATAGGTTTGCAGGAGGATTTTAATAAATATGGTGAACGTGCAATAGAAAGAAAAGTATTAACAATATATATGATATTTGTCGTATTATTGTTTGTAACACAGGTTTTAGTTTATGGCAATGCCAGCTTTATAATATGGACATTCCCAGAAGTAGTTACGTGCTGGGTGGTTTATTTTGTGGGGATTAAGGATAAGAAGGCAAGAGCATATATATACACAAGCATGGCACTTGTTTCATTCTTTGGATATGGTGTTGCTGCTTCTTCTCTTTTTTCACTGCTTCCGTCTTTCGGGGTGCTGCTGGTACTTACAGGGCTGTTTAATATACCAGGGCTTCTTGGCATGGTATCTGCACTGGCAATGTTACTGGCAGCATACCATGCCTTTGTTGTGCAGTCATTTGATATTACAGGCAGAGATGCACTTGTGAACAGCCTGCAGCAGCTTATACCAATGTTTATAATGATTTATCTTGTATGGTTTCTTATAAAGAAAGACTTTATAATGAATAAAATGCTTCTGGAAACTATAGAAACACTGCGCCAGGCTGAACATAGCAAAGATGAATTTATGGCAAATGTATCACATGAGATAAGGACTCCGCTTAATACCATATGTGGCATGAGTGAACTTTCACTGCGTGAAGAGCTGCCTCCAGGCATAAGGGAAAATTTGTTTGATATACAGGTTGCTGGCAGGAACCTTCAGGCAATAGTAAGTGATGTATTGGATTTTTCAGAACTTGAAACAGGTAAGCTTGCAATTGTAGAAGAAAGTTATAATTTTACATCCATATTGAATGATGTGCTTAATATTGCGATTGCGCAGAATGAAGAAAAGAAGCTTGAAATTGTGGTAAATTATGATGTAAACCTTCCATGCGGGCTTGTTGGTGACAGTGAGAAAATCAGGCGTATTTTTTCAGGTCTTGTAAATAATGCAATTAAGTTTACAGAAAAAGGATGTGTTACTATTTCCGTATCTGGAAGAAAGGAAGATTATGGCATTAACTTATGTGTAAATGTTAAAGATACAGGAATTGGAATGTCCCAGGAAGGTGTAGAAAAGCTTTTAACTAATTTCAGCCAGGCAGACACAAGGAAAAACAGGCAGCAGACAGGAATGGGGCTTGGGATTGCAATAACGCGTAAAATAACAGACATGATGAATGGCTTTTTAAGTATTAAGAGTGAAGAGGGGGCAGGAAGCGAATTCCAGTTCGTAATCCCTCAGAAGATTGATGATGAAAAGCCTGTAATTGAATTAAAGGACAGTGCAAACATAAAGGCGGCCTGTTATATTAACCAGGAGAAATATGGCATGGCAGAGATAAGGGACAGCTATATGGACTGTATTAAAAATATTGCCAGACAGCTGGAACTGGATTTTACAACATGCCAGAACCTTCCAGAGTTAAAAAGACGCATTGAAAGAAGGCATTTTACACATTTGTTTATTACAGTTGATGAATACAGGGAAGACCAGGTATTCTTTGAAAAACTTGCTGGAGATATAAATGTTATTATTTTTATTAACCGTGAAGAGGATATTGGTATTAGTGGTGCTTTCCTGCGTATTTACAAACCCTTCTATGTGCTGTCTGTTGTAACAGCTTTAAATGGCGGGAAGATGGTACAGAGAATTGATGGCAGCCATTATATGGTACATAAATTCACTGCACCAGATGCAAGCGTGCTTGTTGTTGATGACAATGTTATGAACCTTAAGGTTATGGAAGGGCTGTTGCGTCCTTATAAGGTAAAGTTTTATACAGCAGGAGGAGGAAGTGAAGCACTTGTAATGCTTGACAGGATGTATTTTGACCTTGTTTTTATGGACCATATGATGCCTGGCATGGATGGTGTTGAAACGCTTCACCATATACGTGGTAAGAATGGGAAGTTTTTCCAGAAAGTGCCAGTGGTTGCACTTACTGCCAATGCAATAGGCGGTGCACGTGAAATGTTCCTTTCAGAAGGGTTCCAGGATTTTGTGGCAAAGCCCGTGGAAGTGTCAACACTGGAACGTGTGCTTAAAAAATTTATACCAGAGGAAAGAATTATTATTAAAACGGCTGAAGAAACAGAAGCAGAAGAGGCAATATATAGAAATAGTGGTATAAATGGTGAAGAGGCTGCTGTAAATAGTAATGCTGTTATAGATATACAGATGGGCATTAGTTATTCTGGAGGGGTTTATGAAGATTATATTGATGTTATAAGGCTTTATTATAAGTCGGGTCTGGAGAAAAGGAAACAAATGCAGGAACTTTTTGAGGCTTGTGAATGGAATGATTATACAATTATGGTTCATGCATTAAAAAGTACATCACTTGGCATTGGTGCAAAGGAATTGTCAGAAATGGCAAAAGAACAGGAAAAGGCAGGTAAGGAAAATAATACAGAATACCTGCTTGCAAACCATAACCAGCTTATGGATGCTTATGACAGGGTGCTTAGTGAAATAGCTTCTAATAAAGAGTTTATTCCAGAAGAGAATGACAATACAGCAGAGGGGTTAAGCGGAATAGACAGGAATTTATTAATGGAAAGGCTTGCCGGGCTTGCGGAGGCACTTGACACATTTGAGGAGGATACAGTAATGCCAGTTATAAATGAATTGTCATTGTATTCATATAATGGGCAGAAACTTAGTGACAAGCTGGAAGAGGTTTCAGGTCTTGTACAGTCATTTGATTTCTGTGGTGCTGCTGACGCTTTGGAAAAAATAAGAAAGGAGTGGGAAGATGCCTAAAAGGATAGCCAGAAGGGTAAGGGATTATCTGTATAACAGCAATTATGAACTGGACAGACGGTTATTTTATCTTATAACCGGCCTGGGGACATTGGCCAGCATAATTGGGATTGTCATTGCGTTTATTACACATGCAAAAATTTACAGTATTATAGCTATGTGCCTGTTTCCTGTTGTATTTGCAATATTTGGGGTAATTGCCAGAAAGACAGGGTATGTTGGCTTTTGTTCAGTGGCAAGTTCACTCCTGGTTAATCTTTTTATATTTCCAATGCTGTTTCTGGCGGGTGATGGTGTTGATGGCGGGCTGAGTGCTTTGTTTATACTTGGGCTTTTATATGTTTATCTTATGTTAAAGGGCATAGCTTTTATTATTACTTTAGTTCTATCTGTTGCAAGTTTTACTGCCTGTTACCTGTTTACTTATTATAATAAAGTATATGTGGAAGGGGCTGCTGCCAGTAAAGACATATATATACATACATTTGTGTGTTTTATGCTTGTTTCACTGGCTCTTGGCACACTGGTAAAGTTCCAGAGGTGGATTTATAACAAGGAACAGGAAGCAAGCAGCAAGCAGCAGATTGAACTTGAAGAAGCAAACAGGACTAAAAGCCGTTTCCTTGCCAATATGAGCCATGAGATAAGGACTCCTATTAATACTATTATAGGACTTAATGAAATGAACCTGCGCGATAATATTAATGATGAGGTCGCAGAAAACTGTGTTAATATACAGCGTGCAAGTAAAATGCTTTTATCACTTATTAATGATATCCTTGATTTATCAAAAATTGAGTCAGGAAAAATGGAAATTGTAAACAGGCAGTATGAAATGGGCGCACTGCTTAGTGAACTTGTAAATATTAACTGGGTCCGTGCATATGATAAGAAACTTGAATTTAAACTTGATATTGCACCTGATATACCATCTATGTTATATGGTGATGACATAAGGATAAAGCAGATACTTACAAATATGCTTACGAATGCTATAAAATATACACATAAAGGTTCTGTTACATTACAGGCAAAATGCCAGCAGATTGATACAGGACATGTAAATCTGGTAATATCAGTTTCAGATACAGGCATTGGGATACGTAAAGAGGATATAAAATATTTATTTATGTCTTTTAAACGTGTAGATGAAAAGAAAAATGGAGCTATTGAAGGTACAGGGCTCGGGCTTGCGATTTCGCACCAGCTTGCGGAACTTATGGGTGGTGAAATACAGGTAGACAGCGTTTACCAGCGTGGTACTACATTTACACTTGTGCTTGGGCAGGAAATAGTTAATAAGTCACCTATGGGGCCTATTAAGGACATTATGAAGGGCAGTGCCAGGGACAGAAAGGAATATAAACAGAGCTTTGAGGCACCAGAGGCAAGAGTGCTGGTTGTAGATGATAATGAGATGAACCTGATGGTTGCGGTGAAGCTTCTGCGTGCTACGAAGGTACAAGTTGAAACAGCCCAGGATGGGCAGGAGTGCCTTGATATGACAAGAAAGAAGTATTACCATGCTATTTTTATGGACCATATGATGCCGAAACTTGATGGTATTGAAACCCTTAAGAAATTACGTCTCCAGGAAAATGGTTTGTGTAAGGAAACACCTGTTATTGCAATGACTGCCAATGCGTTTACAGATGCAGAAGCATTTTATAATGCAAATGGTTTTGAAGGATATCTGGTCAAACCAGTAAATGGCCAGTTGTTTGAGGCAATGCTTTTAAAGTTCCTGCCAGAAGAAATTGTAGAAGTTTCAGATGTGGCTAAGGAAGCAGATGGGCCAGACCTGCAGATGGTTTATGTGCATAATAAAAAATCTGTATGTATAACAACAGAAAGTGTATGTGATATACCAGAAGATTTTCTTGCGCGTTTTGGGATTTTATGTATATATTATTATGTACAGACAGAAGATGGGCGTTTTAATGATATATGTGAAATTTCTACAGATAACCTTATAGAATACATTGATAAAGGAAAGAAGAAAGCATACTCAATGCCTCCATCTGTTGAAGAATACGAAACATTTTTTGCAGATGCACTTGGCGGGGCACAGCAGGTTATACATATAAGCATGGCGAAAAATACAGGTGATGGCTTTAATAATGCTGTACAGGCGGCAAATGGTTTTGACAATGTCCATGTAATTAATTCAGCACACCTTTCAAGCGGGATGGGGATTCTTGTAATGTATGCTGCATCAATGGTGCAGGAAGGCAGGCATTTCCAGGAGATAATTGATAAAATAAATAGTATTAAAGGCAGCATTTCAACTAGTTTTATAGTTGCAGATACAGGAAATTTATATAGGGCAGGAAGGATGAATAAAAATGTTAAAGATATATGTGATTTATTTATGCTCCATCCTGTCCTGTCCATGAAAGGAAGCCAGATTGTGTGCAGCAGTGTATATCCAGGTACACAGGAACATGCATATTTAAAATATATACGTAAACAGCTGAAAGGCAGAAGAAATATTGATACAAGGGTGTTGTTTTTTACGTATTCAGGTTTTAGTTATAAGATGAAGCAGAAAATACTAAATGAAATAAATAGATACCAGAAGTTTGATAGAATAATAGAGCAGCAGGCATCAGCTGCTATCAGCAGTAATTGTGGCAGTGGTGCGTTTGGGCTTCTGTTTATGAAAAAAGAGAAAGGGAGATACTTATAAGAGCAATTTCCAGCAGGCATTAATGCCCGCTGAAAATTCTTTATTAAAAATAGAGACACATTCCAAGATAACCACAACACCAGTGTAAAAATACACATCCCCATATATTTCCGTGCCTTTCATATATATAACCAAGTGCAAGGCTTAGGAGCATAGCGCCAGACATAAAGTAGAAACCTAAAGGTATATGCATAAGTGAGAATAATAAGGATGTAAGTATTATGCCAAATGTTTTCTGGTATTTTATTCTCATAAGGTATTTTACACTTGTCTGTATAACCCCGCGTGCAAGGAATTCCTGTACAAATGAAGTGAATATATAAACGTAAGCGCCATGCAATGAGCCGCCAATAAAATATGGCTTAATACGTATTCCTATAAAATTTAGCAGCACTTTGCTTAATAAAAGCAGGGAGCATGTTACAGCAGCAATTATTAAAGTCTCCAGAGAGTTTTTTTTCAATGTGGAAAGTTTTGGGACAAGCCCTATATCACGCATTGAAAAACTTGTCATAAAAACTATTTCAAGGAATAGTGCAAATGTTATACATTCTATTATAAATGTATAGGTTGAGGACCTTAAATATATATGAAGAGTAAAACGTAATAAACTCCATGCAAAAAGAAACAGGCTTGTGCATATTATAAGGCCGGCAAATATATATGCACAGTCATGTTCATGCTGTCTCAGAGTGAATTTATCTGTTGTATCTTCTATAAGTATTATCATTCCAGGAAAACTTTTTTGTACAGATAAATTCGTATCTTCAGGCTGTATAAGGCTTATTGCTATATTAAAGTGTTTTATTATATTACCAGAACGGTACCTTACAGTTGTCTTCTCTGGGCGTTCATTGTTATTGATACATCCATCAAAAAGCCTGTTAAAAGCCCGGTTTTTTTTATTTGACATAAAACAGTCAGTAAATGGAGTTCCTATAATATTATTTGGGCTTGTGATTTCAAAAATATTTGCACAGGCGGAATTAAAATATGTTATTATGCCATCTGGGTCAACAGTCATAACCCCGTCACTCATATTTTCAAATATCATGTTTTTCTGGTCAGGTGTCAGCATAAGCTGTGTTTCAGTAGTCATTTGATAGTTTCCCCTGTTTTCATTGTAATACCTTGTATGTTTATTGAAGCCTGCAAGAATTAATTCTTCATTAATAGTTTATATTATTTCCTTTGTGATTACAAGTACCTGGATGCTGTTGTATATATGTTCCATTTAATATAAAAGTCCGTGAAACAGCCAAATTAACTAAGAATTAAATGTATAAATAACACAATTGTAAACATTTATAATATCTGTTAAAATAAAAAAAGATTTTTTACATGGAAAACTATTATAATGGAATAACAAGCCTAGGTGCAGAGCCTTCATTATTAAAAAAATAAAGTCCTTATGGCTGCCTTTTGTATTATGTAATGCCTTTTTTAACCTGATACATAATTTTTTACTGAAAACAGGTATTTATTCAGATAATCCACAGTTTCTTAAAATGGTTAAAGGGCCAAACAATTATCTGCAGTCATACAGAACAGCAGGTGAAACATGTAAAGCAATTATTAAAAACCTGTTTTTTGCAGGAGGCAAGCCAGCTTGGCGGGGCAACATGGTTTTTAAGGACTTTATTCCAGGTATTACTGGTATATATGGTAATTATTTATATTTCAGGTAAATATAATTCCAAAGGGTTAGCAGCCTGTATTAGTGGATTTATATGTATAGCTGGAGCAACAATAGTTTCTATGTATAATTTAAAATTTCCATTAGGGCTGCACAGTTTTTTTGCAGCATTTGCTGCATTCCAGACAGGAGTATTCCTGCATAATACTTGTCTTGATAAAAAATTTTCCAGACATAAATATAAAGCTATAGTTATCTCTTTTTTGTTTTTGTGTCTGTTAAATGAATATTGTAAAGTAGATATGGCACCAGGCAATATTACGAATATTGTATTTTTTAAATCTAAAAAGGTATTTCTGGATAATTTTAAAAATAAGTAAAAAGATATAATCCTAAAGCAGTATATTGGTATATTATACATGTGTAATAAAAAATAGTTTATGTAATATTTGTATAGCATGGGGGATATATGTGGTTATAAAAATACTTCTTTCCGGAATTGTGTATCTGTTGAAAATAGGCTTATAATTATGTACCCGCAGATGCTAAGTAAATATTTATACTTAAGTCTGTAAATTGTTGTTTAGTGAAAGGAATATTTTGAGTGAATAACTTTGTTTATAAAAAAAGCTGGTATAAACTTTTTTTAGGTAAATGGTACATTGTAATAATTCTGGAGGCTGGGTATAAAGAACTATGTGAGAATGAAAGTGAAAGTGGTTATATAAAAATATGTGGGAATCTTTATTTTTCTTCATTATGTTTGCCTTATCCAGATAGTACCAGCCTCAATGAAGAAGAATTGAATTGCTTCTGTAAAGGACTGGAATTAGTGAGCGCCCAGATTATGGATGCCATGCAAAATAAGCCATGTTTGATACAGTTAAGAAGTATAATATTTTCTGATTGTAATATTCAAGATGATGCCTTTACGGCTTCTGCTGTTCAATGGGCAAGTGAAGTTTTTAAATTTTCTATGCCAAAAATAAATGTTTGGTTTGATGATACAGTAGAGCCTTGTGGAGTATATAAATTTGACTTTGCAGATGGCTGGCTTCCATACAATAGGAACACTTTTCCGGAAAGGAAGTAAAAATATGTTTTTACAGTGGCTTATATTATATAAAAAGGAGGGGGAATATGGTTTACAGGCTGGACAGACTGGAAGAAAATGGAATAAATCCGGTTACTGGATGTAGGTATGACAATTCGTGGGTTATATTTATACTTGATAACAGTGGGGATTACCAGCAGATGTGTGGCAACAGCAATGGCTGTGCTTATACAGTAAAAACAAGCCGTTCCAGGCATAAAGACTGGAGGATGGCAGTTTGTGACTTCGCTGGGTATAGTGAGGCTAATGGAAAAAATGTGGTTTTAGTAATAGATGAAGCAGATTTAATATCAGCAAAAGAATTTTATAAAGGGCACAAATATAATGAAAAGTTCCTGCGCGGGGATGAACCTTCTGTATTAGTACATAGTACACCTATGGAGAACTGGCATATGATTAAACATGATGGTATGTTAAAAAGCTGGAAAAGGCTTAAGGCAGAGGGTGTTATTAGTGAAGGACAGCCTGTTGGGAAAATGCTTGGCGACCCAGAGGATTTTAGCAGCTATATTATGTTTGGTGGCGGGGTGGCTGGAGAAATTGTTGTAAATTCAAAGCAAAAGGGAAACATTGTAATGGATATAAATGCAGAGTATTTTACTGGCGCAAGGCTGTATTTTGATGCAGAAAAAATTGCCAGGGACGGGCTGCTTACCAGGGATGGATGCCATATTAAGGTTAAAGACACGCTGCCGCTTAATCCTTATTTAATATGGGTGGCAACCTGGGAATCTGCAGGACTTAAAAGCCAGGTTTCTTCCCCCGCAGGTTTTGCAGAAAAAGCTGACAGGAAATTTAAGGATATTACGGGTTATGATATATAAATTACCTGCCTGCCAGATATATGTTATCTGGCAGGTGCAAAAAATATTAACAGTCCAGCCTGCGCCAATTATTTAAGCCACAGACCACCTGCTTTGCAGGCTAACCGCTGCAAAAACAGCAGCTAACAGCCACAAAAACAGTGTCTGTTGTCTGAGGCTTTGTGGAGTGACAGCTTTCGCAGTCCAGTAAAAGATATATACA
>JAAWKM010000128.1 GCA_022797375.1 Lachnospiraceae bacterium
AATATTGCGCAATGCCTCTTCTGTTGATTATATTAAAAAAGAACTTTCAGAAAAGAAATTTTATTATGTTAATTTCAGAATTACTAAGGACGACAGCATTGAGTATTTCCAAATGAAAGTTGTAAGGACAGGCGATTGGGCAGAAAACAGGGGCATTGTCCTTGGATTTTGCAGTGTAGATGAAGAAACACGCAAGGAAATGGAACAGAAAAACCATCTTGAAGACGCTCTGCACCAGGCAAAAAGCGCAAGCAGGGCAAAAAGCGTATTCCTTTCCAATATGTCACATGATATACGCACACCTATGAATGCAATAGTAGGATTTACAAACCTGGCTGTTACGCATATTGACAATAAGGAACAGGTGGAGGAATACCTGGGCAAAATTATGACATCAGGCAACCATCTTCTAAGCCTTATTAATGATGTGCTGGATATGAGCCGTATTGAAAGCGGCAAGATACACCTTGAGGAAAAACCATGCAGCCTTCCAGATATTTTACATGGACTACATAATATTATACAAGCTGATGTACATGCAAAGCAGCTTGAACTGTATATAGATACCGTAGATGTATTTGATGAAGATATTTACTGTGACAAACTAAGGCTTAACCAGGTACTTTTAAACCTTCTGAGCAATTCCATTAAATATACAGGTGCTGGCGGTTCTGTAAGCATGCGGATTACTGAAAAACCTGGTGCACCATCTGGTTACGCAAATTTTGAGTTTGTTATTAAAGACAGCGGAATTGGAATGAGCGAAGAATTCGTATCACACATATTTGAACCATTTGAAAGGGAACAGAATACAACTACAAGCGGTATACAGGGAACTGGTCTTGGAATGGCTATTACCAAAAATATTGTTGATATGATGAATGGTACAATTAAAGTAAAAAGTGAACAGGGAATAGGCACAGAATTTTCTGTTTCATTTACATTCCGTTTGTTTTCAGAAGAGAAGAAACCAAAAGACATTAAAGAATTGAAAGGCTGCCGGGCACTTGTAGTTGATGATGACTTTAATACATGTGACAGTGTTTCATATATGCTTGGACAGATTGGAATGAGCGCAGAATGGACATTATCAGGAAAAGAGGCTGTGCTGCGTACACACCAGGCAATTATGCGTGGCAATGACTACCGTGTATATATTGTTGACTGGCTTTTGCCTGATATGAATGGTGTTGAAGTTGCAAGAAGAATTAAAAAAGAAACGGGTGGAAATGTACCAATTATTGTTCTGACCGCTTATGACTGGTCTGATATAGAAGCTGAAGCGAAAGAAGCCGGTGTAACTGCATTTTGCAGCAAACCACTGTTTCTATCAGAGCTTAGCAGCTGTTTAAGTTCTGTTATAAATAATGATAAAAAAGAAGTTAATGAAGCCAGCAGCAATAGCAAAATCCATACAGGACGTATTCTGCTTGCAGAAGATATAGACTTAAACCAGGAAATTGCCTGCACTCTTTTAAATGAATCAGGCTTTTCTACAGAAGTTGCTGATAATGGAAAAATCGCACTTGAAATGGTCAGCAAATCTGAACCTGGATATTACCAGGTAGTACTTATGGATATACAAATGCCTGTAATGAATGGCTATGAGGCTACAAAGGCAATCAGGAAACTTGAAAACAAAGAACTCGCTTCTATACCAATTATAGCAATGACTGCTAATGCATTTGAAGAAGATAAGCAGGAAGCTTTAAAAAGCGGAATGAACGGACATATACCAAAACCTATTGATATTGATAACTTATTCAGTACACTGGATAAAATATTAAAATAACTTTATAAATACAGAATGCCCCTTGTAATTTATACAAGGGGCATTTAGATAATAAATAAGTTGTTATACATTTTATACAGAAAATGAAACAGATGTAATTGTATCTGGTTTTGCCTGCTTTTCCCCTGTTTTTGTATACATTACAGGTTCTGTACTGGCAATACTGTTTTCTGCTCCTTCATGGACCTCCTCACCAGAGGTTATATCACCAGTCTGGAGATTACCATTTGAAGATTCTTTCCCATCTCCTGATATTCCAGTCGCATTTTCATTCTGTTTCTCTTCAATCCTTTTCTCAAGCTCCTCACGTTCTTCTTTACGTCTTCTTGCAGCTTCCAGACGTTCTGCTTCTGCCTTTTTCCTTGCTTCTTTTGCATCTTCTTTCATTCCCTTGTAAGCTTTTGCCTGGTATTCTTCTGCCTTTTCTGCAAAACCACCAACATACCCTGCTGCCCTTTCCATCGTGGCTGTATCACCTTTAAGCCTTGCTTCCTTATAAACCCGCATAGGAGTATTCAAAAGTTTCATGCTTGTACTTGCCCCTGCAAGACCTTCCATTATTTTTGTATTCATAATGCCTTCCTCTCTGCGCTGCTCTTACACATGACACAACAGTACCAGGCAGCACTTAATTATTTTATTATGCAAAGATATATAAATAAAATCTTTGTAATTATATAATCGTCATCAAAGAGAATTTATTTTACCACTTTGTTATAAAATGTCTTCTGGATGTTGTGGAATGACAAGAAGCATGCTAATTGCTCAGATGCCGCCATAAGTTATGATTGTTTCCAGTTCTAACTTCCTTAAATCAAGAACCGTTATATAATGTAATATATCAAATGTTTCTGGTACCGTCTGCATATATTCCATATGTTCCTTTTCCCACGCTGCTATTTCCTCCTTGCTTAATAAAGATGCACCAATTCCACGGCACGCCTTCATACGCCCATGCCAGCTCTCACGTGTAAATGTAACAGGCAAATCATATGTCAGCATATTTTCTGGCTCAAATAAATTTCCACACCAGGATGGTTTACTTAACTGGTACCTTTCCATATGTCCGCCCGTCCATGATGGGTTGTATTTTAGAACCATTTCTTCACTTGTCCTTGCAATTTCACTTTCACCTGGAAGCCAGGCCATAAAAAGTATGCAAAAATGCCCGCCAGGTTTTAATATATAATGTATTTTAGGAAGAATAATGCCTTTATCAAAATACATAAAACATTGGCAGGCTGTCACAACATCAAAAGAATCCGCAGGATAATCAATATCTTCTGCAGATGAGACAAAATAACTAATATCCATACCTTGTTTTTTGCTTAATTCCTTAGCATATGCAATCTGGTTTTCTGAAATATCAGTTCCTGTCCATTTTGCACCATATTTATACATATTTCTTGGAATTACACCTGTTCCTGTTCCCAGGTCAAGAACATCCTGGCCTGCTACGCCAATAGAAAGCCCTGCAAGCCTCTTATAAAATTCTTCTGGATAAATATCCCTGTATTTTGCATAATCAGCAGAAGCCTTTCCCCAGTCAAATGCCCTGCCATTGTCAATATCTTTATTAACAATTTCCATAAACGTCCTCCTGTAAATAAATTAAACCTGTTTAGATAAATATTTTATATATATTACAAGCCTTTAAAACCTGCATATTTCCGGCATTGCTTTTACATAATATCTGTACTGTCCCCTTCTTTGCCTGCTTTATTATCCTGGTTTATAAATACAAGTATAACAAGGTCCATTACTGCACCTATAATCATTGATACTGCAACAAACCTCCATAAAACTACTGTTGTTTTAAATGGGTTTAAAAGTATAACTGTTGCAAGCACTATTGAGACCCCTGCACCTGCTGCCGCCATATGCCATTGCTCTTTTTTAATGCGCATCATATCCACAGCCCACTGTATTCTCATAATGCCTGTAAACAGTATAACTAAACCATATAAAACCGTCAGAAGCGGAAATGTCGTAATAATCCATTCCTTTTTAAATACACATAAAAGTCCGCCTAGTATAGCACATATTCCTTTTACAAGACCTTGCTCTAACTGTGCTTCCATTGGATCCATACGGAAATACCGCAGTATTGTAAATGCACCTGTTAATAAAAGCAGGATGCCTGCCGCCGTAATAATTCCTGCAGTAAAAACTATTGGGTCAGCCATAAGCAGGACACCCACTATTATTTCACAAACACATACAACAACTTTTCCAAGAACCGTATTCCATTTTTTCATTATAATAACCATGCCTTTCAATTATTTTATACCCTGCACAACACCATAAAATGCTGGAAGCCATGACTTACAGTCCGCAATTATATAAACAAAAGGCCTGTCAAGATAAACTGTCTTTTCTTCATATGGCATCATTGCTGAAGCAGCAACTGCTATAACAACTGTTGCAGCACCTGCTTTTGTCCCTTTTTCATCTACTTCAATAAATGTCTTGTGTATTACATCATCTATGCATAAATTGCCATCTGTACTTTTGCCTATTCCAGAAAAATCCGCCTTTGCACTGTCAAATGCATCTGCCATTCCCATGCCCTGTAATACTTCTTTAAGGCTTGCTGAATACTCAGACTTGAATTTAGGGATTGCTGCATTTACATGTATTTTCTCCATGCTGTTTATAAGTTTATCCAGTTTTTCTGAATCCAGGCTATTTACATATTCCTCTATAGTTGTTCCTTTATCTGGCAGAAGGGCAATAAATGCATATTTGGAATCTGCATAATATTTCACAAATCCTGTTGTATTTTCATCTTCAATATATGTGCCCTCTGTAGAATACATAAGTGGAACATCCTGTTTTGTGCCATCTTCCTTAGTAAATTTACCATCTCTTATTGAGTTTTCATCATAAATGTTTTTCCACTCTGCATCAAATGCAAGTGCATTAATTAAATACATCATTGCATCCTGTGGGACATTATCTATAACATCTTTAATCATCCCATCTGTATTTCTGTCTACCCAGTTATTTATTTCACCAGACGTTTTACTGCTAAACTGTGATGTAAATACTTCTGCTCCAAATATATCCTGGTTCTTCTTTATAAAACCTGGCTCTGTTTTAAATGAATTTATTTCATTCACCCATATTGAATTGGCAATATCCAGCTTATATTTATCACCAGAAGGCAGTGTATTATTGTACTGTCCCAGGTAATTATTACATTCATTTACAGAAATCCCAAATACATCCTCCATCTGCGAAAGCGTACTGCCCTTTGCACCATTAGCTGTCATGGCAAGTGCATTAAAAATGGAAACTGGCGAAACCATTATATTTTCATCTTCCTGCCATAAATCCTTTAAAACTTCTGAGCCAAAACCAGCTATAGCATTCCATTCTTTGCTTCTTTCCTTCATATCATTTTCACCATTCTCTTTATCTGGCACAGGTGTGTTTTCTGGCATTTCCTGCCATGTTCCTGCTGTTACCCTGACATTGCAGGTATATGCCTTGCCTTTAAACTTTGCCTTTACCTTTGCAACACCTTCTTTACTGCCATATATTTTAACACTGCTTTCTTTTTTATCCTTAATCTCTATAATATCTTTCCCTTTTTTAATGCTCCATTTTACTTTGCTTCCAGCACCATTTAATTTTAATGTTTTATAGCTTCCCTCTGTAATTTCCAGGTTTTTGCTGCTTAATGCAGGCTTTTTCCCAGCAAATACAGTATTTTTTGATATAATTACAAATACGGCAGCAGAAATAATTACAGATGCTGTAATTAAACTATATTTAACCTTTTTACTTTTAAAAAATTTTACCATATGAACCCCTCCATCCTAAAGTACACCAAAAAGCCCTTCTATTTCGTTTTTATCCATAATACGGCTGCTGGATGTATTTGCGTTTTCAAGCATTTTCTCTATGCGGTTTAAAACTGTTGCATCAATAAATTCTGAAATAGCAATTCCACGCATTGTGAAAAAAAGCACAGGGTCTGTATCAAGCCTTACGCCAACGCCATAAAGCGCTGCAGCCACATGTTTGCACATATCTGCCCAGTCCGGGCAGCTACAGCTAAAACTTATTTCCTGTGGGGAAGGAAAAAACAAGCCCTTCTTTAACAGAGTTTCCTCCATATCTTCTGGAAACTTCCCTGCCAGCAAATCTTCTGCATTTTTAAGCTTCCCACTGCACTGCCGTATAACTTCCTGCATTTTGTCCTGTTCCAGCGGTTTTATATTTATCTGGATATTATAAGGCTTTCTACTGCTTCCAATAACTTTTGCTTTAACTATACCATCATATACCCTAAGGTCTGCTACTGCACCAGCCCTTACATAACGGCGTCCCCTTTCTATCCTGTTGTCATAATCTGCATAACGCTCAAGGTTATCGCACCATGCCTTGCCCCACCAGTTTTTAACAATTTTCTTCCCCTCAATTACTACAGGTTCCCAGTGTTCACCCTTTTTCTCAGCTTTCCTTATACAATCATTTGCCACATCGTTAAGTTCTGCCATTGTAATATACCTGTATTCTGTATCCCAGTAACTGCCCATATAAACAACCATGCCCTTCCCATAAAAATCCTGTTATCCAAGTTTCATCATTTTAATTAATGTATCATTATCGAACTCTGTAATAAAGTTTTCACCATTCTGCCCAATAACATTTTCTGCAAGGTCTTTCTTGGACTGTATAAGTTCATCTATTTTCTCTTCAATAGTCCCTTTGCATACAAATTTATGTACTATTACATTTTTAGACTGCCCAATCCTGAATGCCCTGTCTGTTGCCTGGTTCTCTACAGCCGGGTTCCACCACCTGTCAAAATGTATTACATGGTTTGCATTAGTAAGGTTTAACCCTGTACCGCCTGCCCTTGTTGAAAGCACAAGAAATGGTATATACTTTTCTGACTGGAATTCTTCTACTATCCTGGCTCTTTTCGTTGTAGAAATGCTTCCATGTATTACATGGCCTTTGCGGTGGAAAATCTTTTCAAGAAACCCGGCAAGCAGCCCTGTAATTTCCTTATATTGTGTAAATACAAGTACACGCTCGCGCTTTTCATAAATTGTTTCACAGATTTCCCTGAGCAGTTCAAGTTTGCCGCTCTCTGATTCTGTAAAATCTTCCTGCCCAAGATACTGGCATGGGTGGTTACATACCTGTTTAAGCTTTGTAATTGTTGCAAGCACAAGCCCCTTCCTGCTAATTCCATCTGTTTCTTCTATCATGGATTCCATTTCTGCAACAATTTTACGGTAGAGCACAGTCTGCTTTTTGCCAAGCCCTGCATAATCTGTTATCTCTACTTTATCAGGCAGGTCAGATATAATTTTTTTATCAGTTTTAAGCCTTCTAAGCATAAACGGGCTTACCATTGATTTAAGCCTGCCATATCTTTCCTGGTGTTCACTTATGCCCTTTACATAATTTTTAAATTCCTTTGAAGTGCCAAGCAGCCCTTTATTTAGAAAATCAAATAAAGACCAGAGGTTCGTTAAATCATTTTCAATAGGCGTGCCCGTCATTGCTATCCTCATATGGCTGTTAAGCATTTTCACCTGTTTTGTCTGTTTTGCCAGTGCATTTTTAACCGCCTGTGCCTCATCAAGTATAACGCACTCCCAGTTAATATCACATAAGGATGGTATCCTTGTTATCATTCCATAAGTAACAATTGTAAGAAACTCCTTATTTTCTGGCAGTTCTTCCTCAAGCTGTTTAGAAGGTTTGCCATGAAGCACATGCACGCCAAGCCCTGGTACAAACTTCTTTATTTCGCTGCGCCAGTTCTCAACAAGTGAAGCCGGCACTATTAGCAGAACCCTTGCATCTTTCTTTTCAGTACGCAGGTTCTCTAAAAATGCCAGTACCTGCACAGTTTTGCCAAGACCCATATCATCCGCAAGACACGCACCAAATCCAAGTTTATACATATAGCCAAGCCATGCATAGCCGGCCTGCTGGTATGGACGCAATGTTGCATCAAGTGTTGCTGGTATCTCTGCATTGGTAATTTCCCCTGGTTCCCTTAAAGTTTTAAGCATCCCGGAAAGCCATCTGCCATTAGTAACCATGCCGCCAATATCAGCCTGCTTGTCCTCTTCTGTTCCAGCCTGCATCTTTAAAGCTTCCATAAGCGTTACAGAAGAAGGCAGCCCTTTTATATCTTCTATAAGTTTTTTAATACGGTTCTTGTCTGCTTCAACCCATTTGCCTTTAATAAATGCAAGCCCGTTTGTCTGTGCCATAAGCTTTTTAACATCCTCTTTTGAAAGCTTTATGCCATCAATTACAAGTTCTGGCTTTACTTTTAAAATAGCATCAAATCCCAGGATTGAAGGCCTGTCCTCACCAAGTTTTACGGAAAGGGAAAGTGAAGAAGAACGCTTTTTCCACCAGTTCGGAATCCTGCATAAAATGCCGGCCGCCTCAATAGCTTCTACATCTTTCAGGAAGATATAAGCTTCATGTGCTGTTAAACGCAATGGATGGAAAAGTTCCCCGCTCTGCATAAACCCTGCAATTAGTTTTGAAACATCGGCGGCTTTTTCAAGGCATGATAAACGTGCCAGGAGCTTTTCCTTGTCTGCCTTATATTCCTGCAAAGCATATTCCAGGGGCACATGCTGTACATTCCCGTCACTTTTCTTAGTTGCATAAGTTGCCATAAATGCAAACGGGTACTGTTCATCTTTATTTTCAACAAGATGGAAAAATACACGTTCAGGTATGCGCAGATGCTGGTTTTTCTCCGTAAAATACATATCCACAGTACCATCATAACCGGAAATTTCTTTTGAAAATACAGACAAAAGTTTTTCAAATATATTTACAATCCATTCTTTTGTTATAAACTCCGAACCTGTTACAAATGGTACAGCCTGCAGCAATTCTTCATAATCATCCCCCGACGGAAATTTTACATTTTCCCTTGCAATTTCAAGCTCTGGAAGTGCTGCCAGTTTCTTAAAAAAACGGTCTGTAGCAAAATACAGGAAATTTACAGCAGCGCTGCTCTTCTCTTTCCTGCCGCCAAGCCCCATATTATACAATGCAAAGTATTTATCTTCATAAAACTGCTCTATAATTCCTTTATCACTGCTTTGTTCCCATCCATCACAAACATCTAAAATAAATCCGTCTGGTTTAAATACAAAATCAAGTTTTATTTCTGCTGTCCTTCCCGCCATTATAATTCCTTCCAATAATGTAAAAAATTAAAAATTAACTGTATCTGTTTACTCCCTGGCATATATTTCAGTCACCAAAAAGCTTAACTCCGTCATCCTGCCCATAGACAGCAAAGCCATTAAACCCCTGCTGTTCAAGTTTATTAAGGAATTTGCCAAATTTCTTAGGTCTTGCCATTATAGAAACCCTGTAATCCATACACAGCTCTTCCGCATAAGAAAGTGCAGCCGCATAATTTTCACTGTCATAAAATACAGCAATTAATTTCTTCTGCCCAGGTATCTTATACTGGTTTTCCATAAATATTTCAAATATCCTTTCAAATCCTATTGAAAAACCAACAGCAGGTACATCTTCATTTAAAAACTTGCCAATAAGGTTATCATAACGCCCGCCGCCTGCAACTGCACCACTATAGCCTTCTGCTTCTACTTCAAATACAGCTCCTGTATAATATCCCTGCCCACGCACCAGTGAAGGGGTAAATTCAACTGGTACAGTACCATTTGTTACTTCTTTAATTGTACTGGCAATTTTTTGTATATCCTGTACAAAGGCAGCATCACAAATATTTGACACTGACTCCAGAGTAAGCCTGCCTTCTTCAAAAAGTGTAATAAACTTATCTGATGCTTCCTTATCAAAACCACCAGAAGAAAGTTCTTCCTTAATTCCATTTATGCCTATTTTATCCAGCTTGTCAAATATTATTGAAAGCCTCTCATAGTCTTCTTCACTAAAACCTGCATATTGAAATATGCTTTTAAGTATACGCCTGTCATTTATCTTAACTTTATAATTCTTAATACCTGCCCTGTCCAGAGCCTTAGTTGTAATTAAAATAAGTTCGGTTTCTGCATCGCAGGACTGGTTGCCTATTATGTCAATATCACACTGGATAAATTCCCGCAGGCGTCCTTTCTGCGGGCGTTCTGCCCTGTATACCCTGTCCATCTGTATTACCTTAAATGGTGACATAAGGCTGTTCCTGTTATTAGCATAATAACGTGAAAGAGGCAGTGTAAGGTCATACCGCAGCCCAAGGTCTGAAAGTTCCTTTTCAGTTATATTTCCACCTGAAATTGTATCAGACAGTTTCTTTCCTCTCTTTAAAATCCTGAAAATAAGGTTAAGGTTCTCTCCGCCCTCACTCTTATCAAGGTTTATGGCATCTTCAATAGCTGGTGTTGTAATACGTTCAAATCCGGCCTCCTGGTATGTTTCTAATATAACAGACTGGAGGTAATCGCGTATCTGCACCTCCTTTGGAAGATAATCCCTTGTTCCTTTAACTGGTGTTGGTTTCATAACAGCCTCCTTGTAAAATAATAATGTAAATATTATATACCTTGTTGGCAATTCTTACAAGGATTGATATTCTATTTGTCACGTCCGTTCATAAAATTTGTTACTATTCACAGCTACGCTGTTCATAGTAACAAGCAGCGCTTTCAACGCTGAAAATGCACACATTTTGCAAAAAAAAGATTTTGTTCCAAAATCATGCAAAATGGCGCCATAAAACTCGTATTTTTGGCACAAAACATGCCAA
>JAAWKM010000129.1 GCA_022797375.1 Lachnospiraceae bacterium
ACGCTGTTCATAGTAACTAGCAGTGCTTTCAGCACTGGTTATGTACACATTTTGCACAAAAAACGTGCAAAATGGCACCGAAGAACTCGTATTTTTGACAAAAAAAACGTGTCAAAAATCCTCGGATTTAATTGACTGTGAATAGTAACAATTTAGCACTCTTTTAAAAAGAGTGCTAAAAAACTCTTGACTTTTTTTAACAGCCGTATTATTATACATTTTGTAAGTTTGTTAGCAGTCTTTATATTTGGTTGCTAATGAAAGGAACGGAACAGTTTACCACAAGTGGATTGAAACAATAAAGAATAGGAGAGATGAATATGCAGAACAAAAAAGGCAGCTTATCTATTGAATCAGAGAATATGTTCCCGATTATTAAGAAATGGCTTTATTCAGACCATGATATTTTTATAAGGGAACTTATTTCAAATGGCTGTGATGCTATTACTAAGTTAAAGAAACTTGATATTATGGGTGAATATACACTTCCGGATGGTTTTAAACCAGAAATACAGGTTGTTGTTGATACAGAGGGCAAAACTATTTCATTTACTGATACAGGTCTTGGAATGACTGCTGATGAAGTTGATGAGTATATTAACCAGGTAGCATTTTCAGGGGCTACAGATTTCCTTGAAAAATATAAGGATAAGACTAATGAGGAACAGATAATCGGCCATTTCGGGCTTGGTTTTTATTCTGCATTTATGGTAGCTGACAGTGTAACTATTGACACATTGTCATGGAAAGAGGGTGCTTCACCTGTACACTGGGAGTCAGAGGGCGGAATTGAGTTTGAAATGTCAGATGGTGATAAGGAGAGTGTTGGTACTACAATCACGCTTTATCTTTCTGAGGACAGTCTGGAGTTTGCCAATGAATACAGGGTAAGGGAAGTGCTTTCTAAGTATTGTTCATTTATGCCTGTTGAAATATTCCTTTCAAAAGCAAATGCAGAGCAGGAATATGAAACAATAGATAAAGAAGATTTAAGGGAAGATGATGTATTAGTTGAAACTATAATTGAAGAGGCTAAGACAGAAGAGCGTGAGAATGAAAATGGTGAGAAAGAAGTTGTTGAGGTTTCACCACGCAAGGAAAAAGCCAAGATTAACAAGCGCCCTGTTTCACTTAGCACAACGACACCTCTCTGGATGAAACATCCTAATGACTGTACTGATGAAGAGTACAAGGAATTTTACAGGACAGTATTTAATGATTATAAAGAGCCATTATTCTGGATTCACTTAAATATGGATTATCCATTTAACTTAAAGGGAATACTGTATTTCCCAAAAGTAAATACAGAATATGATAATCTTGATGGTGTAATAAAACTATACAATAACCAGGTATTTATTGCTGATAATATTAAGGAAGTAATACCAGAGTTCCTTATGCTTCTTAAAGGTGTAATTGACTGTCCTGACCTTCCTTTGAATGTATCAAGGAGTGCTTTGCAGAATGATGGTTTTGTAAGGAAAATCTCTGATTATATTACAAAGAAAGTTGCAGACAAGCTTTCTGGCATGTACAAGGTTGACAGGGAAAATTATGAGAAATACTGGGAAGATATCAGTCCGTTTATTAAGTATGGGTGCCTTAAGGATGATAAATTCCGTGAAAAGATGTCAGACTTTATAATATTTAAGGATTTAAATGATAAGTATATTACACTTCCTGAATATGTTAGTGCAGCGGATGGCACAGGTTCTCCAGAGGACAGTGCAGAAGAAGTGGTAGTAGAGGAAAGCGTTGAAAGTGCAGAGGCGGCTGACAGTGAGGAGCAGGAAGAGAAAGAAGAAGAACCAGCAACAGTTTACTATGTTACAGACATGCAGCAGCAGAGCCAGTATGTCAATATGTTTAAGGAGCAGGAGTTAAATGCCGTAATATTAAGCCATCCTATAGACCAGCCATTTATTTCACAGTTAGAGCAGGGTGATTTAAAGGTTAAGTTCCAGCGTATTGATGCAGGGCTTAATGAAACTATGACAGAAGAAGCTGATGAGGAAACATTAAAGGCACAGACAGAAACATTAAGTGAAATATTTAAAAAGGCACTTGGCAAGGAAAACCTGGAAGTAAAGGTTGAAAAACTTAAGAATGAGAATATTTCATCAATGGTTACACTTCCAGAAGAAACAAGGCGTATGCAGGATATGATGAAAATGTACAGTGCAGGCGGCGCAGGCATGGACTCAGATATGTTTGGCGGTGGTGAAACACTTGTGCTTAATTCTTCTAATAAACTTGTACAATATATACTTGAAAATAAAGAAGGGGAACATACAGACCTGTTCTGTAAGCAGCTTTATGACCTTGCAATAATTGCAAATAAACCACTTAAAGCAGCAGAAATGACAGAATTTATTGCGAGGAGCAATGAAATAATGATGCTGCTTGCAGAGTAAAATAATATATATAAAGTTTTTTGCTTAAACAATATTCTATAATAGCAAATAAAAACCATTAGGGATTAAGTTCCTTAATGGTTTTATTTTAATTATCTTAATTATTTCAGTTATTACGGTTTGCGAGAAGCCCTGCTATTTCAAGCAGAAGCCTTTTATCATTTTGTGACATGGCTTTTGCTTTTGCGCTTAACTGCATATTGATATTATATTCACCATTTTCTGATAGAAGGGCTTTGCCAGAACCATCCACAGTATAAGAATTTGTATCAAATTGTCCCCATAAAATATCATTAGGAGTAATATTAAGTGCATTACATATATTAATTAATGCGTCAACTGACATTTTAACACTGCCTCCTTCAATATGTGATATATGTACTGTAGACAGGTTTGTCATTTCTGCAAGCTGTGCTTGTGTAAGTTTAATATTTTTTCTGCTGTTTTTTATATTCAGGCCAAGCAATTTTAAGTCCATTAATTCCTTCAAAAGAAAATATCTTTATTATTAGTAAAAGTTCTAGTTAAATATTCTAATTTATAAGATAACAATTATATTTTGAAATATGAATAAAGTAATAAAGCTATATTGCTATAACAAGGCAAGTATGGTATTATTTTTTGTAAATTTATGAAAAGTATACAAAACCCAGGAATAATAATTAGTAAAGATTAAGATAATAAGTTTATTTATATTAATACTGTGGAGGCTGTTTATGCAGAAAGGTGATGTTGATAAAATAGTTGCCCTGCTTTTAGAAGAAGGATGGCAGGGAAAGTCACATAAGGATTTTGCAGAGAAACTTGGAGATGTATACAGTTATGGCCAGATTGAACGGATAAGGGCAAGATACAAGTATATATCAGGTAAACATAATGAAAAAGGGCAATAAAAATCCTTTTATTCTGTGCTGGGAAACGGATGTGGTGACTGGTAAATATTTAGGTGAAATTTTCCATAATATGTGCTATTATATTTAAAGCGTGTTGGAAAATACTGTACGCTGGAAAGTTATATACAAGAGTTCACACAGTAGCACTAGATTTGATGAAAGGAATGTTATATGAAAGATATTAAAAAAACGCTGTTTATGAAAGAAGCAGCATCTAAGAAAGGGCACAATATAATTGTTGAGATATGTATTGCTGTTCTTTTGTTTTTTATTGGTTCAATAGCAATGGGATTTATACAAATTCCAGCAATGATGGCATATCTTTTCAGTAATAAGGATTATATGTCAATGATTATTTCAGGAAGGCTTGACAGACAGAAGATGCTGTCTGTACTGTCTGATATGCCTGAGTGGATTATGATTGTGATGCTTTTTGCAGAGATACTTCTTACTCTTATAGTAATGCTGTATTGCAAGGTTTTTGAAAGAAGGAAGCTGTCTACACTTGGCTTTGTAAAAAAGGGAATGGTTAAACAGTATATCGGCGGGCTTGTTGCAGGTGCAGCAGCATTTTCAGCAGTGTATATTATATGTGTTATTACAGGAAGTGTAAAATGTGAGGGGATTTCGCAGAATATTATGCCATTATATATAATTGGATATTTCCTGGGGTATCTTTTACAGGGAATGGCAGAGGAAGTATTATGCAGGGGTTACCTTATGGTGTCATTATCAAGAAGATACCATGTTACACTTGCTATTGCTGCAAGTTCATTGTTTTTTGCATTTCTGCATTCAGGCAACAGCGGGCTTTCACCCATTGCATATATAAATCTGTTCTTGTTTGGTGTATTTGCTTCGCTTCTCCTGCTTGATTTTGGAAATATATGGATAGCAGGGGCTTTCCATAGTATATGGAATTTTGCACAAGGAAATATATATGGTGTACAGGTAAGCGGCATGAATGTTTCCAACTCTATTTTATCAACTTCTTATACAGATGGAATGGAGATAATTAATGGAGGAAGTTTTGGGATGGAAGGAGGGCTTGCAGTATCTTTTATATTTATTGCAGGTATTGCACTGCTTTCGTACCACCTTTATAAAAAAGGTAATATAATTGATTTGCAGGAATTCCAGGGCACACAGTATAATTATGAACACAACATGGGAGACAATAATACAATAAATACTGGCAATATGGCTGGTATAGATGATACAGGCAGCACAGAAAGTAACAGCAGTGTATATGGTACAGGGAATCCTGTGGATATTAATGGCGCCGGGGATAACATATATGGCAATGGAAGTTATGCTGCAGAGGATGGCAGTATTATTATAAATAAGGAAGCAAATGTTGTTGACAGTGATGTTATTAAAAATAATACTAATATAAACAATACAGGGCAGGAAACAGGTAAAAACGTGGATAGCAATGTACAAAAAACAACATTTAACCAGGATTATTTTAAAGACTGAACATAACATGGATTCTATGTTTATATGTATGGAGTTTCTGGAGCTTGTCAAAGCCGCTGGCGGAGATGAGCTCCCTTTCTTTGTCATGGTTTAAATAATACTGTGCTTTACTGGTTAAATCATTAATTCCATCATAAACTACAAGGTCTTTGCCAATATCAAAAAGTTTTTCAAGGCCAGGGCGGTAGTCAGTCATTAAAAAGCCACCAGCAGATAAAACATCAAATACCCGTAATGGAATACCATTTTCAATATTAGGGGTGGTTATATTGAGGTTTATTTTGGAAGTGGCAAATACAAGAGGCATTTCACTGTGGTATTTGACAGGCGGGTGTACGATAGTTTTAAATAAGCCGTCTGTACTGCTTGTTGTAAAAAGGTGCATGCCTGCCACATGTGACAGTGCGTTTAATACCTGCCTGCGCAGGACTGCAGCTGCTTTATATGACAACACGCTTGTAGCAAAATAAAGTTTTAGCTCTTCCAGATTTTTGCCTCCCTGTTTTAAATCCATATATTTAGAAGCATTTTCCATTATATCATCTGTAAGCATTATATTAATAATATTGCCTCCTGAAACATTTAACTGGGCTTCAATTGTTGCATCCATGTAACCACATAGGTAAGGCGGAAGGACACCTGCCATTTCATCATACAGGTTTTTATCATATAAATTGCCAACAAACGATATATCATAGGAATATTTCCTGTTATCCCTGCTGGTATGGTTTTCTGCAAGCAGGTTTGTTATCCTTTCTGGTGCACCCGCAAGCGGAAGGTATTTTACAGTGTCCACGCCTTTGTTTTTAAAATATTCATATTCTTTATAATCAAATACATAAATTGTATTTTCCGGGTTATGTATTGAAGGGTTACGCATACCTGCAAGTGGTGCGTCACATGTCCAGGAAATATATGGTATGCCGTATTTATGGCATGTATTAGAAATAACAGTAAAATAATTTACTGAAAAAACAGCATTATAACTGCCGTTTTCCAGATATTCCGCCAGTTTATGTTCAAAAGATGTGTCCTGTATATGGTTTTTTATAGGAAAAGCAAGGACATCTGTAGAATGTCCCTGCTCTTTTAATTCATTAATTATATCATTATAAGGGAAAATATCCCATTTATATACTAAAATATTCATACACTTTATACACTTTCCAGCATGACAGTGCAATGTCGCAGACAATCAATAAAAAATGCCTGTTTTGCACTTTATATGCCTTTTATTTTAAATTTTTAGCAGCAGTAGAAAGCATAAGTTTTATACGGTTAAGCTGGTTGACTTCTGTGGCACCTGGGTCATAGTCAACTGCTACAATATTTGATTCAGGGAACTGGTGGCGCAGTTCTTTTATTACACCTTTGCCAACGACGTGGTTAGGGAGGCATCCAAAAGGCTGTGCACATACAATATTCGGAACCCCGGAATGTATAAGCTCAACCATTTCTCCAGTAAGGAACCAGCCTTCACCTGTCTGGTTTCCACATGAAACAACGGGACTTGCATACTCTGCAAGTTTTGAAACATGTACAGGAGGTTCAAAGCGGCGGCTTGCCGCAAGTGCTTCACTTGCTGTCTTACGGTAGTATTCAATGTATTTTATAACAAGGTTGTTTACCATTGCCCCTGATTTCTTTTTGCCAAGGTATGCTGCCTGGAAATTTGCATTATAAAGGCTGTACATAAAGAAATCAACAAGGTCAGGGCATACTGCTTCTGCACCCTCTGCCTCAAGAAGTTCTACAAGATGGTTATTGGCAAGCGGGAGGAATTTAACAAGAATTTCACCAACAATGCCAACACGTGGTTTCTTTATGTCAAGCAGTTCAAGTTCATCAAATTCTTTTACTATCTGTTTTATATTGTTCTTAAATTCTTTTTTATTGCCAGTAGTTACCTGCTTCTTTGCAATAGCAAGCCATTTCTGGTGCAGTGCATTGGCAGAGCCTTTTACCTTTTCATAAGGGCGGGTTTTATACAATACACGCATAAATACGTCACCATATATAAGTGCCTGGAGTGCACGGTGTGCCATCTGCAGGTTTATATTTAGCCCTGGGTTTTTTTCAATTCCTGCACTCATGGATATAACAGGGATTTGCCCCATGCCTGCATTTTCGAGGGCACGCCTTATAAATCCGATATAATTGGTAGCACGGCATCCTCCGCCAGTCTGGGTAATTATTAATGCAGTTTTATTTAAGTCATATTTACCAGACATAAGTGCCTGCATAAACTGGCCTACAACAATTAGTGACGGGTAACAGGCATCATTATTTACATATTTAAGCCCATAATCAACACATGAACTGTCTGATGGCAGGACTTCAATATTATAGCCACATGAGGCAAGGGCGGGACCAAGTATGTCAAAGTGTATTGGTGACATCTGTGGTGTAAGGATAGTGTATTCTTTTCTCATTTCTTCTGTAAAAACTACCCTGTGGTGTGCAGTATCTTTATTTAAAGGAGTGATATTTTTACGTTTTCTGTCCTCTATGGCGGCAAGCAGTGAGCGTATGCGTATGCGTGCTGCCCCAAGGTTGTTTACTTCATCTATTTTTAATACAGTATAAATCTTGTTCTGCTTTGTGAGTATGTCGCTTACCTGGTCTGTTGTAACGGCATCAAGCCCACAGCCAAATGAGTTAAGTTGTATTAAGTCAAGGTCTTTCCTTGTAGCAACGAATGATGCCGCCTTGTAAAGGCGTGAATGGTACATCCACTGGTCCATTACGATAGTAGGCCTGTCAACAGTGCCAAGTTCTGATATGCTGTCTTCTGTGAGGACAGCTACACCATATGATGTAATAAGCCCTGGTATTCCGTGGTTGATTTCAGGGTCAGCATGGTAAGGGCGTCCAGCCAGTACAATGCCATGGCATTTATGTTCTTCCATATATTTAAGAGTTTCCAGGCCTTTGGCGCTCATTTCATCACGGACAGCCTGCATTTCTTTCCATGCAGCTGCACATGCACGCCTTATATCTGCAGCAGGTATGCCATTTTCCTCTGTAAAATATGCACTTAAACGTTTTGTTATAATTTCTTCGCTTTCAAATGATACAAACGGGTTCTGGTAGATAATATCTGAATTTTTAAGTTCATCAACATTATTTTTAATATTTTCGCCATATGATGTGACGATAGGGCAGTTGTAGTGGTTGCCTGCCCCTTCGGCTTCACAGCGTTCATAAGGCACACATGGGTAGAAAATATATTTGGTGCCCTGTTTTATAAGCCATGATATATGGCCATGTACAAGTTTGGCAGGGTAACACTCCGATTCACTTGGTATAGATTCAATACCAAGTTCATAAATCTGGCGGCTGGACCAAGGTGAAAGCACAACCCTGTAGCCAAGTTCCGTAAAAAACGTAAACCAGAACGGGTAATTTTCGTACATATTAAGCACACGTGGTATTCCAACAGTGCCACGTACCGCATTATCAGCAGTTAAAGGCGTATAGTGTGAGAATACCCTTTTAAGCTTATAGTCAAACAGGTTTGGTATGCCTGAGTTCTTCTTTTCTTTGCCAAGCCCGCGTTCACACCGGTTTCCTGATATAAACTGCCTTCCGCCTGTAAACCTGTTAATAGTGAGCAGGCAGTGGTTTGTACAGCCCTTACAGCGTGACATGCTTGTTTCAAATTTAAGTTCATTAATCTGCTTTATGGAAAGCATCGTGCTTTCCTGGCCTGTATAATGTTCCCTTGCAAGCAGGGCAGCGCCAAATGCACCCATAATGCCCGCTATGTCAGGGCGTACAGCTTCGCAGCCTGATATACGTTCAAAACTACGCAGGACTGCATCATTATAGAAAGTACCACCTTGTACAACAACTTTCCTGCCAAGGTCTTTTGGGTCAGTAAGTTTTATTACTTTAAGAAGTGCATTTTTAATAACAGAGTATGCAAGTCCTGCTGAAATATCTGCAACACTTGCACCTTCCTTTTGTGCCTGTTTTACTTTTGAATTCATAAAAACAGTACACCGCGAACCAAGGTCAATTGGGTTTTTGGCAAAAAGTGCAATATTTGCAAACTCTGCAACATCATAGTTAAGTGATTTGGCAAATGTTTCAATAAATGAGCCACAGCCAGAAGAGCAGGCTTCATTTAGCTGGACCTTGTCTACAGAGTGGTTTTTGATTTTAATGCATTTCATGTCCTGCCCGCCAATATCAAGGATGCAGTCTACATCTGGTTCAAAGAAGGCAGCAGCTGTATAGTGTGCAACTGTTTCAACCTCCCCTTCATCAAGCAGCAGTGCTGATTTAAGTAGTGCCTCACCATAGCCAGTAGAGCATGAGCGTACAATTTTAGAACCCTGTGGCATAACGGAATATATTTCTTTAACCGCTTTTAACGCAGTTTTAAGCGGGCTTCCGTTATTACTGCTGTAAAAGGAATAAAGAAGCCTGCCATCTTCATTAATCACAGCCGCTTTTGTGGTAGTAGAACCAGCATCAATTCCAAGGAAAAGTTTACCACTGTACTGGTTAAAATCACCTTTTTTTACATTGTTTTCAGAATGTTTATCTAAAAATTTTTTATATTCTTCTTCACTATTAAAAAGAGGTTCAAGCCTTGTTACCTCAAATTCTATTTCTATTTTATCTGAAAGCCTTGCACAGAGCCTGCCAAGTGTTGTCTGTATATTTTTATCAGGATTCATTGCTGCGCCTGCTGCTGCAAAAAGGTGTGAGTGTGCAGGAGCAATTACCTGGCTGTCTGTAAGCTTTAATGTCCGTATAAATGCCTGTTCCAGTTCTGTAAGGAAGTGCAGCGGGCCGCCAAGGAATGCTACATTGCCACGTATAGGCTTTCCACAGGCAAGACCGCTTATTGTCTGGTTTACAACTGCCTGGAATATTGATGCGGATAAATCCTCTTTAGTTGCACCTTCATTAATAAGGGGCTGTATATCAGATTTAGCAAAAACGCCACAGCGTGCTGCAATAGGGTAGAGCGCTTTATAATTTTTAGCATATTCATTTAATCCTTCTGCATCAGTTTTTAGAAGGGTTGCCATCTGGTCAATAAATGAGCCTGTACCACCGGCACATATGCCATTCATGCGCTGGTCAATGCCTCCAGTGAAATATATAATTTTAGCATCTTCACCGCCAAGCTCTATTGCAACATCAGTCTGTGGTGCAAAGTCCTTTAATGAAGTAGCAACAGCAACAACTTCCTGTACAAAAGGTATTCCAAGGTGTTTGGAAAGGGCAAGCCCTCCTGAGCCTGTAATAACAGGGGACAGTGGTATGTCACCAAGTCTGTCATATGCTTTTTGCACAACTTCTGCCAATGTTTCCTGTATATTGGCAAAGTGTCTCTGGTAGTCAGAAAATAAAATATTGAAGTCTTTATCTAAAACAGCTATTTTTACAGTAGTAGAACCAATGTCGATTCCAAGAGTTTTATAATCTTGTTTCATTGTATACCTCTTTCTAAGGGCGTTTAATAATAATTCTGTGGTTTGCCAGCGCCCGCAAATTGTAACAGATTTAGCCACAAAACTTCATATTGCCTTATTATATGACAAAGTTTTGTTGAATGCAAGATGAAAAGTTCTGGCAGACGGACGCAGGGTTTCCATGTGTCCAGGCTAAACATTATTCCATGACAGGTGCACTTTGGAGGCGTTGGAATCCCGTACTTTGGGATTTTATGCGCCGCTGCGTATGCCAACGTA
>JAAWKM010000130.1 GCA_022797375.1 Lachnospiraceae bacterium
CATTACAATTTCACACAAGAAAAATGCAAAAACAGCATTTTTCATTACTATTTGTGCCGTGCAAAGCACGGCATGGGGGATTTTTATGAAACGGACGTGGTTTCCGTTTAAATCCATATTGACGCATTGCAAAAAAAGTAGGATAATATCAAATATATGTAACCTGCTGATTATAGAAAGATATGAGGGATAAATTATGGAGGAAAATAATAACAATAATAGTAATTCTTATACAGGCGAGTATGGTAATCCTGTCGAGGGCACGAGCCCTCCAGACTCTTCTACTTACAGTTATTCTTATAAAGAAGGTGATAATAGTGTAACCCATTCTGGTGATTATTATCCAGACAATAGCAGCCCGCAGGACAGCACATATTCAGAGCAGAATAGCAGTACACAGGAACAGGTGTATAATAACAATTATAATAATGGAAATTACAACAGCAGTTATAACAACAGCAATTATAACAACAGCTATAATGACAATAATACAGAACAGCAGGGAAGCAGTTATAACAGTGGTTATAATAACAGCCGGTATGATAACAATGGTTATGGTAATTATAATAACCAGTATAACAATGGGAGCAGCCAGCAGAAGAATAAAAAGAGCATGGGGACTGGAAAGAAACTGCTTATAACAGCGGCATGTGCAGTTTTGTTTGGAGTTATTGCGGGTACATGTTTTGAAGCTGTACGCTACCTGTCAGACAATGTAATTGGAATAACCTCACAAAGTACAAAAAAAATTGGTACTACAAGCCAGAATGCTAAAGAACCAGACAGGACTACTACAAGCAAAGCTGGCAGTGGGACAGTTATTGCTTCAAAAGGTGCAGTTACAGATGTGTCAGGGATTGTTGAACAGACAATGCCTGCAATGGTTGCCATTACAAGTACATCAGAAGGTACAGATTATTATGATTTGTTTGGGAAGTATTACCAGCAGCGTGACAGGACCAGCTGTGGCTCTGGTTTTATTGTAGGACAGAATGATAAAGAGCTTCTTATAGCTACTAATAATCATGTTATAGATGGTGCAAAGACAATTTCTGTACAGTTTATAGATAATGAAGTATATGAAGCATCTGTTAAGGGTACGGCGGCAAGTAATGATATTGCGGTTATAGCGGTTAAGATTAAGTCTGTTAAGGACTCTACGATGGATAAAATCAAGATAGCAGATTTAGGCAATTCTGAAAGTTTAAAGCTTGGGGAGATTGCCATTGCAATAGGAAATTCACTTGGTTATGGACAGTCTGTGACTGTTGGATATATAAGCGCAAAAGACAGGGAAATTATAGAAGAGTCTGATAAGACAGGCGTAACTAATAAGATTAAAGCAATACAGACTGATGCAGCAATAAACCCTGGTAACAGCGGAGGTGCACTTCTTAACCTCCAGGGGCAGGTAATTGGCATTAATTCAGCTAAAATTGCAGATTCATCAGTTGAAGGTGTGGGTTATGCAATACCTATCTCTGTAGCAACTCCTATTATTGATGAACTTATGAATAAAGAAGAGTTATCAGATGATGAAAAAGGTTATCTTGGGGTAAGGGTAAAGACAGTTACAGATGAAGCCAGTTATTATAATATTCCAAATGGTGTTTATATTGAAGATGTTTCGGAAGGCGGTGCAGCACAGAAGGCTGGATTAAAGACGGGTGATATAATTACAAGCATTAATAATATGGAAGTAACAACATCCGAGAGCCTTCAGGAGAAAGTAAACAGCTACCGCAAAGGCACTGAAATCGAGGTTACATTCCAGCGCAGCAATAATGGTTCATATGAAGAGAAAAAAGTAAAGGTTAAACTCCAGGGTGTAGAAACAGTTGATAATCTTCCTGATAGTGGAAGTGCTTATACTGGCAGGCAGGATGAAGAAGGGCAGGATAATAACCAGGGGGATAATGGTTTTGGCGGTTTCTTCTCAAATCCGTTTTCAAACCCATTTTCAAATTAATTGGAATGCCAGGCAAAAGTATTGTTATTAAGGGTCTTATTAATGTTATAGCATTTGTAACATTAAGTTTCTGGGAATTTCTGTATTTAGAATTGTTTTTAAAAAAAGCAGTTACAGATTTTCCCAGTGATATAATTATTAAAAATGTAGTTCTTATAATGCTTGTAAATCTTATGCTTGCCAGTATTTTACAAAGCATGAGGGCTGCATTTTTAATTTCATGTTTTTTAATGCTGGCTGTGGGAATAGCAAATTTTTTTGTAATATCATTCAGGGGTTATGGTATTGTCTACATGGATTTTTATGCCATCAAGACCGCGGCAACAGTGGCTGGAGGATATTCTTACAGTGTGACACCATATTTTCTGGCAGGCTGTTTTACAGGTGCAGCAGGTATTTTAACCAGCAGATACCTTCCACACAGGGAAAAGGGCAGTTGCTTTTGCAGGAAAAGGTTAATTAAATCAGTGGCAGGAATAGGTGCATGTCTTATATTTACTGCATGGATGAATTTTGATGCAACATTTTTCAGAGGAGTAAGTTCTGTTACATGGGACCATAATATTGGTATAAGTGATTATGGTTACCTGCTTTATTTTACTGCTAATGCAGGAAAAGCCAGTGTAGAAGAGCCGCCAGGATATTCAGCAGAAAAGGCAGATAAAATATTATCAGCTTATGAGGCAGAAGAGGAATATAGTGGAAATACTAAAACCGGGAAGAAAAATCCTAATATTATAATGATTATGAATGAGTCATTCTCTGATTTACGGGTACTTGGTGACTACCAGACTGATAAAAATGTACTGGAATTTTATGACAGCCTTAAGGAAAATACTATTAAAGGCTATGTCCAGTCATCCGTATATGGGGGATATACTTCAAATTCAGAGTTTGAATTTCTTACAGGATGCAGCAAGGTTTTTCTGCCAGGCAATCCTTATTTACAATATATGGATGGATACCTTCCGTCTGTTATAAGCAATATAAAATCACAGGAAGGCTATGATGAAGCGGTTGCAATACATCCCTATAACGCTTCAGGATATAACAGGAACAGGGTATACCCGCTGTTACATTTTGACAGGTTTTTATCTGCATCCGATTTTAAAAATCCGCTTCTTGTAAGGGATTATATCAGTGATTTGTCTAGTTACCAGAAGATAGAAGAACTATATGAGAACAAGAAAGAGGGTTCTTCGCTTTGCGTATTTAATGTGACAATGCAGAACCATAACCCATATAATAATACAAGTTATGAATTTAAAGATGATGTACATATTACATCATTTTCTGCAGGGATGCAGGCAGAACAGTACCTTTCGCTTATGAAAATGTCTGATGATGCACTGGAACAGTTAATTACATATTTCCAGAATGTGGATGAACCTGTTATTATCCTTTTATTTGGTGACCACCAGCCGCATCTTCCAGATTCATTTTATAAGGATGTGATGGGTAAAATGCCATTACAGTTTACACAGGAAGATACAATGTTAAAACATAAAGTGCCATTTCTTATATGGGCTAATTATGATATACCAGAGATGTTTATAGAGAAAACATCAATTAATTATCTTTCTTCTATATTTCTGGATGCAGCAGGTTTAAAATCCAGCAATTTTAACCGTTACCTGCTGGATTTATATAAGAAGCTTCCAGCTATAAGTTCTGTGGGAAGTTATGACAGTGCAGGGGCATTGCATGAAAAAGGAGAGAGGAATAATAAATATTCACAATTAATGAAAGAGTATGAAATTGTGCAGTATAATTATCTTTTTGATGATGAAAACAGGATTGACAGGCATTTTAAGGCAGACCCCTGATATACAGGAGCCTGCCTTTTTATAATATGTATTTTATGCATGTGTATGCTCATATGCTTCACGTACTGCTTTTGCGAGCTGGTCAGGGCATGATGTACCTTTCATTCCACACATTATGCCTCTTACTTTTTTCTCAATCTGTTCAACTGTAAGCCCGTCAACAAGTGAGCGGACAGCCTGGAGGTTTCCGTTGCAGCCTCCTGTAAATGTTACATTGGTTATAACGTTGTCATTAATATCAAATTCAATCTGGGATGAACAAGTTCCTTTTGTTTTATATGTATATCTCATAAAATCCTCCATTTCTGAATTAATTTATTATGCTGTTTATGTGTACTACAGTAATAATAATTATTATGTTATATGTTAAATTTGTGAAAATACTTCACCTAGCGGGCATTGTAACAGAAGGTCTGCCTGGCTGTCAAGTGGTGTGGCTGATTTATTAATAAGTACAAGCTTGTTTCCTGTGTAATACTGTAAAAGCCCGGCAGCAGGGTAAACTGCAAGAGAAGTTCCTCCCACTATTAATATATCTGCAGCACTTATAGCAGCTACAGAGGAGTTAATTGTATTATTATCAAGCCCTTCTTCATATAATACAACATCAGGCTTTATAGTGCCGCCACAGCTGCAAATTGGTATGTCTGTGGAAGATGTGACTGCATCTATACCATAAAATTTATGGCATTTCATACAATAATTTCTTAGAACTGAACCATGCAGTTCATAAACAGTTTTACTGCCTGCCTTCTGATGCAGCCCGTCAATATTTTGTGTAATAACAGCCTTAAGTTTTCCTTGCTGTTCAAGTTCTGCCAGTTTTAAATGTGTAATGTTTGGCTCTGCATCTGTACAAATCATTTTATCACGGTAAAATTTATAAAACTCCCCTGGTTTCTGGCGGAAAAAGGAATGGCTTAATATTGTCTCTGGCGGATAGTCGTATTTCTGGCTGTATAACCCGTCAGTGCTACGGAAATCAGGTATGCCGCTTTCAGTTGAAACGCCAGCGCCACCAAAAAATACAATATTGCTGCTTTCCTCAATCCAGTTCTTTAATGTATTTAAATTTTCTCCAATACCATACATAAAATACCTCCTTTATTATTTTCCAGAATATTTTAGCTTACTGGTGTATTTCAAGTCCAGCGAGTCCAGCCATTTCAATAATAGATTTTTTAGAAACTTTTTTGCCATAGTATTCTATTAAATCTTCCTTTTCACCTGTAAAAATATCTACAGGCTCATATTTTTGAAGTATTATTTTATCATCCTTTGCTGATATTTCAATGGAATCCCTTTCTGCAATGTGAAGTGTACGGCGCAACTCTATAGGCAGGGTTATTCTGCCAAGGTCGTCAAGTTTTCTTACTATTCCTGTTTCTTTCATTCTAAGTGGCCTCCTTTTATGCTGAATATAGCACAGATTAAGTGAAATGGCAAATACAATTTGGACCTGTGTGCAGTTAGAATATTTTGTAGTGCGGCATCTGGCTTCCAATTAGAATATATTCCATGTAGTCATGCAGTATAATCATAGGACATGACAATAAGAACCACATATTTGAGTATAACAGGCATATCTGCCCTTTGAAATTATATTGTTCTGCTGAATAATCCCATACATTGAGGTGCATATATTTATTAACAACTTCGCCAAATAGAAATTCTACGCCTGTAATCATAATACCACATAAGAGCATCTGGCCGACTATAGATGCTGATTCACCAAGAATATTTTGTATAACCCCGACTAAAATAAAGCACAGCCCTCCTGCGAAAAGCATAGAAATATGTGAGTACCCTCTGTACAATATTTCTATTCCACAGTATAAAAAACCGCCAGTTAAAAACATTATCAGATATGCTTGTATAGGATTCATTCTGTTAAAGTCTCCTTTTTTATAAATATTTTCTTGCAATTATAATCAATATTATGTGGTTTTTTAATTAAAGTTATTCGTACAGTATATAGTTAAAAAATGGTACAAAACGGTTTTTTGCTTTTGGAAATTAGTACAGAAACAGGCTGGCCCTGCCCCAAAAGCATCCGCTATAACAGAATATTTAAAGCCTGGAGGAAGGCTGGTGTTTTCCTGGAGTGGAATAAACCCGTCCTGGCACTGAAAAACCTGCGTCCGTCTGCCAGCACAGAATAGCTGGAAATTTCTATTATAATATGCTAATATACAAGATAAGAGGTAAAACAGGTTTACCTGATAATCAGTGATGAAATGGGGTTTATAATGAAAAGAACACTTAATAAAACAATACTTTCAAGGCTTGATAATGCAATAATATCTACATTAGAAGGGCATAGCAAAAGCCCTGACTGTAATATTGGCGCTGCAATATGCGTCCTGCAGCACGGTGAAGAGGCTTACCGCAAAGAATATGGCCAAGCTGACAAAGAACGCCATATTCCTATGGCAAGAAATTCCATATTCCGCTGTTATTCCATGACAAAGCCTGTTACAGCAGTTGCAGTAATGATTTTAATGGAGAAAGGGCTTTTATCATTGTCTGATGGAGCAGGCATGTATATCCCATCATTTAAAAACCAGATGGTGCTTACAGAAAACGGATATGTAGCAGCTGACAGGGAAGTTACAATACAAGACCTTTTAAATATGACAGCGGGTGTAAATTATCCTGATGCCAGTTTTCCAGCAGGCAAGGAAATGCAGGATATGATAGACAAATATTATAATGATGTCAAGGAGGGCCGCCCGGTATCTACTTATGAACTTGCTAACCTTATAGGAAAACAGCCTTTAAGGTTCCAGCCAGGTGACAGGTGGAACTATAGTTTTTGTGCTGATGTGCTTGGTGCAATAGTTGAAGTGGCCAGTGGGAAACGTTATAGTGATTTTCTGAAAGAGGAAATATTTAACCCGCTTGGCATGAAGGACACGGACTTCTATGTACCAGAAGAAAAGCAGGACAGGTTTATGCAGAATTACCAGTATATGCCAGAAAGCCAGACAATGGAGCCTTGTACATGGCAGCACCTGGGACTTGTCTACATGCATAAAAAACAGCCAGCATTTGAGTCAGGGGGTGCAGGGCTTGTATCAACTATTGATGATTATTCAAAGTTTGTAAAAATGCTTCTTGGCAAAGGGACTTATAATGGCACAAGGATTTTAGGGAGTGCAACAGTAGAATTTATGGTGCAGAACAATCTTAGTGAAGGGCAGTTAAGAAGCTATGACTGGGAAGCACTTAAAGGATATGGGTATGGAAATCTTATGCGTGTAATGACAAATGTTAAGGCATCAGGGGGGCTTGGTTCATCTGGTGAATATGGCTGGGATGGCTGGCTTGGCTGCTATGTATCAATAGACCCAGTTAATGATTTATCCATTATATATGTAATACAGAAATGTGGTGGTAATGGTTACAGGGATGTGCAGGTTATACGCAACATAGTATACTCTGCACTTGAAGACATGGAATAAATATAATTCTGATTCCTAATTATATTGTATTTGTAAGCTGGACACCCGTCTTCGGCAGTTTATAGGGTATAAAAAGTGCTGTATCCATATAAATAAAAGGATATAGCGCTTTTTTCTGGTGTCTTAAGGAGTGGTATTTTGTATCTTCCCTTACTTCTTTTTGCATTGTCTTTCTTTTCTGTTTTGCAATGAAACGGTAATCCGTTTTAAAGCTGTATACTTCTTGCAGCCTGCCAGTTAACTTTGTATGGGAATATAAAGGTATGTAACCAAATGTTCAATGTCTGCAAAGTTAATATATTTTTTATCATATAATGACAGACGTTAAATACATAAATTATATGAATAATAAACTAAAAATTGTTGAAAAATTAATAAAATTGTGATAGCATTATCTTTATATTATATTGTATCATGTAGATTTAAGAATTTAAATGTGCTTATTATAATTGGAAAGGAATGGTATCTGCAATGAAAAATGTTAAAAAGATTATAGGATTCTTATGTTGTCTTGTCTTTTGTGCTGTTATGGCTGCTGGAGTAACGCAGGTGGCAAGTGCAGCGGAAGAAATAGCTATTAATGAAACTAATTTTCCAGATGAAATATTTAGGGATTATATAACTGGTAATTTTGACAAAGACAAAGATGGCAGGTTATCAGAAAAGGAAATTAATGAAGTAACTATGATAGGTGTAGGCGGAAAGGGAATAAAAAGTCTTAAAGGTGTAGAATATTTTTCAGCTTTAAAGGATTTATCTTGTTATTCTAACCAGCTAACAGTTCTGGATGTTAGCAAAAATACGGCTTTGCAGCAATTACAATGTAGTTCAAATCAATTGGTGGAACTGCACATAAATAAAGATTTACAAATTTTAAATTGTAATTTTAACCGACTGACGAATCTTGATGTTAGCAAAAGTATATTTTTATATTGGCTATATTGTTCTGGCAATCAACTGACAGTTCTTGATGTTAGCAAAAATATAGGTTTGACAGAACTGGATTGTTATTCTAACCAGCTAACAGCTTTAGATGTTAGTGAAAATACGGTTTTGCAGGAATTAGATTGTGGCTATAACCAATTAATAACTCTAGACATTAGTGAAAATATAGCTTTAATAAAACTGCATTGTTGTGGAAACCAGTTAACAGTTTTAAATGCTGGCGGAAGTATAGCTTTACAAGAATTACATTGTCAAGATAACCAGTTGGTAAAGCTGGATATTAGTAAAAATATAGCCTTAAAAGAATTGTATTGTTGTGGAAATCAGCTGGAATCTTTAGATACTAGCAAAAATATAGCGTTGACAAGGCTGGAGTGTGGCAGTGACGAAGTGAATGGTTATGATGGCAACCAATTAACAGCTCTGGATGTAAGTAAAAATATAGCTTTAACAGAATTGGATTGTTCTTCTAACCAGCTAACAGATTTAGATATCAGTAAAAATACAGCTTTAACAGAATTGGATTGTTCTAATAATAAACTTACAAGCCTAGATGTAAGCAAGAATACAGCTTTGACAAGTTTATATTGTTTTGATAATAAACTTACAAAGCTAGATGTAAGCAAAAATACAATTTTGACAAGTTTATCTTGTTCTGATAATAAACTTACAAAGCTAGATGTAAGCAAAAATACAGTCTTGATGGGTTTAGATTGTTATAACAATCCAATACTCGGATTAAAACTTAATAGTCATACATATGGTAAATTACGATTGTATAGTAGTGGTCTGCATGGTTTACATGTTGATTTATCTGGTTTACAGAATGCAACAAAAGTAAAAGCAGGTACTGCAAAAGATGATAGTGATATCTTCTTAATTGAAGTAACTGATATTACGAAACCTGCTACATATAAAGTGGATGGTAAAGATTTTTTTATTATTTATGAAGACATACCGACAGCTCCATTGCCTGGTCCAAGTATAACACCATCGCCATCATCTGGTCCAGTTGTGCAATCTGATGCCCATATATTCAGTGACTATAATCATAACAATCCAGTTACAGGTCCAGCAGTGGTAATATATGGAAATGGCAGGACACAGACAGTAGATGGCAAAAAGGTAAATAACAGGGAATTTACTGCTTACACAGATATTCTTGCCTCATACAAGTATACCCTCAATAGCAAAGGTATAGTAAAACCATCTGTTGGAAAAGTTATTGTGGGAGTTACTAAATCTAATATTAAACCGGAAGTAAGCAGCAAAAACAAGATTACTGATACATCTGCATCCAAAATAGCAAGAGCTAAGATTAAAAACGGACAGATAACGGTAACAGCTGTTGGCAAAGAGGATGGCATTGTCTATCTTTGGGTAATAGATACTGGTAACAAAGGAGTTTTTGCTTGCTGCCCTATAGATGTAAAACTAGCTCCTACAAAGCTGGAAGTACAAGATAAATCAGGAAGTAAACTTGTCAGAAATACCAAACTTGAGAACGGAAAAACACTTGAGGTAAGCATAACAGGGTTTGCAGGTTCAACAGAAACGAAAGATGGCACATATACTGCAACAGTGGCTTCAAAATACCAGGGTTATGTTACAGTGGCTCCTGTAGAGGGGAGTACAAACCAGTTTGTAGTCAATGCAATAGGACTGAAAGATAATAAAGACACTAAAGTGACAATTACTTTTCAATGTGGACAGAATGGCAAGAAAACTAACTTGTTTTTGACTATTGTCAAATAAGTTTCTAATTAATTATATATTCATCATAATTGTACAGGATTTTACTCCTGTACAGCTACTATATCAGATGCAGTTATAAGCTGCATCCAGCCTGTTTAAATTCTTATATAACAAAAAAGGTACTTGCTGCTATGAATCAGGAAGTGCCTTTTTAAATCATATTATAATCTTCACAATTATAATGCAATTTCTCATCTGTTTCATAAAATTTCCAGTTATTGTGTGCTAAATTATCCAGACAAACAGGAGGTGCTGCGGTATTATTTATATGGCAGCAAATGGAATAAGTGCTGTTATATAGTATGTGGAACCTGCCCTGGCACTGGAAAACCTGCGTCCGTCTGCCAGCACAGGATAACTGGAAATTTCATGAAACAGGCGTGAGTAATTTGAATTAATTTCGCTGTCCGATAAGCAATAGGGACATGTGTCTGCAGTAAACACATAAAAATAAAACGCCACAGAAAACAACGATTTTATCGCATTTTTTGTGGCGTTTTTGTCCATAACCATAAATTTACGACCATAAT
>JAAWKM010000131.1 GCA_022797375.1 Lachnospiraceae bacterium
TTTCTGTGTCCAGCTAAATTATTCCATTCCAGGGCACGTTCGCACTACGTTGGCATACGCAGCGGCGCATAAAATCCCAAAGTACGGGATTTAAACGCCAGCGATGCCAAAGTGCACCTGTCATGGAATAATGTTTAGCCTGGACACATGGAACCTGCTGTCTTCTGGCAAAATGAATAATATAACTGGAAACTGTTAATTTTATTATTCGGGGTTTTATTGTATCTCCCATTTGTCTGGATAATTTAGCACGCAATAAAATTTCCAGCTATAATTCCGGGTCTGCCAGAAGATAGCAGGTTTCACATGTCCAGGCTAGTATTATTCCATGACAGAAGCACTTTAGCCCCGCCGGCGCTTGAATCATGTACAACCCTGCGTTTTAAAGGAGGTATTTATAAAAAAGTAAAATGTTTAATATGGCATAAATGTTGTATAGTGTGGTTTTATAATAAAAAATGGCATATATACATGCACATAAGGTAGTTGACAATACTACATGAAAGAGATAGTATTAGTAATACATAACTATAAGATTTATTTGGAATTTATTGTTCAGGAGGTAATATTCATATGGATGATGTAGGCGGATGTGGCATTACCACAGATTTGGCAGGGCAGATAAACTGCCATTTTATATTTAATGCATTAAATACATTAAAATGTTCAGTTATTATGGGTAAACCTGATGCCTGCAGCCTTATTGATGATATCGCTGCTTATATGCAGTACCGTATAAGGGCTGTATGTGGTTTTGAAATGGTATTATTGAGCGAAGAGATACGGAATATGAAATCTTATATTAATCTGGAGCAGGCAAGGTTTTCTTATGTCCATGCAGAATACAATTTAGAGGATACAGATTTTACGCTCCCATCTATGAGCGTTATTTTTTTAGTTGAAAATGCTATCCATCATGGCCTGCTGGCTAAAAGTAATGGTGGGGAAGTATATATAAAAAGTTATAGAGATAATATGTTCCACTATGCTGAAGTATTTGATAATGGTACAGGCATAGGGGAATATAAGGGCAGATATCCTGAAAGCAGCAATAATGGTATTGGGAACCTTGCTGCCCTTGCAGTGCGTATTGAAAGCATGGCAGGAGGCAGCCTTTTAGTAGAAAGCGTGCCAGGGGAAGGGACAAGGGCAGTAATAAAAATTCCTGTATAGATTGATTGGAGGGGCAGGCATGAAAACTATAATTGTTGATGATGAAAAAGCGGCAATAGAAGTCTTTAAATACGAGGCATCAGGCATAGACGATATTGATATTGAAGGTGTATTTTATAATGGCTGTGATGCGCTGGATTATGACGGTATCAGGAATATTGACCTTGCAGTCCTTGATATAGGGCTTAGAGGACAAGGCATGGATGGATTAGAACTTGGCAGTGAAATAAAGAAAAAGAATTCAAATATTATGCTTATATACATAACAGGTGATGAAAAATATGCTATGGAAGCTATTAAGCGTGATGCGGCGGGATATATAGTGAAGCCATATTCATCAGAGAAACTAAGATATGCAGTTGAAACAGCAAGGCTTTTGTCTAAAAGAAATAAGAAAAGGGTTGTGGCAAGGACATTTGGTTATTTTGATTTATTTGTGGATGAGAAACCAGTAATGTTCAAGAGTGCCAAAGCAAAAGAACTGCTTGCAATATTAGTTGACAGGCAGGGTGGTACAGTTACAACAGACCAGATTATTGGCACTTTGTGGGAGGACAGGCCGAATGATGTTTCAACACAGAACCTTTGTTGTAAAATATGTAAAACTTTACAAAAGGAATTAAATGATAATGGAATTGGTGATATGCTTATAACAGCAAGAGGCGTAAGAAGCCTTGATACCAATAAGTTTGAGTGTGATTTATATAAATTGCTGGATGGCAATAAAAACGTGGCAGACAGGTATATTGGGGAGTATATGATGGAATATAGCTGGGCTGAAAACAGGGCAGCACTTTTAGAAAGATATCTTTCAACAAAATAACCGGATAAATTTATCCAATTCCATTCCAATTCAGTTTTTTTTCATCTATGGCACAATTTATACAAGATGTTTGGAGATTTGTGTGGATTTCCTGCCAGTAGGGAGGTTTATAATGTAGAAATGTAATATAAATTGCGAGTTATATCAAAAAAGCCATAGAAAAAGGCAGAAAGAGAGGAAAAAATGGAAAATATTGATTTGCATGTTGTAATAGCAGATAGTAACGTACAAGACCGTGAAAGCAAAAAAAGGATTATGGAAGGCATGGGGATGAAAGTGGTTCTCTCAACAGGAGATGGGAGCAAAGCACTTGAAACAATTAAACAAAAGAAAATAGATGTTGTCGTTATGGACATGATTCTTCCTGGCGTTGATGGGATTGGAATACTGGAGGAGATAAACAACAGCAATCAGAAGAACCGGCCTATATTTATTGTAGAAACAGCTTTACGTAAAGAAAATTTAGTAGAACAGGCAATACAGAGCGGTGCTGATTATTATATGATGAAACCTGTATCAGGACAGATGCTTATTAAGCGTATGTACCAGATGGTAGAGAACAGGTATGGCATATCAGCTTCTGCAAAAGCAGAGGATTACATCGGAACTGATAGTGCGGAGGTTAAGGAACCAGCTAAGAAAAATATTACTAAAAAGGGATATACATATTCAGGAGACCTTGAAATGGATATTACAAATATACTTTTAGAAATAGGTATTCCTGCACATATAAAGGGATACCAGTATATACGTGAAGGGATTATTATGGCATTTTACGACAGAAATATGCTGCATTATATTACAAAATTTTTATATCCAGCAATAGCTAAAAAGTATAAAACTACATCAAGCAGCGTGGAACGTACAATACGCCATGCAATAGAGGTTGCATGGAGAAGAGGGAATTTAGAAACATTAGAAGAAGTATTTGGAAATACAATATGTGCCGGAAGGGGCAAACCGACAAATTCAGAATTTATGGCACTGCTAACTGACAAACTGCGTCTGGAATACAGGCAGAACCCGGCGTCATAATTAATATGGAAAGTGCCAGGGCAGATACGGTCATGGCACTTTATTTCTGCCAGGAAGGCAGCCTTTCCACAGTAGTACAATTATTGTATTAACGGAGTCTTGTGCAAAAAATTTATAATAGTTTACATATATTTTATATACAAATTAATGGTATAGTTATAAAATAATAAAGCCAGGCTAAATTAAGAGCAGTCTGGCTTCATTTTGGTGTAATAGCAAAGTGCAGTTTTGTAAAAAATATGTAAATAAAAAATATGTAAATATGGAATGAGGGAAGGCAATGGGAAAGGTAATTGGAATAGATTTAGGTACAACTAACAGTTGTGTTGCGGTTCTGGAAGCTGGGAACCCTGTTATAATTGCAAGTGCGGAGGGCGGAAGGACAACGCCATCTGTAGTTGCATTTACTGACAATGGTGAGCGGCTTGCAGGAGACCTTGCAAAAAGGCAGGCAGCAGTTAATGCTGACAGGACAGTTTACTCTATTAAGAGACAGATGGGTAATGATTATCATGTTAATATTAATGGAAGGAAATATTCACCGCAGGAAATATCAGCTATTATATTGCAGAAGCTTAAAAAAGATGCAGAAGCTTACCTTGGGGAAAGTGTAACAGATGCAGTTATTACTGTGCCTGCATATTTTAATGATGCACAGAGACAGGCAACAAGGGATGCAGGCAGGATTGCAGGATTAAATGTAAGAAGGATTATAAATGAACCTACATCGGCTGCACTTGCATATGGGCTTGACCACGGAGAGAGCCAGAAAATCCTTGTATATGACCTTGGTGGAGGGACATTTGATGTATCAGTAATAGAAATAGGTGATAAGCTTATAGAGGTGCTTGCAACATCAGGTGACAACCATCTTGGCGGGGATGATTTTGATGAGCGTATAGTACAATATCTTATAAAGGAATTTAAAAAAACAGAAAAGGTTAAGATTGAAAAAGATGCTGTCTCCATGCAGCGTGTGCGTGAGGCAGCGGAAAAGGCTAAAAAAGAACTTTCCCAGCTTACAGAAACTAATATAAACCTGCCGTTTCTCTGGAATGGCAAAGGTGGTCCGAAACATATGGATATAAATATAACAAGGACCGTTTTTGAAAGTATTACCAGTGACCTTGTAAAAAGGACAGAACAGCCTGTATTGGATGCACTTGGACAGGCAGGCATAAATGCATCTGACCTTGACAGGGTTATCCTTGTAGGTGGTTCTACAAGAATCCCTGCTGTACAGGCTATGGTCAGGAATATTACAGGAAAAGAACCATGCCATAACTTAAACCCTGATGAATGTGTGGCTGCGGGTGCATGTATACAGGGTAGCAAGTTCAGCAATGAAATAGCTGCAGGTGCTGCAAATGATATAATACTTATGGATGTTACGCCACTTTCACTTTCAATAGAAACAATAGGAGGTGTTGCAACAAAACTTATAGGCAGGAATACGCCAATTCCTACAAGGCAGAGCCAGATATTTACAACAGCAGGCAACTTCCAGACTTCTGTTGATATAAAAGTATTCCAGGGTGAAAGGAAATTTACAAGGGATAACAAGCTGCTTGGTAATTTCAGGCTTACAGGGATAAAACGGGCACTTGCAGGAGTACCACAGATAGAAGTCAGCTTTGATATTGATGCCAACGGCATTGTAAATGTATCAGCAAAAGACCTTGGCACAGGAAAACAGCAGCAGATTACAATTACTTCCAGCTCAAACCTTACAGAAGAAGAAATTGAGAGGGCTGAAATGGAGGCAAAAATGTATGAGTCAGAAGATGCAGCACGCAAGGAAGCAATAGATATAAGGAACAATGCAGAAGCTTATCTTTATAAAATAGAGCAGGCATACCATGATACAGGCAAAAAACTTGACAGAAATGTACGTTCTGCACTTAAAGCAGATATGTCAGAACTTAAGAAACGTATAGTAAAAGCAAAACCAGAAAAAATAACACCAGTGCAGGCAGGCGGGATAAGGCAGGCATGGGACAAGCTGGAACAGACAGCAGGCATGGCGGGAATTAATACAGGTTCATGAACCAGGCAGCAGAATGGGGAGATAGATTTGGCTTATAAGATTTTAGTTGCAGAGGATGATAAAAGTTTAAACCAGGGCATACGCCTGGCATTGCAAAGGGAAGATTTTGTATTTGACATGGCATATACATTAGAAGAGACACGGGAGAAGTGGCAGAGGGAAAGCCCTGATATGGTTATACTGGACGTTAATTTTCCAGATGGCAATGGCTTTGATTTCCTGCGTGTGCTCCGCCAGTCTTCTGATATCCCTGTACTAATAGTTACTGCAAATGACATGGAAACAGATGAGGTCACTGGGCTTACACTTGGCGCGGATGATTATATTACAAAGCCTTTCAGCCTTATGGCACTCCGTATACGGGCAGAGAATATATGGAAACGTGCAAAAAACCATAAAAAACAGGTTTATGAAGAAGCAGGTTATATGTTTGATTTTGACCATCTGGATTTTAAGGTAAACGGACAGGAAATAAACCTTAGTGCACCAGAGCAGAAACTGCTTAAATTATTTGTAACACATCCAGGGCAGACATTGCTCCGTGACATGCTGGTAGAAAATATATGGACATGTGGTATGGAATATGTGGATGAAAATGCTTTGTCAGTCACAATAAGCAGGCTGCGCAAAAAACTTGAAATAAAGGGGAGGAACAGCCCGGTTTCCACGGTTTATGGTATAGGTTATGTGTGGAAATGTGTGTAATGTGAAAAGAAACATTATGGGGAGGTTTATTGTGGCAAGACCAGGTAAAATAGTGTCAAGGCTGGATAAAATGCTGACAGATGCAATAAATGGTTATTTTGTTGAAGAAGATTATGATGAAACAGAACTTTCAAAACTTGAAAGTAAGTTCCACCAGTATATTTCAGAAAGTAAAGTATCAGCAGAAAAAATCCAGGCAGAGCGTGAGGCAATTAAAGAACTTGTAACAGATATTTCCCACCAGACTAAAACACCCGTTGCGAATATATGCCTTTATACACAGCTTCTTGAGGAAATCTGTACACCAGAGCAGCTGCCTTATGTACAACAGATACGTATGCATACAGAAAAGCTGGAATTCCTGGTAAATGCCCTTTCTAAGATTTCAAGGCTGGAAAGCAATATGATAAAATTACGTCCAGAGAAGGCATCTGTTTCAAGGCTGTTAACAGACTCAGGCAGGTATGCAAAAGGAATGGCGGATTTAAAAAATATTACAATAGATATTACAATTAATGAGGATATATATGCATTATATGATGTCCGCTGGACATATGAGGCTTTATGCAACCTGCTGGATAATGCAGTAAAATATTCACCAGAAGGAAGCACAGTTAAGGTTTCTGCCAGGCAGATGGAAATGTTTACTTGTATAAGTGTGGAAGATGAAGGCATAGGAATCCCAGAGGAAGAACAGGCACAGGTTTTTGGGCGGTTTTACCGCGGAAAAGATGTTTTAGACCAGGAAGGGAACGGAATAGGGCTTTATCTGGCACGTATAATACTCCAGAGGGAACAAGGATATATTAAAGTATCATCAGTGCCAGGAAGTGGAAGCTGTTTTAAAATGTACCTGTTAAATGTGTAATGGTACTCTTGCAAATCTGTAAGATTTCAGAAAGGCTCTGGAAAGAATAGTTTGATAAAATCTGTTTATGCAAATGAAATACTGCATAAACAGATTTTTTGTATTTATGGGAATAAATCTAAAATAAGGAAAGGCGGATTATATATGGAAGTATTAAGAACTGAAGGACTGAAAAAATATTATGGTGAGGGCAGTACATGTGTGAAAGCATTAGATGGTATAGATTTTGCTGTAGAAAAGGGCGAATTTGTATCAATTATTGGTACTTCGGGAAGTGGCAAGTCTACCCTTTTAAATATGATAGGTGGTCTTGACAAGCCAACCTCTGGTACTGTAACGGTAGATGGCAAGAATATTTTTTCACTAAAGGAAGAAGCATTAACAATTTTCAGAAGAAGGAAAATCGGGTTTGTATTCCAGAGTTTTAACCTTGTGCCTGTACTTAATGTATATGAAAATATTGTGTTGCCAATTGAACTGGATGGCAATGAAACAGATAAAAGTTTTGTGGACAATATTATCAGCACTCTTGGATTACAGGATAAAATATATTCTCTGCCATCACAGCTTTCAGGAGGACAGCAGCAAAGAGTGGCAATAGCCAGGGCACTTGCATCAAAGCCGGTTATACTGCTTGCTGATGAGCCTACAGGAAATCTTGATTCAGTTACAAGCAACGATGTAATGGGGCTTTTAAAAGTTACAGGTGAGCATTTCGGACAGACAATAGTCATGATTACCCACAATGAAGAAATCGCCCAGATGGCAGACCGCATTGTGCGCATTGAAGATGGCAGAATTGTAAACCGCAGGGGAGGTGTACTGGATGCGTAAAGTAAAAAATAACAAAGCAATAAAACGCCTGGCGGTTAAGGGTTTCCGTGCCAGCCGTACACGCAATATTATAGCAGTAGCTGCCATAATACTGACAGCAGTCCTTTTTACAGCGGTATTTACAATAGGGTTTGGCTTAATTGAACATGCTGAACAAACTTCCATGCAGCAGGCTGGTGGTGATGCACATGGGGCAATAAAAGAACTTTCACAGGAACAGTATGATATATTAAAGAAGCATCCGTTAATTAAGGAATGCGGAAGGGATATCGTAACCGCACATTCAATTAATAATAAGGAGTTTTTAAAACGCCATCTGGAAATGCACTATATTGACAAAGAATTTTATCCACACTGGTTTATAAACATAATAGAAGGAAGAGCGCCAGAAACAGCAGATGAAATCCTTCTGGATAAAAAGTCATTACAGCTTCTTGGGGTGGAGCCAGAGCCAGGATGCCAGGTTACACTTGAAATACAGGTGCATATGCAGAGCAAGCCTGTAAAGCGTACATTTACAGTAAGTGGCATAACAGAGCCGTCAGTAATGAATGTTGGCTTTGCAATAGTGCCAGAGGCATATATTGAAAAATATGCAGAAGAAATTACAGCAGACAGCAAAGACAGTTATAGCAGCACAGGCAAAATTTCAATGCATGTTATATTTGCAAATTCAATGAATATACAAGAAAAGTTAAACCAGGTTATTACAGAAAGTGGTTTTTCTATTGACATGGAGTCTGCCAATTATATAGAGTCAAATGCTAACTGGGCATATATATCTGGAGGTACAGAAAGTGACCCTGTAACAATTATAGGCATTATAGCAGCACTTCTCCTTATAATGGCCGCAGGATATTTAATAATTTATAATATTTTCCAGATTTCAATTATAAATGATATACGTTATTATGGGCTTTTAAAAACGATTGGGACAACAGGACGGCAGATTAAAAAAATACTGCGCAGGCAGGCATTGTGGCTATGCATTGCAGGCATACCCGCTGGGCTGCTTGCAGGGTTTTTTGCAGGCAGGTTTTTGCTTCCTTTGTTGTTGCTTTCAGAAAGTACAAATAAAGAAACAACTATCCATGTATCACCAAACTTGTGGATATTTATATTTGCAGCCGTTTTTACAATAATTACAGTATTAATTTCTGAATGGAAGCCAGGAAGAATTGCGGCAAAGGTTTCACCTGTTGAAGCACTGCGCTATACAGAATATGGAAAGAAAGACAAAAAGCAAAAGAAAACAACAGATGGTGGTAAAATTACACGTATGGCATTTTCAAATCTTGGAAGAAGCAAAGGAAGGACGGTAATAGTTATATGTTCACTTTCTTTAACCATTGTATTAATGAACAGTGTTTATACAATAACAAACTCCATTAACAGGGAAACATTCCTGTCTAAAATGATTTTAAGTGAATGTATTATTGGAAATGCAGTATTATGGAATAATAATTACTTTCCATCTGATGAAAAAACTGCCAAGGAAGAAAGTCTTTCTGAAAGCTTTATTTCTGCATGTACCAGCCAGGAGGGTTTTAAAGATGGTGGCAGGATTTATATGTCAACAAGTGATGTGAAAATGCCAGTAGAAAGCTGGAAAATACCAGATAATATCCAGACAGACAAAGATGGTGCACCAGGAGCATATGAACCAGTAGTTAAAGAATTTACCCCATTCAGTGGTTATGAAACAGGAGCATATAATGTAGAACTGCACGGAATAGAACGTTTTGTATTGTCTAAAATGGCAGTAGTAGAAGGTGAAAAAGACAAAGATGTAATATGGGATAAGCTGGGTACAGGCAGATATATAATTTATGCTGTAGATGTAGATGATGATAATTCTATATTAAAGAACAAGGTAAAACATCATGCAGGTGACAAAATTACATTAAACTACAATGATAAAACCACAAAAGAGTATGAGATAATTTCAGTTGTAAAAAGGCATAGCTTCAGCCTGACAAACCGTATAAGCAGTAATTTTTCATACTATGTTTCTGCAGATGAATTTAAAGAAAATCTTTCAGAACAGCTTTTAATGAGTTTCCTTTTTGATACAAAAGAGGGACAGGAAGACAATATGGAAAAATTCCTGGAAAATTATACATCAGAAGAAGAACCATTAATGTCATATGAATCAAGAAAAACATATGAGGAAAGTTTTAATGAAATAATCGGAATGATAACTGTAACAGGAACAGGGCTGTCAGGAATAATAGGGCTTATTGGCATACTGAACTTTATAAATGTGATTGTAACAAGCATAACAACAAGAAAAAGGGAGTTTGCCATGATGGAAGCCATAGGAATGACAAAACGCCAGCTAAAAGGCATGTTAAGGGCAGAAGGGATATTTTACTCAGTTCTTTCAATATTATTCTCATTTGTGGCAGGAACAATATTCTCACTTACAGCAATAAAGACTATAGGGGGCAGCATATGGTTTATTAATTATAAATTTACACTTGTGCCTGTACTGGTAACATGCCCTGTACTTCTGGTATTTGGGGCAATAATGCCAGGAATTGTTTTTGCACTGCGTAAAAAAGAGAGCATAACAGAGCAGATAAGGGGATAACCAGAAATAAAAAAAGTCTTAGAAACATTTGTTTTTAAGACTTTTTGTATATTCTGTATAAGCTGGAAATGGGACTTGAACCCACGGCCCCTTCATTACGAGTGAAGTGCTCTGCCAACTGAGCTATTCCAGCAAAATAAAATTATCCCGTATATTAGTTTATATGGATAATTACTTTTTGTCAAGAATTAGTTTTGATAGTTTTAAAAAGACCACATCTGTTGTTACTATTCACAGTCACTCCACAGTACAATCCACAGACCGCTGCAAAAACAGCAGCTAACAGCCACAAAAACAGTGTCTGTTGTCTGAGGCTTTGTGGAGTGACAGCTTTCGCAGTCCAGTAAA
>JAAWKM010000006.1 GCA_022797375.1 Lachnospiraceae bacterium
AGTATGGCTGCATTGGGGCTTCATGGTTCTCACATAATAATTCGCACTGGTTTACCACATCCCACGGACAGTATACCTCTGTATTACCAAACCTGTAACCATCATACCATTCCTTAAAGAGAGTGTATTTGCCTGTAAGACCGTAATATTCCAGCATATCTGTTACTTCACTATCAGTGAAGCCAAAATACCTTGAAAACCTGCTATCAGAAATTCCCATTACTTTAAAATTATTTAAGCCTGTAAATATACTTTCTTTAGAAACCCTCAAACAGCCTGTAAGTACAGCAAATTCAAGATATTCATTGGTTTTAAGGGCACTTCCAAAAAACAGCCGAATAAAATTTACCATTTCATCATAAAACCCGCTCTGGTATGCTTTGTCCAAGGGCACATCATATTCATCAATAATAATAATAACTTTTTTCCCATAATGCTGGCACAAAAGCCTGGATAACATATTAAGGCTTGAATATACATCTGCCATTGATTTAAATTTATTTGCAGCAATACACCTGGCATTTTCTTTATCATCTTCATCAAGCTGGCTGCTTTGTAATAATAATCTCTTATATGGGTATGCACTCCTGCTTATAATAACTTTTATCCCGTCAATAAAATCTTCAAATGACATTCCACCCACATCTTTCAAACTGAGGGAAATTACGGGATATTTTCCCTGGTACTTCTCACACAGCTCTTTCTCCTTTGAAATGGCAAGCCCATTAAAAAGTGCCGCATCTGTACCTGATTTAAAAAATGTCTTTAACATATCCATATTCAGACTTTTACCAAAACGACGTGGGCGTGTAAACAAAGTTACTTCGCTTTTTGAGTTTAATAAATCCTTTATCATATCTGTTTTATCTATATAATAATAACCATTTTGAATGATTTTACTAAACGATTCTATTCCAATAGGTAACTGTTTCATTATTTACTCCTTTTATATATCATTCACATATCACAACTTTCAACTATATTATTATTTTCTTAATTCATCAATGATTTCAGCAGAAAGACCAGTTACTTGCATAATAAATTCTGTTGCCATATTCAACCCTATAAGGTTTTTAGCAATTTGCAGTTTTTCTGTTTCCCTGCCTTCTTGTCTGCCTTGTTCTACGCCTTCTTTATATTTTTCCCTTTCCCGCATAAGTAATGTCATATATTCCACCTGCCATTCTTTGTTTTCTTTGATTTTCTGGACTTCCTGTGCCAGTTTTTCTGTGAAACTATCTTCTGCTGTATTGTTTTCTATAAACCTTAAGATATTCTTTGCATCCTCACTGATATTTCCCTTAGTACCAGCAGTATTAAAGAAAATTTTAGATGTACCATCTTCTAAAAATATCCTGTTATCTTCTTTACATACATTCTAAAATGTGTATCTCCACCGTCCTTTTCCAAAAGCATCAAATGTACAGATAAAAATAACAAAGCTCCGTGGCAGCTCACTGTAATCTGCCCCTTTTTCAATTGCGTTAAGGTCAATCATTCCAGAATAGTACCTGGTTCTTTTGGGAAGATTTTTGCTATTAGTAGTCTGGATTTCTATGTTGTATACAGTGCCTTTTTCATCTTTAAGATACACGTCTAACCGTACACTTTTACTGTCTTTTGAAATATCAATAACTTTCTGTTCCTCTGGATACTCTATGTGGTCAATTTGGATATCCAGAAGCCGTTCTAACATCCCTTTGCATAATTCTGGGTTTCTCATAACCTTTGCAAACATAAAGTCATTGGAAATTCTTAAATTTTCCCAGAGCTGTTCCTCTGGAACTATAATTTTAATTGTACTCTCTTGCTGGCTCAAACCATGCACCTCTCTTTGTTTTAAGTATACTATTTTCCTAAAGTATATATCTATGTAACCTAACCATTATACCTTACAGTTTCTGGTAAACTGGCTACAACTTTCATAATATAATAACACCATGTAACAATTTATTTTACAAAATACTGTCTTGATTTTTTTCTGTATGTATAACTCCAGATATCCGCACCATTCTGAAAATCTTCTAAATACCTTATTTTCATTTGATATGCCTTCACTATATTCTCATTTGTATCTTGTGCTGTATTTTTATCTTTCTGCAATAACGTATATAGATCATCACAAGCAGGCAGTTTATTTATATCCACTATTCCCCTGTTTCTTACATATTTCAATAATCCAGTTTCCTGTGAGCTAAATGATGTAACACCAAGTTCTAACAAATCTTTACCCATAGGAATAATACCAGATTTATAAAATAAGCTGTTACCACTATCAAATATAGGTGCATATTGTAACCAGTTAAGACTTTTACTGTTTCTTAATATTCCAAAATTATTTAAATGTCTGTCGGAGTTTGATATTACGAAATCTGTCAATATCTGGTATTCCATTAAATATCTTATATTTAAGCCATGCTCGTAACATATCTGTATATAAAATTCATAATATGATTTATCATTTGGTTTCTTTCTGCTATTTACTATGTCTATTGCTGGTATAAACTCTGTATCTATAGATGTAAAATTGGGACACTGGCAGCCTGTTATTTTCTTGCCATTAGATGATATTTTTATTAACTCATATGGTGTACTGTTATACTTTCCTTGCTTCTTGTGTATTTCTGTTGCAAATACTTCACTTATGCTTTGCCTGCATGAATCATTACAGTTTCCTTTTACAAGCCGCCTTACCCCATTTTCATCTATTATCCACTTTTTCTTTAAATCTCCTTTTAATGAAGCACTGGGAATAAAATTTGTCTTTCCGCTTATATCATGGCACAAATCTAATGAATATGCTGATTTAAAATCATTCTTATATAAATTTATTTGTTTCCATGTAATATCTTCATTTACAGGACATAGCCAGTAATGGTCTGTCAATGACAGTCCTAAATTTTCCATCATATACCGGAACGTAGATTTATTTTTTAAATCAAATTTTATATCCTGTCTTGTTACAGGTATACCTCTGTTCTTAACCCAGTCTGATAATCCCTTTTTATCTTTTACGTTTATCGGTAAATATCTTAGTGTATCACTATTATTGCTTATTTCTATTCTTGCAATGTTATCAGTATCATCTATATTTATTACAGCTACTTTCTTATCCTCATGTTTTATAAAGTAATTCATTATATTCACTCCTGCACTAATCAAGCATTGATACATACCTGTTAAATTCTTCATCCATTAATACGGAATTTACATATAATCCTATCTCCAGCCTTAAAAATACTGGTGCCATCCAATCACCATCTGTGATATTTTTATACGTTGCACCCGCAGAACTATCTATTACTTTATTTCCATATAATATATTTACAGTATTGCCATCATTATCTAATACCAGACTACACTCAGTATTATTTATTACTTCCTTATATATCAGCTTCATATAAATGCCTCCTTATATAATTAATGCCTGGCTTCTTAATGCTTTAATAAAGACAACATCATTACAATCTATTATTTTCATCTTAAAATAGTACATTATTTCTATTTTTAAATTACCTGCCACTATTGTTAGTTTTATCCTGGTTTCTTCAATACTTTTCTCTGCTGTCCCAGTAGTCTGTTCCAAACTTAGCTATTACAGTGGTAAACTTTGTACAATGACTTAATAGTCAGCTATCATTAAACTATCCAGCAAACAGTAAAGAAATATATTCAACAACAAGTTTCAACTCACTGGGATTAATACATGCAATTTCAAAATTCATAGGTAAAAGCAAGCACATGCCAAGACTGACTTTCACTTTATTAATCTCTGTTTTAGTCACGTCAGCGAGTTTCTCTATTTCCTCTACTAACAACCCATTTAATAATAAATTTTTAATAACAGTTATTTTCCCAAGAACTATTCCTATATCCTCTCCATCCGCTCTTGCAGCTTCTGCTTTATGGGCTATTATTTCTTCTGCCAACTCCTCAATAACTCAAATAACTATTATACTTCGCTTTTATAAAGTAACAAATACTCCATCGCTTCTTCCGCTGTTAATGGATTATTTCTAGCATTAACAAGACGAACAATAATTTCTTCATCAGAATAACCTTCTTCTACTAAAGTTTCAATTTTTCCAAGAGCTATCCCCATATCCTTTCCATCTGCCCTTCCACGGGCTGCTGCAGCTTCTACTTCACGTGCCACAATCTCTTCTACTTCTGAATAATATCCTGACATAGTTTTCAACTCCTCTCCATACTTAGCTATTACAGTGTCAAACTTCGTATCATACTTCATTAAACGGCTATCACCAAACTGCCCAGCAAACAGTAAAGAAACATATTCAACAACAGGTTCCAATCCATTTTTTACTGTTTTACTCTCAAGTATACTCTTATCTATACAAACAAAATAAATATTTAACAAATCTGTTACAGCATTCATCCTTCCAACAAAGCTGCCAGGACTATCAGCCTGGTTATAATTCATATCTTTTAAACTATACCGCAACACTTTATTAGCCGCATCAGTATTCTTTCCAACTAACGTAATTCATACACTAAAGACTGGCATTAAAATCCCATAGTTAGTAGTCTGGTCAATTTTAGGTATCTGGTCACTAATTAATCTTGAACCATAATACAGACCCCTGTATGAAAGTGGATAATTCGGAGTAGAATTCCTTTGCATCTCTAAATTTAACCTAACCTGTACATATCTGCTACCTACTTCAGCCACTTTATCAGCAGGTACCCCAACCTTCACTAAAATGTCAAATTTAACAGTACCCTCTCCCTTTACATAGCTCTCACTGATAGTAATTTTATCATCAGTACCTGGCTTAACTGTTACCATGGGGTCTACAGACTCAATTAATCCAGCCACATCATCTACAGAACAATATTGGTACAATTCAATTGTTTCTTTAATTATAACTGCTAAAACACGCTTAATAGAAAAAACATTTTTAAAAGGAGCATCATAGGTAACATCTTTAAAATCAGATGACATCTTAAACATAGAACCCCCGGCTGAATTCCTGTTTTCATCAAAAGCATGTATTTCCCTAACCATACCACACCTCCCTACTTTTATTAACAACACTTCACAAATCTTATACTACACTTCTATTTTAATTTTATCAAATTGCATAAACAAATGCAATTATTTGCACGCAACTTAAAAAGCACAAAAACAGTAAGCCTGGCAAATATATGAATAAGAAGAACAGAAGGGATTGTAAAATTGGCCGCCGAAGCATACAGCTTCTAACACTCCAAAAATACAATCCCATATCTGACTACAAAGGAACACTCTTAATTCCTAAAATAAAATAACAGCCATCTCTTACCCAAACCTGAATAACAGGTAACCTCACCGTCTTAACACCACTCATCAGTATCAATCTCGCAAACCTCTAGTATTTCGAGAGAATTGCAAAACTGGTCTAATGCAAAACACCCATCGCAAGACTCTGCTAAATAAAATGAAGGCATCCCCCAAGTAGAGCCTACAGCTTCCCTGGCACTGAACTTTAAGTCCTTAAAATCAGAGGCATTAGCAGAACCTTGTGCAAGCACTTTTTGTCGTACGTTACTTCCATCAAAAGTAAAATATAACTCAAGCTCAATGGTGCTTTCATCATACCAAATGCCTGCTATGTCAACAATGGCGTGTCCCTCACTCATCTCACCACACTTAAAGAAATTTTCGCTGTTAAAATTATCACTTTCAAAAACACTTGGTGTAAATGCCTGGATTTCTTCTTCTGTAAAATATTTAACATCTGTCCTATAATTAACTTCTACCACTTCCGAAGCATAAAAACCTGATGTATATTCAATACAGGAACCATCAGAACCCGCTCCTTCCAAAAGGTCTTCCCGGAACCTGCCGCCTGGATAACCAGAAACTTCATAATAATATTCTTCACGTATACCATTAATAGAAGGTTCTTCTCTTTTCAAAACTTTTGTAACAGTTGTTTTTGGCGGACAAGAAGTATCATCACCAACGTATTCAATTTCCATACCACCAGCAAGATTATGCTCTAACCAGCCACCTCTGTACCGGCTGTCTTTCAAAATTACACTATCCCCAACTCTAAATTTTGAATTTTCTGAAATAAACATTTACAATCCTTCCTTTCTATACTATAATCACCATGGAGGTGTTTACATGAATTTTAACAACATTTTTGAATATGAAATAAAAATCTTTAAAACTTCGGCTTACATAAAAATGTATGAAATATACGAAAAACGTTTTATGCCACGCAAAAGCACCATGAAATACATTCCATTCAAAAATAAATACTACAGCTGCCAGGAGTATTATTCCCGAATACCAAGGTTTACGCTCCGATACAAAACACATAACTACAAAATTGAAAATAAAAATATTATATCCCTGAATTGCAAGGAGTGCCACGCTTTCCTCCAGGACTATGCCCGTTTAATCTTAAAATATAGAATACAACCTGACAGCACAGAAGAAAGCAGGAGGTTTGAGGAAACTCCGCACCCAGTTCCATTAGAAACAGCAGAACAGATAAAGCTGGCTACACTAGCTAAGTTTCAAAAAAGCTTGTGCAATTAGCAGCACACTTTCACCATACGCACGGCTTTCAGGCTTTCTTCCATTGCAAACATTGACTCATTAAAAGAAACAAAACCATTTTCATCACTTTCTGGTTCTTTGTAGTCTGGCTTCCATTCAGCATATCTTTCTGCACCAAGATTTTCTAACATAGCAGCAGCACACAACTCAGGAGTCTGTTCCTTTACCCATTGTAAGGCTTCTCCATTACGTTTTACTGCTGCCATGCAAATCTCAGGTGTCTGCTCCTTTACCCATCTTAGAAGAAGCCCATTACGTTTTACTTCCCTTAAAGCATCTGCTTTACTTATTACAGGATTAGCAGACCTCCTGCCTTTCCAGCCCTCAGGATAATAAAACAGCCTTAATGGGATACTGTCTGGAGAAAGGCTATACCCATCACAGTCCAGCCAGTCAGGTGGGTCAATAGCTTCCTTTTCGCAGTAATATGCTGCTATGGCGTCTTTAAAACCTTTAGCCCCGTCCAGGATAAAATTCTCTACAGTTTTTCTAAATTCTAAAGGGCTGCTGAAATCCTTCTTTTCAAAACCATATGGAGGAAGTCCTGCAAAAATCCAGTAATTTACAATATTCCTTAAGCAATTAATCTTATCCATTTCAATAGAAAGCCATCCTATAATTTTACTATCAGCACAGTCATTATTAAAATCATAACTGTAAACCTTGGTACTGCCACCAACCGCTACAGAGGAAGGTATTCTTCCACATCCACACACTTCAGCATTGCCATAGACGCACGCATTTGGTTCTACTGAGGCATTACCACAAACTATTGCATTATCTGTAATCTCTGCACCATTTTCAACGCTTGCACACCCGCTAATTTTTGCATTTCCGTGTATTTTAGACCCTATAATACTGGCGTAGCCACAAACCACTGCATTTCCTGAAACCACAGAACCTTCCTCTATTACAGCATTGCCAGCCACTAAAGCATCACCACAGACTACAGAATCATCAATAACTACAGCATTATCTTTCACCCATGCGTTACCACCATGGCTGAGATTATACTCCATACCTATCCAGCCACCCACATCACCCTTTTTTACACCACCAAAAGAACGTACAGCCCTTATCTGGCGCACTATAACATTCCTGTACACTGCATAGGCTTCCTTTTCTAAACCTGTAAACTCATATTTCTTTTCCATAAATAACCGCCTTTCTAAACTATTTTATAGTACATGACGATAACATAAGTACCACTGGCAAAGGAGGATACTTATGTATAAAACTTATAACAGAATTTACACTAAACCTGATACTGGTAAAATGAAACTAATCCAAACAGATGCCGCTGGTAGCAAGCCCACATCACCCAAAGCATATTATGACAGAAAAACAAGCACATTGCTCATCTAGTATACTTACATACGTATACGGCTGTCAGGTGATAAAACATGTTATGAACTATGGGAACACTACGAATACATGAAAAGAAGTATATCCATTGAAAACCCATCAGATGCCAGATTAACAGAACTTGCACTCCTTGCCATCAAAGAAGACCTTGGAGGTTCTGGATTAAAAGGATTAACTTTTGACTATTACGACTATACCACCAACTCTGTTGTTCCAAATCCCTGGGTTAAACGCTACAGCAGCGTCAAAGCTGAAGAATTTGCAGAACGGCTTTTCTGCGTCCTAGATTTGGAAATTGAACAAAAGTTATGTTCACAGCCAGGTTATGCGCACATTCCACGTCTTCTTAAACAAAAACTTCCAAATGGAAAAACACTAGGTTCTTATGGAATCTGGAAACACACCAGGAAACCATTAGACAGGGAAGGACTGACAGGAATTGCTTACATTCCAAAAGTTAAAAACATTTAACCCTCACAATTACCATGTTCACTTTATCATAAAAGGTTACACTGGCAGATGATGGTTTTCCAGCAACGAAGAAATAAGGTAAAAATTACACTGCTAAATTCTAGAAGTATAATTTATTAGGGTTTTAATGCAAAAAAAATTATAAACGTTACATAGTAATACTGAACAAATCTATCTGTTATAAAATGTTTAAAAGAGGGAAACATTACAGCTTCCCTCTGACAAACTACTTGTATTAAACAAAACTAGAAAACTATGGGCTAAGGAATGGCTGTATGAAGTTCTATCAGATAAATAATTTTATGCAATAACAACATTAATAACAAAACTTAGAAAGTAATCTGAAAATTAAAATTTCTTCCAGCCTTGGTAGAGTTTTTAAGTTAGAAAAATTTGAAGTAATCCTGTATATTAAATACAAGCAATTTAATAAGCCTGTTAAATATATTATTAAAGATACAACTCCTTTCAAAAATTCTATTAAAAGTAATTATAAAAGTAACTTTTTTCCACATTTCTTAAACTTAACACGAAAATTTCTTTAGCCAGAATTACTAATAAAGAAAACAATGGATAATGTTCAATAATCATGAAGATTATTAAAATACAAGTAAGACATCTAACACTAAATTTTTACAAAGACTACCAGACCTATAAAAATCTGACAATCTTTTTTGTGTAAAAAAGAAACTGTACACTAATTTTAATGTAACAGCTCCTTAAAATAAAAAACTTATTATTTTTTTTTAGTCAAAACTATCCCGTACTTGCAAAATTGCGTCCTTAATATAATTTAGTTTAGAAATATCAAAATTGTTAACCAGATGCCATTTGAAATCATTATGGTTAAACTTACTTCCGAATATATTGCGTAAATAACAGTATAAACTATCCAACAAAAACTTACCACAAATCAAATTAAAGTAATCAGGTCCATTAACATTTTGATAAATGGCATCAATCTTATCAATTTTGTTTTGTGCATCTGTATCTAACTCTATAACAGACTGCCAGTATTCTTGATATGCACCATTCTGCTGCTCAAATCCTGTTTTTATATCAATAAAAAGATAAGATGAACGGGAAACTGTTTCAATTGTAGGATGATACTTCTTTATAAAACAATAACATAAAAATAATTTAGAAGCCTCTTGTACAATCCTATTTTTCCAGTAATTAAAATTTATTTTTGCTCTTACCTCTTTATCCATTTGCTTTAACCGACCCTTAGCAAATTGTACACAGGCATCCTCATCTAAAAAATAATTTTCTATATTGTATGTTTTTAAATAAATAAAACATGAAGCATCTATCATTTCATCTGAATAAATATATCGGTCAAAATCACCATCTACAATATAGAAATTTCTGATTCCTTCTGTTATTTCTCCGAATTCATGATAACGCTCTTTAACTTTTAACTTACCACCTACTGCAAATATAGCAGAAATTTTAAATTGTTCTCCCAAGAGGCGCTTAAATATAGTTTCATAAATATATTCTTTATTTGTATCTTCTACAATGACATTAATCTCATTCAATCCCTGAAAAAGTAAAAATCTCGCCGCAAGTGCTTCAGAGGAATATTTTAAATCATCTAACCCTTCATCCATTTCTTAATCCACCTTTGTGTACTTCTTTTCAAGTTTAAACATTTTATTTCTTCTTTTTCCTATTATCTCAGGAGCATGCGTGGCAAAAACTAATTGAATATTTTTATTGACTTCTAATACTTTATCAATAAATATATTTTGCCATGATAAATGCAATGACAACTCTGGTTCATCAACAACAAATATTCCAGAAGATTTCTCTTTAACTATAAATATTAAATTTGCAAAAAAAGTTATTAATTGCTTTTCTCCTGAAGAAAGATGTTGGATACTAATTTCCTTATTACTATATTTTGTCTTAAAATATATCTGTCCATCATTATTAATACAAAGCTCCTTTCCGTCCTCACTATTTCCAATAAAGCTGTTCATTGTATTTAAAAATACTTCTAATGGCATTCTGACCTTTGCTTTTCTTTGCTCCATTTTTTCTGCAACTTCAACAGCTTTTTGTATTCTAAATATCTCTTGAAAATTGAATGCCAATTCAATAGGGATATAATCTTTTCCGTTATTTATAAAATCTGAAAAATCATTTATGAAACTTTTGAAAAAATTGTTATAAGATACCTCTTCTGACTCATTTATAATGTTTAATTCCTTTAAAATTTTAATATAAGATTCCTGTACCTTTTCCAATTTTTGTATATCATTGTTTCTAATCTCCGATAAAAAACTTTCAAAATTATACACAGTATTTAGTTCAATCTGAGGTTTCAGCATACTATTCCTAAAAGTGTCATTGATCTTATTTATTGCAATATTTGCTCTTGAATAATTTTGATATATCAATGTTTCAATTTTAAGCATTGCGCCATCACGGCTGTTAATATCAATATAAATATCATCCGCCAAATGATGATTACGAAATCTTGGTAAATAAGGTAATAACTCACCTGTATCATTATATGGTGCATAAGAACGGTTTAAAGGCAAATACACATAATTAAATGTATTTTTTATTTCAACCAGAAAAGGATATCTGCTAAAGTATAATGATGATATGTTATTTAAGCCTTTAACCTGATGGATATTTTCCTCTAAATCATCTACCTCTATTGTATATGGTTTTTCTTTAAACTTAACATTAAGTTTACGGTGGTTAGAAGATATAGATATCTCTTTTACACCATCTTCACCTGAACCATTGGTATATTTTAAAGCCACACTGCTAAAGACATAATTAAAAAGTTTAAAAAGCTGTCCAGTAATTATAGCTTCAGTAATATTAAGTATGGTTGTTTTACCGCAACCATTTAAGCCGTAAATAAATGTTACATCTGAATTGAAATCAACATAATAGTTATAGCATTTATACAATTTTATAACCGAAATACTAATAAGCTTCACTTTATTTTCCCCCATTATCTTTTGATACCTCCTTAATTCTAGCATTATTTATTAACTCATACAACCAGAACGTTTATTCTGAATCACTTTTCTTATAATTCAACATATTGCTAAATACAAACACAAAGAATATTTCATACATTTTATTTATTTCCAAATAAAAACATCATATGCCAGGTATAACAACTTCTTTGAATACACATCTAAAATATATGTACTTCCGTGTTCTATACAGGATACCAACTTTGTCTATTTTCTTTCCTCATAAATAATAAATAGTTTAAATACAATTTAAAATATCATATATAAAAATATATAACTTTAGACATTTATTTTTATCAAATATCTATAGCTGATATTACTATTAACAAAATCTACTATAATAATACAACAATATTTAATATAATCCATAATATAAATAAACATTTCATTACCAAAAAATATTATATTTGTAGCAATCTCATAAAAAATTAATTTATTATTACATTTACGGGATAATAATAATATGCAACATCAATTTTCAATGAATCTTTTTTACTAGCAATAACCACAGGAGATTTACTTTGGTAATAATTTAATTCCGCAAAATTCTAGTTATTCTATTTTTTCAGTAATCGAATTTTATTCTTGCTCTTATCTCTTTATATGCAGGTAACCTGTATCAAAAAAAATTCTTGTATATAAGACTTAGGAAATAACCCTGTAACGTAACCTCACAAAAGAATTTTTCAAACCAGTTACACTTTCTAATTGTAAAACGCCCAGACTGTCTAATTCAGCAGAGCTTGTTATTGACAAACCATCAATTAAAGTTGGTGTATCCTTTCCACCAACCAATACCGGAGCTATTACAACATCAACAAAATCAATTACCTTTTCACGTAAAAGTACACCATTCAGCGTCCCACCAGACTGCAATGTAATTCTTTCACAATTATATACATTATATAAATCACGGAATACATCAGCTAGACAAAGCCTTTTGTATGTAAGGATTTCCAGATTATCACACTCAACAGAACGCGCCGGATGGGCACAGTTGGTTGTAACAACAAACACATTGTAATATTTTGAGCACAAGTATTCTATACCATGTTTAGTTAAATTATGATTATCAATTACTATAAAATTAACATCTGTTATGGTTGACTTTTCAAGCGCTTTTTCATTAACACCAATTTTAGCCTGTGTCTTACCAGTACACAATGACCAGGAATCAGTAGTTTTCTCAATCTCATAATATTGATACAGCCCTTCTTTAACACCATTAATAACAGAAAAATCTTTATCTACATCAAGTTCATTGCCTGAACCAGTGCTAATCTTTCCGTCTACAGACTGCAAAAGAAACAAAGTAGTTACTGGTCTTTTCATACTATAACCCCTTCCTTTATAATAAAAATTTTCTCTTTGTTAATCTAACATAATTTTTTCTCTATAATCCACCATCTGCAAATAACCACAACATTCAAAAAGTGCTATCCCCTCAAAAGTTTTATGACATGGACTTAACTGAACCTGTAGCAGTCTTGTAGTTTGTTAAGAACCCGCCACAAAAAAATTCTAACCAGATAAATATTAAGGTATTTTTCTTTTTGGCACCTAAGCATTTCCTCTGATTAACAACAAGTATAAACAGCATTAGGACACATTTTAAATCTTAACAGAAATTGCATTAAGCACAACGGTAGTAATCTTTCGTTGTATTTAACAGCACCAGTTTCCTGATACAAATTCCTGTCTGCTAAAACTTCCTATATACAGCTTTTTAACTGAAATAAAAAACAATAGTACACATACCATTACAGACATTAATAAACTTATAATTTTTATAAATACTTCTTTTCATTGCATTTGTCTCTTTTCCACTTTCTCTGTCAAACTGTAAAGAAACGCGCCAGCTTCCCTACAGCATAGATAAAATCAAAAAACTATTTAAATTAATTCAGATACTAAAAGTTAAACCCTGTAAAATGGTTAAAGGTGTAATATTCCATAACCACATTACAGGGCGTATCACAAAACATAATATCATACAAAACAAACTTAACCAACTATTACCTTACAGCTTTTCTTACAAAAACATACCCCATACTTTTTAATAATATGGTATCTTTAAGCTTCCATAATCTTTTTCCTTGGAAATATACAGAATTATCTGCCACTATCCCGTCATCAAAGATTTCTTTTTCAAAGAAAGTTTTTAACATACTCTGTGCAAGTGTTTTTCCAAAACGCCTTGGACGTGTGAACAATGTAATCTTACTTTTTTGTGCGAGTAAGTCACGCACCAGCAAAGTTTTATCTACATAGTAGTAACCTTTTTCTATCATCTCTTTATAAAATTCTATTCCCATTGGTATGGGTTTTATTTTATTCATAACAACCCGTCCCTCTCTATTTCTATTTTATACCCATTCTAACAAAACACAGCGAAAAAAGTAAAAAAATAAAAATAAGAAAACAGAGTGGCAATCTCCTGCCAAATACAATATACTAAACTTTCATAAGAGTACTTGTTTATTACTGTCTTGTTTTAAATTTATTTTTTGGTCAAATAACCATTTTTAAACTCTCTATTATTTATTTAAAAATTTTTCTTTTTGGCAGATTATTTATCAGATTAACAGTCTGTGTTTCCAACATACAAAAAACACCACTCTCTTGCTAAAAATAAAAGAATCTATAGAAATTTGTAGAAAAGTGTGCTACAATAACACTGCTGTCACCCTCCAGAAAGGAGGTGGGTTGCATGCTAGACATACTTATTGTACTGGCTACATCTATTCTGGCAAATATAATTGCAGATAGAGTTTGTAAATATCTTGATAAAAGATAATGACAGTATTTACAAAATGCTTGTTATTGTTACAAGCGAAATACCCAGGGAGTGCAGTCTCTGGGTATTTTTTTGTTGCATTTAACTTATTGTACTGGTTTACTAAAAATTACTCTAACTCATCATTAGAATAACTTAATTCACACTGGTGCATTACACCAAAACGTGTGAAGTTATTCCCATACAACAGTAACTATTATACCAGAATAACTCAAGATTATTCTAACGCAACCTTGTTAAATTGTCAACACAAATTCTACAAATAACTAAAGATTCTAAAAGCTATTAACCTTTATCAGATTTAACAGCCTGGACTCCCAATCCCACCAAATTTATTACTTAATAACTTTTCCTTCAGCAAAATGCTATACAACATGTTTCTAATAATGTATAACATACAACCATTAAAATTTAGGTCTTCGTTTTTTGCCTTAAGAGGCACAAAGTGAATACATCAATCAATACCCATTCTTCTCCGCTGTTTCTCAAGAACTTTATCAGACTTTTCCAGCCAGTCCTTCTGGCAGTCTTCCCACGTCTGTGGACCATCAGGAAATTTTATCCAGCATTCATCGTCAAATGCACGTCCGCAGCTAAAATGCAAATAAGCATCTGCTTCTAAAGGAATTCCAGCATCTTCAAAAGACTGCTCTATGCCATCCCTCTCCAGCGGTGGCAGACGGTCTTTAAGAAATTCCCGGATACCCAGCCTGCTGTACCCATCCCAGAAATCAAACGGTTTCCATTCTAAATCTTCTACTGGTGTGATTACTTTAAAATCCACCCATGAACCATCTAACTGGAATGAAAGCATTTCCTGGTCTTTTACCATTAATATGCCTTCCAGGTGCCTGATTTCAAACATAGTTCCACCTCCTTTTAATATTTTATTTCAAGTGTTTTTAACACATGATGCAGCCACTTTTCTGCCAGTTTATTTGGAAATATAAAACTATTTAAATTAACGGAGGCTGGCCTGCAAAACCTGTATTCTTTTTCAAGCCATTCTATTAAAGGCAGCTGGTTTCCAAAAGGTTTCTTTAAGGCTAGCTTCTCTGCCTGTACTAACGTTTTGTCCCTGTAAACATTATCGTGTTCAAACAAACCCAGACCAAAATCAAAAAGAGGTGCAGCAACGCAGCCATCCCCCTTCTGCAAAATACCAAAATTATATAAATGTCTGTCTTCATTACAAACTAAATAGTCAAGTAACAGCATCTGATAAAAATATCTACTGCAGTCAACATCTGTTTTTATTTTTATACAATCAATAGCAAATTTAAGCTGGTCAGTGCCAGCCTTGTAATCGTATAACTGCTCAACAGGATCTATTCTCTTGTAGGCAATAAATTTTCCATCAAAAACCCTGGAATAACTGCAATCTAAACCATCCATAATACCAAGATATTGTTGCAGGCAGTTAAAACCAAATTGTGTTCCTAAGCCAGAAGCAATCACTTCTACCAGGTCATCATTCCAGTTTCTTCCCTGGTAGTTAAACTGCATTTTTATAAAAAGCTTTTTGTCTTTTGATATAAACTTTTTCTGGTTTCCCTTTGAAGAACTTGCAGAAATTAACTCTATAAAATCCTGGGACTTAAAAGCTTTTTGTCCAGATTTCTGTATATGTCTGCCTGGAACAATTCCTGCCATGTCACATTGTTCTGATAAGCAATGCAAACCTTTGGCACAAATGGCATCCTTATTAAAAGTACAATCTTCAATCATACATAAAATTTCCAAATTATCATCTTCAAACGCATTTAACGTTTTTACATAACCCATAACCACACCCCCTGATAAAACAATTCATCTGTTATTTTTTACTGTTTCAGGACACATTCTGCATATCTGTCTTCCACACAGAAAAACTCACACTGTTTTCTGTACACATCCTGCTCTGATTTAAAGTAATTTACAAGCCCTGTAAAGTCCCCATCGGCCTGTGCATTTCTTAGTGCCGTAATATAAACTGCCCTGTTAGAATTTTGGACAATAAACGGGGTAATATTATTTTTCAGACATTCCCTGAAAACAATTATCCTGCCAGTCCTTCCATTACCATCCTGGAATGGGTGTACAGACTCATATTTTACATGAAGTATTGCCAGTGTTCCCAGGTTTTTATATCTAACAGAGTGATACCATTCCAACAATGATTCCATCTGGCATCCAACATCTTCTGGCAGTGTGGTTCTCATATTTCCTACAAAGTTAGGTCTTCTTTTGTAATCACCAATTGCATAACCATTTGTTCTGTCCTCAAATACACCAGCTTTCAGTTCGTAATGAAGCTCTTTGATTAATTTTTCTGACAAAACTTCTTCCATGTTTTCAAGCATATGGTTAAACATTAGGAAGTGCCCATTCATTTCTTCAATATCTTTAGCTTTATAAATATCTTCCGTTGGTGGAAGAAAACCTTCTTCAAACAAAGCAGCAGTCTGTTCCTCACTCAGCGTACTTCCTTCAATTCTGTTAGAATTGTATGCAAGTGTTCTTTGTGTAAACCCATAAATCCCACTTCTGTCATTCATTTTTCTTTCTGTACTCAGACACCATAATAACGCATCTGTAAGTCCCATTCCAATTACCTCCTTTGACAGTTTTGCTTCCAGTAATACCACATTTCTGGTTTTAAACATTAAATAACACCTAATCCTGTTACTAAAATAGCACACTTCACTGTCAAAGTCTACACCTTGTTAAACAGCAAACTCTGCCAATTTTTCTATTGCATTTGCTTTTAACAGGCAGGTAAAATGTTCATTACAATATTCATAGAAATTGTCCCAGTAAGGGCACTGTCTGGCATATTCCAGTGTAAAAGAACACACCACATCCACATCACCAGGATTAATACCACTTGTTTCAAAACACAAATAATAAACACCTTTAGCATCATCTTTATACACACTGTTAAAAATACCTGTAGCAAAAGGGTATGCCGCAGCATACCCTTCTAAATTTTTGAATGACTCAAAACAAAATATTATTTTATTTTCTGCAAAGCTATCTGGAGCATCAGACTGTCTGGTATCCTGTACAGCATTTCCAAGCAAAGAATCGGGCACCTGTGACAACAATGGTGGCAGTTCTGGGAAATCTTTATCTTCATTACAGGAAGAAACAGTTACAACCGCTGATGAACTGTCAACTAACTGCAAATTAACCACCACTCTCGTAGAGTCTATAACATATCCTATTTTATCCTCTGCCTCTTCTATAACCATATCCAGCAGAGATTGCAATCCTGCCTGGTCTTTTATAATATCAGTAAATGTACATCCTATAGGCTGCAAATCTTCTAATGTCACCATACACTTAAAACTATCTTCCCCAATCCGTAAAAATTTCATATAACACCTCATTCCTATTATCAAGCTAGGTCATATAAAACATTTAAAAAGCAGACATTTTTTTAGTAACACAGTTTTCATTCTTATGAAAAGCTAAAAGATATGAGTATTTAGTATCCGTTAATAACCACTCCAGTTTATTTTCTCTAACATCCAGACCGCATTTTTGTGACAATTCAAACGTGCAAAAAGAAAATGAACCACAATCTTCGAAATAACATTTTCTTAGCTTTTTTCCGTGCACATATTTATATGGCTTTTCTCTAGTTACATAAGCAAGAAGCTTTTCAAAAAATGTTTCCCATGACAGACAGTATTTATTGGCATAAGCTGGTAAATCTTTAAATACATTTATAACTTTCTGATTATTTCGAAACATATTACTACACAATAATAATCCCTCAAAACACTCATAGGAATCCAATACTGCCAAGTCATAGTCCCTCAGCTTATTTACAAATCTTTCAATTTCACATCCAAATGCAGCACTATCAAATATAACAAGTATGTTTTTATCTTTTACAGGTAATTTCTCAATCTTATCAACAATTGCGCTTTTCCCACCATCAGAATGTTCCACCTGGACTGTATTTAAAAGTTTGCTAAAAAACTCAAAACCACCTGAAGTATCTTCTGTAATACAAATATCCAATCCAGAAAACTGGCTGCATTTTTTCAAATTATAAAACGGCTCTAACCAATGGTTAAGACCATCACTGCATAAACGGTATATTGAATCAATACTGTAAGATATATTCGGCATATACCCAGCTTCCTTGGTATGTTGCTCTATTTTCAAATTTTCTCTGTTAAAAATTAATAAATATAAATTATTTTTAACAACATATTCATAACAACACTTAGCAAATTCTGCACTATCAATAACATTAGAGTCATCGAAAATTATTATAGCATCATGTGATGCTGTCATCAAAGCTTTCCAGCCAAGGTCATCAGCAATCAGCACATCTAATGTAATATTTTTGATAATATCTGGAGATGTATCCCTTATAAGCTCTAACAAAGATGTTTTACCAGTACCACTATCCCCTTTAATAACATTTATCCTTCTTTCAAAATAAAATTTACACACATACTGGTTAGAGGTTATCTCTAATTCTATAGTACTCATCAACAAACCCCCCAAAAGAATTTATTTTTTTCCCTGACTCAACAATTACTGCTTCAAATCCAGATTCAGGAAACTGCATAATATGGTGTAACGTAATATGGACATCTTTATTCCTGGCAATGTCTAAAATACACGGAACGCAATTATCACCACACTTGGTTGCATAAATATAAGGGTTTTCAAGCACGGCCATCAGTATAACTGCTTTACAGCCTGTTGATAATTTTGCAGGTGCCATACCGCCAAATACAGGCGACTCGATATATTCATCTTTTACAGCTATAGATAAATCTATAGCTTTGATAATCTTTTTAACATCATCACGGTTAAACCAGTCTTTGGACTTATTCCGGTTAAAGTATGGGTCTATAGTTCTTATACATTCCCTTTCAACTGGCCCAACATGTATATATAACATTAAACCACCTCTCTTCAGATTTTATTTAAAAAATTATAACAAACAGCCCGGCTAAATTATATTTTATCTATATTTAGAATTTATAGTATAAAAACCTATCTAATCCTATTAGTGTTATATCTGAAAATATAGAAAAATTATAGACTTTATATAAACAATTTTATTCTTAAAACGAGAAATACCCAAAATCAAGCCCCAATCTGGTTACTTTACATAAAATATGTCAATCAAGCATATACTTGCCATAAGAAAACGTATTCATCTGCAACCTGTACTCCAAACGCTTAATTATATTATATGTTGTGCTTCATTAAAATTCATAATAAAACATATCTATATCACTATCAGTTAAAGAACCGTTGCCGAATACTCTTAAACACTCATGTATATTATCAGCCTTTCCACAAGTAGCATCTTATTTCTTTTATTTTACCATATATCATTGTTATTTAAAATACCTGCAACCTCTAATTTACAATAATTTTCGGCTACACTATTTAAATATTTGTTGTCAATTAGATTTTACAATACAGACGATTTATTTTAGTTTTTAAGTAGCCATACAATACTTTAGCTAGATAAGCTGGTTTTGTCCAGCACATTTAAATATATTTTGCACCATACGGACAGACTGGCCTCTCTAAGATATTTACAGGCCTTAAACAACTTATAGTATTTATTGATAACATGCCTAAAGAGGATAAATAAGTTATGGTAAAAAGAACTGTTTACAAAATAAAAGATAATACTCATCAGCACACATATTTTATTTAGTTGGTTTTATTAAAACGTTTTAATAACAGAAAACAAAACAGAGCAATACAAACTCTGGACAACTTGAGCTAGCAATTTAGCACTAGCTTCTGTACATTTGCCATAACCTTAATCCTGATACCAATACCACAAACAAACACACCTTATAAAAGGTTGTTTTCTTTAAACTGTAATAACCACTATCCGTTATAATATGGTCTGCAAATATTATCTCCATAAACCAGAACATTCTTTTAAATCTTACTGTAAGACCAATATCCTCCTTTGATGGTGTACAGTCACCAGACGGGTGGTTATGGCAGATTACAAAATGCGAAGCTCCTGACAAAAGCAGCCGGATAAAAATTTCACGTGGACTGGCTACTGCCATACTAACAGTTCCATGTGATACCTCAAAAACACCAAGCACTTTGTATGCTGCCGAAAGTGCCAGCATATACACATATTCTTCTGCCATTCTGTTCAAACCAAACACATCATTAAACATCTTGACAACAAGCTGTGGACTATCCATTCTGTCACACACATAATTTATAGCAGCTTCTTTTACAAGAACATTGTGCCTGTTTGTATCAAGCTCTGTCCTGTATTTAGTAATTCTCACAAGACACCTCCTGTTAAAATATTAAACCCATTTCCAAGCAACTTAAAAAATAACAGTGTAACCCATAAGGTTAAATCTGCACCACTCCTAACCAGAAACAAATACAAAAATAGTAAAGAGCACCAATGCACGGTCAATGGCACTCTTTACTATTTTTCAAAAACACTCTTTAGATTTACTAAACCAGTTACACTATCTGTGGTATTTAACCATAAAATCCATATAACTATGGTACAAATCACCAGTAGCTGCATCTATAAAATCAAATTCTGTTTCCGGAAACCTAAAGTAATGCTCTATACTGATAGTTAAATCTTTCCGTTTACCGATTTCAAGAAACCATTTGGCACAGTTATTCCCACACGCAGTAGCCCAGATTTCCCAGTCAGTCTTTAAAGCCATGATTAAGGCTTTTACCCCGCCAGACAAACCTGTTGGTGGAATTTGCCCGAGTACAGGGCTCTGGATACAATATGGTGAAAGAATTTCTGATTTGTCTACATCAAGTACCATTTCTTTTACAAGTGGGTCAGCCAGCCATTCTTCTTCATAATTATTATCAAAAACAGATTCCACAAGTTCAATGGTATCATCTGTTGTTCCCCATCTTATACTCAGCATTTAAAACGCCTCCATTCTGTTTGTGCCTTCATTTATGTGTATGTCAGGTTTAAACATATGATGTTTATATTGACAGGTATCTATTTGCCTGCAAGTATTACATAAAGAATTACGTTTCAGACAATTTGGTAAATACCCTTTAGAATAATTAATTTTATCCTTTAACTGTTCCTCTGCTGCCTGTTCCTGAAAAAATTCCCAACCACTGGCTTTGTCTTCTGTTATTATATGTTTTATCTTATTAAAATCTTTTATTCCACTGACAGTATACTTCTGCCTTATCCAGTGTACCCTGCCGTTAGTTTCCATCTCATATAAATTTTCAACACACAATGGCAGAAAGTCTAAATTTTTTCTGTATATTATTATAAAATAATTGTCTGATTTTTGCAGTATAGAGGCTACATCAGGTTCTCTTAAAATTTTATAATTTTCATCTATTATAACTATGGAATTTTGAATACCCTGAAGTCCGCTCCCATTATCAAACGGTGCAATTGTTACTACCGGAAGACTGCTGGTAACCTTAACCGTTTTATCTCCTGTAAGCTTTTGCTGTAACAACCTGCACATATTAGTTTTTCCACTCCCGCTATCCCCCTGTATCACAGAATACTTACCTTTTATATCTAATTCATACTTTAAACGTTTTGTTTCTATTTCTATATACATTCTGAGCTCCTTATTATTTGATATGGGCTGGTTATATACCTTTTGTTCTTTTATCAAACCGCAGTTACAACTTAATATTTATTTGGTTCTATAGCTGGACAATGCTATCAAATTAATAAAACTGCCTAAAAACTTTCACACAAAATACTGCTGCTTCCAATTCTCTTATAAACCATTCCATCATATTTTACATAACCATTTAATTTCATTACAGGTATTTTAACAAGCAGCTTTCCTTTAAAATTAACCAATACATAATTTGCCAGGATAAAATCCTTTAACTTGTTATCTATTGGTTCTTTTTCCAGCCGCCCACCAATCTTATTATAATATCTGCCAACCCCATGAAAGTACTTAACAGCTTCTCTTCTAATACCAGGAACAGAATGTCCACTATAAATTAAAGGTTTCTCATTAAATACTTTTTCCCAATTGCTAGCCGCTTCCTTATTACCAGCAACCCCAATAAGAAGATATCCCTCTTCTTCCGAGGCTGTATTAGTCATAGCTGTAAGCGCAATAGCAATACGCCGAATTGTCTTTTCACTAACAATACCGTGTCAAAATTAGCAATCCCGACCTTATGTCCAGTCATTTGTGATTCAATAGAAGATAAGGGTAACATACAGGAAATCTCTTTTTCTTCTGCTGTCAGACCAGATTTAAACAGAATTAATAAACAGTCTTTTATCTTGTAACGGTCATACCAGCTTTCTCTGGTATTTTGTATTTACCCATATTTCGTCATCAAAATACCATTTAATAAGCCTTCCGGTTTCTTTACTTTTTACATCAAGCTTGTCTCCCACTGTTCTTTTACCCCAATTCATAAGTATTCCCCCTTATCTTACCAACCATTAATACTTTTTTCAAGTAAAATTTAACGGTATATTTCTCACACTCAATAAAATACAGCAACCCTCTTAAGATTGAGTACTCAATTATGTAAACCTCTATTTTACTCTGTCAGATTATTATAGGAACGTGACAAAATATTTATGGTTTTGAAACCGCCTGATAGATTAACTATAATTTATAAAAATATTAAACCGATTTAAACACAACAATTAATTTACTACATAAAATAAACATTAAAAACAGACCACAGAATTTAGTAATCTGTATGTTTATAAATTAACCTGTCCTATTGCAACAATATAAGTAATTCATCTATAAGTTTTTTAAATTTCTTTCTATCATCTCTGGTATAGAAGGATATTATATTCTTTGCTTTTCTAGCACAATTCAAGCATGCTTCATTTTTACAAATATTAAAGTAAAATATAGCATTACAATAATGTGTTTCTGCAATTGAATAATGATTTTCTGGAAATATTTCTCTTTGAATCTTTAGCGTTTCCAAGTTATCTTTTAATGCACACCTACACCTTCCCTCGTAAACACCAATTATCCAACTTGATAATATTTTCATACGATAATACAAAATACTGTTTATAAAAGAATTATCATCACACCAGTTAAAGAATGAATTGCAACTATTCTTGGCATCTGCAACTTTACAGTCCATTAAATTGATAACAGCGATATTATAATAATAAGTAAATACTTCTTGAATACCACTATCGTTACTAAGATGCACATAGTTTTTATAATAACCAGACAGGTCTTTCACTTGTTTCCGCTCCCAAATGTCTAAAATAGCATAATCATTGTAGTATTTAAAAACACTAGAATAGCTAAAAAAATGTCTATATGTAAATAAAAAAGATATATGAACAGCATTCAGTTCTCTTGCTGTCCTTACATCATTATTCTCCAACACAAAATACAGCAGGCAAGCCAGAAACGCATCTATCCAGCCAGCAGACTTCTTCTTTAAACTTACATTAAGGTTAATCATCTCTTTGACAGCAAACAGTATTGAATAAATATTTTTAATTTCCAACTTTAAGCTGCCACAAAAACAAACCATTATTATAGCTGAAAACAGTGGAATAATGAAAGGTTCTATATACTGCATTTTATTTCTTAAGCGCAAGATATCTAAGTAGTCTAAAGTAAAGTCTATTATCCTGTAAACAACTGGCAGATAATTTTCATGGTATTTAGGATACACAATATCTGATTTACCAAAAGATAACCCTAAAAAAACCGTTGCACTATCCAGACAATTTAAAATTTTTTTATTCAACTGTTTTAACTCAATATCATTAAGCCTGACATAACGGAACTGCTTTAACTTATATTCTATATAATCCAGAACATTATCACCATCATATTCCAGACTTTTCACGCTGTCTGCATTTGCTGTATAAAACTCTTTAAAATTGGTATATGTAACATCATTACTCAAAAGCAACGAAAATGGTACATCATAGATTACGGTGTAATCAAGAACTATCATCGAATAACTTCCAAAATCAGGATAATTCTGCTGGAGATATGATAACTGTGAAGAAAGAAAACCAAAAATAAGACACTTTCCGGAAACATACAAAGAATCCCTCATATAAGTAATTCTTTCTGCCAGTATTTCAAACTCTTCGTCAAATGTTATAAATAAATAATCATTAACAGCACCTGAAATCTCTTCCAATATCAAACTTTCAGTTCCTAGCCTAATATGAGAACAATCCCTGGTTTGGTTAATTTTACTATATACATTTTCCAACATATTTTCCGAATTAGATACAACAAACAAAAATGAACTAAAAGAATTTTCCAGCATAAATTTCAGTTTTTTATTATTTTCTACAAAATCAATGATAGCTTCCATTTAAAAACCCCCGCCTATTTGCCCAGTCCAAAACCATCGGATGTACCACATATACACCATCCCTATACTCTAATACTAAATCGAATCTCAATAAATTTCTAAGTAAATCATCGTTAAACTGAGCTGACGGGTGTTCAAATATATTCTTTATACGGCTTAACATTTCAGAAGAATTTAAAAATTTTCCGTAGGAATCTTCCATCTGGTATGCCCATTCTTCCACATCAGCCATTCCTATCTGGCTCTTTCCCGATATGCCAGCATTTGTTGCTGCACCTACAAGCAAAGAAAACAAATCCCTTATCAAGCCTCCCGATATCTTTATTGCAAATTCTAGAGCATTTTCTTCTATAAGAAATTTTTCCATTCTTTTGTAAACAAGTTGTTTTAATGAAACTATCCCATCATCAAGATAATCATGATTTACTCCAAGTATCTGGACAACACCGAGATTGAATACATCATCATAAACATCTTTTATATTAGAATACTCAGGAGAATACAGTGCATATACAGGAAATGTTCCAATAATAGCAGCATGCATATTAATAATTACCGTAGCATGTGTATTATATATTTCATACGCCACCTTATTGTAAGGTGTCTTGTCTAAATTTTCTAATATTATCAAAAGTCTTTTTCCATTTAACTTTTCTTGTACTCTGTCTAACATCATGTTTAAAGCTTCCAAGAAAATATTATCATTTTTTGAGATAGTTTTATTAATAATCTCATCCACAGTACCAAATTCAGAATAGCTACTTGAAGAATTGATATTTCCTTTCATTCCTATAGAAAGAAGCAACTTTAATTTATCCAAAACTCCGAATTTAGTAGTTATGTTCCCCTTTGCTGAAATCTCATTTGAATACTTTTTTTCATAACTATTTACATTCTCTACTACAGATTTAATCTGGATTTCAGTATCCCAATAATTATATAAAAAGTCAAATGCTTTATCATTAGCTTCTATTATACCAGCATCTATAACAGAACGGCCCACTTTATTTACAAGTTCTACAAGCAAATTTGTATAGTTAAGAGAACCTGAACCAAAAGCGTCAGAAGCATCAATAACTACTGAATAATAACTGCAACAGTTTCTTTTTGCTCTTGTTAATTCTGTAGATTTGCCAACGCCTCTATGTCCAGCAAGTATATATTTGCCATAAGAAAAGGTGTTAGTCTGTAAACGGTATTCCAAGTGCCTGGTTATATCTATACGCTGTAGATTAGCAAACTGATAATAAAATTTATCTATATCATTACTTGTTAATGGCCCATTACCAAAAACTCTTAAACATTCCTGTATATTAGTAGCTTTTTCCATAAGTGGCATCCTTTCTATCATAATATTTCCTCCATTCTAACACAAAATCTTATTTTTTAAAATACCCACATTCATTAATATACGGTAAAGCTCTTAAAAACTTTGTCAAAATAGCACCACTAGCAAATCTAAACACCATCACACAAAACTTTAAATACAGCTATCCTGACTGATACAACCCTTAATTTTAAAAGCCAGGATTTCTGAATAAAGGTTTCACACTTGGCTACATATCTAAACTATACTTCTGCAAACTCCACATGCCCTGCCTATAAATCTACTTACAACAACCAGTAATACTAAAACACAAAATACACATCACGGATTTTCAAAACAAAAAGACCAGAACCAGACAGAAATCCTGTCCTTTGCCTCTTTCACTTATGTATACCAGAATACAGAACCCACATGTAATAAAATGTTTTAAGGACAGCATTTATAAATCACAGTAATTTCCAAATCACTCATCTCTTGAATATAATATTTTTCCTCTATACTCAATTTTACCGATATCTTTACATGTGAGAAGATTTTCACTCCATAAGCTGCTGCCTGCACCAAGTTCCTTAAGAAGCTCTCTCCCTCTTTTATCAGTTGAAAAGTTATAATAGTCAAAATAATCATCATCCACCATTTTCTTTATTATGGTATCTGGACAAATTTTAGCAGCAGATTTTTTCCCGTCCACTTCAAATTCTGCTGTGACCAGTTTTGCATTTACACTCCGCAGTCCATCTGCAATTGCTTTTTCCCAAGACATCACAATTTCTGGGTTTTCCGTTAATTCCTGGATTTTTATATCAATCGTTTTCCTACATATCCATCGGTCTGTTTCTTCTTCCAGACGTTTTGCAACTTCTTTGTTGAAATCCATGAAACCACACATCATGTCGGCTATATCCTGCTCCTTAAACATGTCATGGTACTCAGGAACACCATAGCTGTCCCCACCAGAAAACACAGCCATCCTTGCAGCTGCAAGGCAATGGTCAAGATTAATTTCTGTACTGTCACAAATTTTAAGATTTGAATAAAACTCTGGAAAAGCAACATCCCTTACATAACTGTTTGCACTTCCTATGATATCTGTAAACATAAATATATCTTCTGGTAATGGAATACCTTTAGTACGGTAATGCCATGCGTTAAAGGGGAAACCATTACATATATAAATTTTGCTATCAAGTACAATAGCAATAAGCTCTGGTGCTACATCCATACCAGAATAAAAATTAATATTTCTATAGTCATAACAACCATAAACATAACGGGCTTTTCCCACAATGCCCTGGATAAAATAACATATTCTGGCACAGTCCTTGCCAGGTTCTGTAATTACAAACGAGCCATGGCTGCCCAATACCTTTTCTTTAAATTCTTCCATTAACACCATAGTACTTCCTCCCGTTTTCAATTAACTTCACTTCCAGTTAAACAGATAACTTTATCACTATACCCAATATCATCAAGTTCAAGGTTTGAGAATGTCCTTACATTTGGAAACCTTGCACAGCTATCTGTAAATGAAAACTGGATTTCAAAATCTCCATACTGCCTGCAAATATCTAACAGTTCTTTTATAGTCATAAGCCCTCCATATCTTCTACCTTTTCAAATAAATATTTCCATTTGCACTCCTTTTTACAATTACTACAATTTAAAACAGACTTTTTATAGCAGCCAGAATCCAGATAATCCTCTTCCCAATATGATAGAAGAACAAATATAGTAGTTAATACAGCAACAACAAGTACCAGTTTAAATAAAACTCCCATTTTTACCCTCCTGATAATTTTTCAATCCCTAGGGCTTCCTATAGTGCAGGATTGTTTGCAATGCTTTTATTGCTATTTCATTTATCCTATAAAAATTTTCTCTTTTTTGAAAAATATACTGTTTTAGTATCTGTAATACTCTTTTACGTGTTTATTCTGATAACTTATATCTTTGCAATAAAAATTTACAAATAGTCTTTAAATGGTTTAACTAAATTAATATGTCCATCGTGTTGTTTTGTATAATTACCAGGCAGCAGAATATAATTTTTGAGCCAGGATGGTTCAATGAACGGCAAGGTTGCCTGTATTGGTCTTATTGTATTGATATGGGCTATAGATTTGTAGTAATGGAATACATTATGCTCATATTTTTCAAAACTATATGGTTCATTCCATTCAGATTTATATTCGGAGTAGTAGATAATATCTGTCCAGTTATAGTAATCCTGATATCTCACATATTTTTCTATAATATGAAGTTCTAGCAAAAACAAATCTGTATCCCTGTTTGGTATTCCGTAGCAGTTACCATTTAAGCCTACGATAAGACAGAATACCGGACTGTACTGATAACCATATGCAGACATTAAATCTTTGAATGGCTGTACATGGTTTGGTTTTGTATATGTACCAATATTTCTATAAATCTGATTTTTACACAACAGTTCTTTGGTGTGTTTATTCTGTACAGTAAGTAATTGGACTGTTCCCACTGCGTTTAATCCCCCTTTGCTAATATAGGTTTAAAAAATAACACAAAAAACAAAGCTCTGTCCTTCCACTAAGACAAAGCCTCGTTTATCACTGCAATTAAAAAATATCCATTACTTTTGTTAATCCCTGTTCTGGTTCATCCTTCTGTACATAAATATATTGTAACACCTTTTTGCTGAAATTGTTATTCAGCTTAACGAATGTATACTTTGTATTTTTAGAGCTTTCTATAACGATTTCGGGATTAACAGTATTCTGGTTAAACTTAAGCGACATCCCACCAAACATAGTATATGGTAAAATCATATGTACACCAGAGAACCTGCGGTTCATAACAGCAACATTTAAACCTTTCCAGATTATACACCCTTCGTCTGTTTTCAGAATAAATTCTGGAATATTATACACATCAGCAAAATAATCTCTTGCACTATTGTTATCTGGATTCTTTAAAAATCTCACCAATTCAGCTTCACTCCTGCCAAACCCTGTCAGTAGAAATCTGTAATCCATCTTCTTGGCTTCTGGAAATTTTGTTTTAAATGAATCTACATCGTAACACCATACTGGAGTAGAAGCTCCTGTATCGAATAGTAATTTCATATTGTCATATCTTATAACAGGTATAATTTTCCCAGTCAATACATTAAACTTAAGGTTCATCCTTTACCCCCATCTCTGCATTTAGACATTCAATTACTCCTACACTGAAACCAATAGTTGTTCTGTCTAACATGTCTTTTGATTTTTCATCCCACATTTGTATTTGTATAGGCTCTACCTCATCATCGGTATAAACTCCTACCAAAATACCATCAATTATTCCAGAACCTACTGTCAAATTACAATCAGACATCCTTACCCACATGCCAGGATATGCTTCTACTACTTCATCCCAAGTATATCTTTTACCAAGTTCAAGTTCCCTGCCCATAACTTTTACCTCCATTTCTGCATTTAAATATCCAGTTACCCCCTGCATTAAAACCAATAGTTGTTCTGTCCAAAATATCTTTTGACTCCTCATTCCCAACTCCATACACAAACATAAAAACCGTTATTGCCAAGATTAATTACAGGATTTAAAAATACTAAAAGGAGCTGGTTTTAACCCTTCCTGTTCCATATTCTGGTTAATATTCTTGTTCTGCTGTCTTTTTAACATTGTACAATAATACGTGAAAATTGGCAAACCCCTTAACATCACATATGAAATTTTTATACTAAACAGCAAACTCTGATATTTTTTTCCAAAGCGTTTGATTTTATCAAACAGGTAAAATGCTCATCACAGTATCTGTGAAAATTATTCCAGCCACTGCACGGTACGGCATATTCAAGTGTAAAAAATAACATCACATCTATCTCTCCAGGATTCATGCTGCCAATATCAAAGCATAAATAATAAATACCATTAGCATCATCCTTATATACAGTATTAACAACAGACGTATCAAAAGGATATGCAGAAGCATACCTTTCCAAGTCCTTAAATGACTTAAAACAGAATATCATTTCATTCTCGGTGCATCTATACATACTGGAATACCCGTATATATCCCCGGCTGCTGCTGTTAAAGTATTACCAGGCACTGGAGAAACTTTTTGTAACATCCTGTCACAAACAGCACCTTCTTCACAAGTGTGGAACGTTAAAACAACTGAACCTGCATTAACAAGGCAGAAAGAAACTATTATACCATGGGTACCAGCATTATATCCTATTTCCTGTTCTGCTTCCTGAAGAACTGCAAACAATAATCCAGACAGTTTATCCTTGTCTGTTATTATATCAATAATTTGCATACCAGCAGACTGTAAATCTTCTGTAGTTACCATACACTGAAAAGTATTTTCATCAACTTTCCAGAATTGCATAGATAAAACCTCCATTCTTATTTAATATCCTTTGATGGCAGATTGCTATTTTAGTTTACACTGTTCTACAATTAACTTGTAAAAATAATATTTTTCAAACTTCAAAAAGCAGGTATCTTTAAATACCTGCTGAACAACCTTTAAATAAAATTCTGGTGTTTGCTCTTTTACATATTCTAAATTTAAACAAATTTCCATTTTAGCGGTGATTTTAACACTACAAAACTACATGCTGCTCTAACATAGATTTATCTTTTACCCAGTGCCAAACCTGACAGTCACGTTTTACGGCTTCCATGCAAATCCCAGGCGTCTGCTTTATTACACACCACAACTTTAATTTTATTTAAATATATCAAAATCTTATCTCCAATAAAATAAAGAACAGTCACTCTTGTTAATTAAAATATTGACATTACTGTTGATTTATTTTTATTGGAATTTGGTATAACTTTTAACATGGATTTGTCTTGTACATATCTTAAAGCACATCCATTTTGTTTTACCGCTTCTAAGCAAATTTCAGGTGTCTGTCTTTCTACATATTCCAATGCCAAACCATTCTGCTTTACTGCCGCAATGCAAATTTCAGATGTTTGTTTTTTTACATACTGTAAAGCATAGCCATCCTGTTTTACTGCTTCTAAACAGATTTCAGATATTTGCTTTTTTACATAATACAAAGCATAACCATTCTGCTTTACTGCTTCTAAGCAAATTTCAGGTGTTTGCTCTTTTACAAATTCTAAAACATAGCCATTCTGTTTTACTGCTTCTAAGCAAATTTCAGGTGTTTGTTCTTTTACATACATCAAATTAAACCCGTCTTCTCTTACCATTTCCAACGCTTCTTCTTTATACATAATCTTTACCTCCGATAATTATGCCGTCACTCCTAAACTAAAATGCTGACATCGTTGCTGAACTGTTTGGTTTACTCTTTGGCTTTGTATTTACAGAACTTAACATAAATTTATCTCTTACATAATGGAAAGCAACTTCATTTCATTCCACTGCAGCTTTCCAAATATCTGATGTCTGGTCTTTTACAAATTGTAAAAACAGACTATTCTGTCTTACCGCTTCTAAACAAATTTCTGGCATCCACTTTTCCAATTCTGACCAAAGCGGATACTTTCTATCACTAACCCTATAAACAAAACATTAAACTCATAAATTTTAGTCATCTAAATATCCAAGTAACGAACACCATTTGGACACTTTAATACTTTTTAGGTCATTGACATTAACCGCAGAATACCCCAAGGCTGACATATTAGAAATATTACAATTCATATCATCTATAAATAAAATTTCAGATGCATGATATCCATTAGTTTCTTTCAATATCTGGATAACATCTGCTTTACGTTCTTGTGAAGATACTATAACAAATTTAATATCATTTCCATAATGTTTTCTTATAAACATTTTTTAGCATCCATATGCAATGAAAATCTCATCCCTGATACGCAAAACATAGGAATATTTTTTAACCGACAATATGCTACTACACCTTGTAATATCGGTGATGGATAGCAAGACTCTATAGTTTCATAAAAAACATCCGAATACAAATATGCCTGAATAAAATAGTCATTACCTCCATTCCTGTGCTGACTATAATCTTTGTCTTTGTGTATATCTAATGCATCATCAAAATCAAACACTGCAACTTCAATTTTATTTAAATATAAAATATATTTCCTTCGGAATTACAGGGAGTAAAAACCACTCCCTTAATTTAATAATTTATTTTGTTACCATTTCGCGAAGCAATTAAAAGCACTGCGGCAAATTTAAAGTTCAATTAAAATGCTGACATTACTGGTGACTCACTTAGCTTACTCTTTGATTTTATATTTGCAGAGTTTAACATGGATTTGTCTTTTACATATCCTAAAACACGACCAGTTTGTTCCACTGCAGCTTTACAAATTTCAGGTGTCTGTTCTTTTACATATCCTAAAGCATAGCCATTCTGTTTTACTGCTTCTAAACAAATTTCAGGTGTCTGCTCTTTTACATTTTCTAAAGCACTACCATTCTGTTTTACTGCTTCTAAACAAATTTCAGGTGTCTGTTCTTTTACAAATCTTAAAGCATAGCCATCCTGTTTTACTGCTTCTAAGCAAATTTCAGGTGTCTGTTTTCTTACATATTCCAGTGCCAAGCCCCTTTGTTTTACTGCAGCAAGACAAATTTCAGGTGTCTGTTCTTTTACATATTGTAAGTTAAAGCCATACTGTCTTACTGCTTCTAAACAAATTTCAGGTGTCTGTTCTTTTACATAATACAAAGTATAACCATTCCACTTCACTGCCGCAAGACAAATTTCAGGTGTCTGTTTTCTTACATATTCCAGTGCAAAGCCATCTTGTTCTATTGCTGCAAGACAAATTTCAGGCGTCTGTTCTTTTACATATTCCAAAGCACAGCCATTTTTCTTCACCGCCTTCAAACAAATTTCAGGTGTCTGTTCTTTTACATATTCCAGTGCAAAGCCATCTTGTTCTACTGCTGCAAGACAAATTTCAGGTGTTTGTTCCTTTACATAATACAATGCACAGCCACTATGTTTTACCGCTTCTAAACAGATTTCAGGTGTTTGTTCCTTTACAAACCGTAGATTAGGACCATCTTTTCTTACCTTTTTTAACATTTCCTCATTATTCATAATTTTACCTCCAAAACAAGTGCCCTCATATTTAAAATGTTGACATTACTGATGACTCACTTAGCTTACTCTTTGATTTTATATTTGCAGAGTTTAACATGGATTTATCTTTTACATATTCTAAAGCACTACCATTCTGCTTTACTGCTTCTAAACAAATTCCAGGTGTTTGTTCTTTTACAAATCTTAAAGCATAGCCATCCTGTTTTACTGCTTCTAAGCAGATTCCCAAAGTCTGTTCTTTTGCATACAATAAAGCACAACCATTCTGTTTTACTGCCTCCAAACAAATTTCGGGTGTCTGTTCTCTTACATACAATAAAGCACAGCCATTCTGTTTTACTGCTTCTGAACAGATTTCAGGTGTCTGTTCTTTTACATACAATAAAGCATAACAATTTTGTTTTACTGCCACTAAACAAATTTCAGGTGTCTGTTCTTTCACATATTCTAAAGCACAACCATTCCGTTTCACTGCCTTTATACAAATTTCTGGCATCTGTTCTTTTACATATTGTAAAGCATAACCATTCTGCTTTACCGCTTCTAAACAAATTCCAGGTGTTTGTTCTTTTACATATTGCAAAGCACAGCCATTCTGTTTTACTGCTTCTAAACAGATTTCAGATGTTTGTTCTTTTACAAACCGTAAACTAAGCCCATCTTTTCTTACCTTTTTTAGCATTTTTTCATTGTTCATAATTTTACCTCCAAATAAAATAATAAACTTGTAATAATCTGTTTACATTAGACTATCGTTGTAACAGTTTTAATAGTACTTATTACACACCTCTTAATTTCTCTTCCTGTTTTAAAACCAATATTTTTACACAACTACAAGAGTTCCTCTATACCTTACACTGTCTACTTTACTATAGTGAAGCGCCTAACAATAAACAGGTTTTCAAACAAAAACAATATAAAGATTTAAGTATGCAGCTTAAACAACTAATAGCAGTACAATGTAAGACCTGTACAATAAAAATTATTATTTTCACTTTTTATAAAATCCTTCTCTGTTTTCACAGAAAATATTTTACAATTAGTAAGTACAAAAATAAAAAGGAGATTTTAATTATGGATACCTTAGAAACAATCATTAAAGACTACCTGGCTTTCTGCCAGTACCAGAAAAGGCTTGACACCAAAACGTTAAAAGCTTACAGGACAGATTTAAAACAGTTTAAAGAATTTACTAACACTCAAACAACCACGAAGGCAATTGAAGCATTTATTTACATGCTGCACCAAACCTATAAACCTAAAACAGCAAAAAGAAAAATTGCCTCATTAAAAACGTTTTTCCATTATCTTGAATATAAAGATACCATTAGTGTAAACCCAATGAACAAAATACAGACAAAATTCCGTGAACCTGCAACCCTGCCTAAAACAATACCACTACATACAATAGAAACTTTACTTTCTACAATGTACAGACAAAAAGGACTTGCAAGCAGCGGATGCCAGAAAAAGTATATACTACGTGACATAGCTGTTATTGAACTTCTTTTTTCTACTGGGATAAGAGTATCTGAACTATGCTCACTTAAACAAGAAAATGTAGACCTTTATGAACGAAGCATATTAATTTATGGAAAGCGTTCTAAAGAACGCAGAATACAGCTGGTAAACAATGATGTGGTTTCCCTGCTTTCTGAGTACCAGTATGAATGCCAGGAAGAAATACATGCAGACGGCTGGTTCTTTACAAACAGACTTCACAAAAAGCTGTCTGAGCAGTCTGTACGTGATATGGTTAACAAGCACGCCGCACTTGCTGGCATTGAAATGCACATTACACCACATATGTTCCGCCATTCTTTTGCAACATGCCTGCTGGAAGCTGGTGTTGACATACGTTATATACAAGAAATGCTTGGGCACAGTTCCATTAAAATAACCGAAATATATACACATGTTGCAATGTCTAAACAAAAAGACATACTCACAGCTAAACACCCAAGAAAAGATTTTTCTTTTTAGGAACAACAAACCTGCATAGTTAAATGCCTGGTACAATAATTAAAAGTACCAGGCAGGTTTCTTTTGCTAAACATGGAACCCAGCCTCTTTCCTGAGTGCTTTTATATCTGCCCAGGTTAAATCCTCACCACCAAATCTCAACCAAAATAAACCATTGTATAAAATACCATGTGTTTTTCTTGCAATGCTTTCAGCATCGTAATTCCTGAATCCCATCTGCCTGAGAAGTTCCTTGCAGTTCACCCTTGTTTCTGGAAAAACCCTTTCCCTGAAAAATTCATCTATGGTTCCGATTGTTATTTTTCTTCTTCCAAAAGCCTGCAAAATAATATCATCTGTAAAATTTATTACTTTTACTGACTGTTCTGCATAGTCTACAAAAACCCTTGTACACAGTTTCGGTCCGTACCAGTATTCAAATTTTAGAGTCTTTCCCACAAATGCTATACAACTACTTGCAACTGTTGTCTGTCTGTCAGAAGAAAAATGTTTCTGTTTCTCCCCGTTTTTGGTTATTTTTTTATCAAGCAAAACCATCTCAACGCACAACTCCTTTCATAGTTTTCTTTTATATCACAAATTTACAGATAAACGGCTGGATTATTTCCAGGTATTAAGCACCAGTGCCTGCACAGTATCAGAACTCTTCCCATACCAGTCCTTTTGTCCTTTTTAGCCCTTCTTTTATTACAGAAAGAGCACGCTCCTCTTCCTCACATATTGTAGTAATACTGTTAAAGAAACCCCTGGTATCAATAAAAACAGGCTTTATAAACTTCCCAGCCAGCTGTCTTGTAAAGCTTGTATCAAATGGCATAGCATAAACTTTGCACAAATTGTCTTTTAATGGGACATCCATTGGATAAGAAAACACATCAGACAGACATGACAACCCATTATCGTATACAGGTGCTTCCCTGTAACCATCAACAGTCCTAATTACAGAAAGATTATTTAAATGCCTGTCTTCATTAAAAGTTATGGCATCTAAACACAAACATCTGTCAAGATATCCTTTGATATCAAAACCTACTATTTCAGAAACACAATCCCTTGTATCCTCATAAGAAATTACGCTGAGGTCTATGCCATAATTTTTTAACAAACGGCTGAATGTTATACAACTCTCACCATCTTTTAAAAAATTTTCCGAATAACAGCCATTACCAACAAACTGGCCATCTTCAAATATTTCACAAAAATGATATTTTATATAATACCTGATATCTGTATACTGAAATAAGGTGCTTACAAAAACCTCACTCACACTTTCATACCACTTCCATGTGTCAAGCTTGATAAACCTTTTCACACTGACCCACTTACTCTGGTTTCCCTTTGAAGAAGAGGCATTTGGAATTTTATTGTTTCCCGCAACAAAAACCTTTTCTTTGTAATGTATTTTATCAAAGCTATTTGTTTTTCCAATATCCATATTACACTCCTCTTCCAGACCACAGACACTAAACGCTACAAATTTGTTTAAATCTTATTCATTCCACAGGTTCTCTTATTTCCCTGGACACAGGAAAAGCTTTACATTTTATCAAAAGGCAGACATTTCTTTTGTATGTTTTCTTTTTTGTTTTTTGTCATCCCCTCCATGAACCAGACTGTTATAACTGTTTATAAAATCATACAGCCCTCTACCTGTATCACTCTTAAAAACTAAATCAAAATTACTCTTGTCCAGAAATGCTTTGGGCAGATTTTTACCATGTTCATATTCCAGACAGCTTCCAATTGTTAATTCTGTCAAAACATCTTTATAATACTTCTCTATGGTAATATAATCAAATACATATTTTAAAGTAGTTGTTTGCAAATTTCTAACAAGCTGGCTTGCACACAAGAACTCCTCAAACGACTGGTAATTATAAAATTTAATACTTGGGTTATCCCTGCATCTTTTAGCAAGAATGGCATATGCCCTCCCAATATTTCCTAAATCCGCCAATACCAGAATATCCCCTGTTGTATTACGCAGTAATTTTTCTATTCTGTCACGCCCTCCTGCTGCCTGTACATTATTTAAATAACAGGACATTAATTCATGTTCTGAACGTCCTTTGTGTGATTCAGTAATTACCATTTTGCAGCCAATACAATTATCTGATACATTTAATCCAGAAACATTTTCTATAACAAACCAGTCATTATCCCTGCTAAGTTTATATATTCCCTGTAAGGGATAATCCAGTTTTAATGGAAATGCCCTGGTAACAGTAATAAAAAGATGCTTAGACTGGTTTATTTTTGACAGAAATCTGCTGTGTAACATTTCAGCTTCATCCACCATTATAATAGAACGGTCTGGGGTGTTCAGAATAACATCCAATGAACCAGCCGTTGCAATTGCAAAAGGCAACTCAGAAACTACTGAAATATCGCCAGTACTAATACCATCTTCCAGTAATGAAACAAATTCACTTTTGCCCTCACCACTAAATTTGCCACATATACAAGTGTAATGGCTGAATAAACGCACATTAACTGATTTGCCATCTGACCTGACAAAATTAATATCAAAACTTTCCATTATATCTCCTCCTCACCAGAGGCACACCAGCCACTGTAAGCATCATCATAGGTATCCTGCGTTAAAACAGTTCCATTTATACTTACCAGTTTTTTTTCAAAATACTCACCAGGAAAATCCATATAATGTTCGAGCACAATAGTAATATCGTTACGTGCTGCAATTTCCATTAAAAAAGGTATACAGTTATCCCCCATGCCAGACCCATAAAAAACTGTATCATTTCCGTGATAATAAATACAGCATAAAGTCTTGCACCCTGTTGAAATCATCTCTGTGCTTATCCCACGCCCTTTGTAATCTTTAAGGGCCTCTTCAAATAAAACTGTTGAACCATCTATTTCCTTCAGGAATTTTTTTACAAAACTGTCTTCAAACCACCCAGGTTTCTTATTCCTGCGGAAATAAATACGGGTATCCAGTACAAAATCCTGGCAGTTTTCCCTTCCAAAAATAATATTTAACATTAAACCTCCTGACTGGCACAGTACTGTCTATGCTTGAACTCTTTCACCTAAAAACAGCGTACAACTCTTCACTAAGTGTCTTTGTATCTTCCCAGGTTAAAGCCTCACCACCCGATTTTAACCAGAACACATCATTATATAAAATTCCATGTGTTTTTCTTGCAATACTTTCAGCATCTTAATTCTTGAATCCCATCTGTCTGGGAAAGTCTTTACAATTCACCCTTATTTTTTTGAAAAACCCTTTCCCATAAAAATCCAGCTACTGTCCCAATTGTTATTTTCCTTCTTTCAAAAGCTTGAAAAATAATGTCATCTGTAAAATTTTCTACTTTTACTGACTGTTCCGCATAGTCTGCAAAAACCCTAGTACACAACTGGTCTTCACACCAGTATTCAAATTCCAGGTTTACTTCCAGACGTTTTAATACAGGTATCCTTTTTTCTTCCAGCCTTACATTCAGATAACTCACAGACATAATAACATAAAAATGGGGCATTGTCTAACACTCGTACCACCATCATATCCATTCTTTATTATCTGCTTTCACACTAAAACTGTAACCCATTTGTCAAAAGCTTCAAGTTCTTTTTCAGTATCCGCTTCTGCTTCTATAGTAACAGGCTCTGATAAATCAAGACTAAGAAGTCCCATGACTGACTTAGCGTCTACAATAAACTTTCCATGCCTGCCAGTTAATGAAACCTGGCTAAAAACTACACACCCATTGACAAACTGCTGGAATTTGCTTATTTCATTAAGTTTTACTTTATATGTTTTTACCATTTTAAACTATCCTCCCTGTTTAAATTATTATTATTTAAAATCCACAACAAAAAACTGCCCCTCTAGCGCAAATTACTAAAGTACAGTTTCTTTTAAAAATATATCCAGACTCTTTACAACACCAGACACACCATTAACTTCTGCTATTAACGATGAGCCAATATAACCCAGTTCTTCATTAAAGCAATACCTCTCTCTGCATATCCATTTACAACGCCACAATCTGCAAGACAAAATTCCTGCTTATTGTGGTTGTATACAAAAAAGAACAGGCTACAAAATTTCGTATTCAACCCCGTTATCTTTAAAAATAGTTTCAACATAAGCAACCTCTTCAGAATAAACAAATATGATATCATCACCACTTGTATAAAATGTATATCCGTTCATTTTGAGATGTTCTGTAATTTCTATATCACCTTTATTTAACAAACAAAACCCATACCAGACTGTCCCTTCCTCCATATCCAATTTAACCACCTTTCTTGCAGCAATATACAACCACATTAACAAATAAATCCAGGAAGTAAAACTACCTCCTGGATTTATTTAAAATATATTCAATTCCTTAGCTACGTTATTTTGTAAATTACCAGATAGCACAATTAAATGATTTACCCTGGCTTTTAAAATTTCCTCATAATATCTGGCTTGTACTTCTGTGATGACTGGCACTTCTTTGTTTTACTAAATCCAAAAAACTCCTAGCCTTTTTCTAAAACCTTTACATAAAACTACAAGTTTCTGGTTTTGTTTTGCCAGGACTGTTTCATGCACTGGTATCACTATCAACTATTATTGCTATTTTTTTGCACGACATACTACCATAAACTTTTAAATCCTGTGGGATTCTGCTTACATCAATTATCTCCATCCGAACCTCCTGAACATCTGGTTACATTCAAACTCACTGATATCCCTGTCTTCCAATGCTGTTTTTAAATATGTTTCTACAGCATCTTCATGCATAAGATAAGTGCCAACATCATTTTCTTTAAAAGCTTTGTCGAGTATTGCTATTTCTTCTTTTACAACATCTCTTAACCCATCACATACAGGTATGCTGAAATCAACATACATAAATTCCACCTCCATAAAATTGCAAACATACCAGCTATAACACAACATTTAAAAAATTTCCCCTTGCACAGTGTTGAAACATCATCAAAACTAAACTTACAAAAATTAATCAGATACTTTACCATCGAGATAATTTTTTATATAACCCCTTGCCTGTTCTTCTGTTAAGTTATATTCTTTTTCTATAAATGCAATAGTATCATCAACACTCCACTTCAACAAAAATAATGTATTAACAGTACCCAGGAGTTTACCACGTTTTTCCCCACGTTCCTCCCCACGTTTTTCGCTTTCCACTCGTTCACGCTCTATCTCAGTTAAATACGCAGCCATTTCCATCATCTCCTTTTTATGCTTATCTACAACTGATTTGAATTTAACATCATGGTTTTGCTCAAACCTCTTATCATAAAACTGCCCTGCGAACATTAAAGACAAAAACTCTAAAATAGCTTCTAACCCATCAACGACCTCTTTTTTCACCAGCACACTTTCGTCTATGCAAATAAAAAATATATTAAACATCTGGGTTATCTCATCCATTCTCACAACTGGTCTCTTACTACGGTCTATACTATCATTACTTGTATTTCTTATCTGATACTTTAATATCTTGTTAGACAGGTTTCCATGATGTACCAATGTAATCCAAATACTGTAAACAGGCATAATGCTGTCATAATTAGTATCATCAGAAACTACTGTAAGCTGTTCGCTAACCTGCCTGGAAGCATAGTACAGGCCTCTTTTAGACAAGACGTATTCAAGATAAAACTTACGTTGCATTTCTAAATCCAGCTTAATCTGAACAAATTTATACAGTAAAATTTTTTGTAAGCTACTGGGTATTCTTACGGTGACAAGTATATCAAACTTGACGGCTGCCTCACCGTCTATCGAACTTTCGGTACCAACTTGTACAATGTCATCCCTGACATCACAAATTAAATTTTCAATATCGTCAATTTCACATGAAGCAAAGATATCTATTGTTTCTTTTATAACAATAGCAAGTATTCTTCTTATGCTGAAAACTTTTTTAAAATGTGCATCATACGTCATATCCTTAAATCTGGATGATAGTTCCACGGTCTTGCCATGCAAAGACTCATTTGCATTACCAAAAACATTCATTTTTCCCGAAGACATTTAAACCTCCTTTACATTACATATATTATACCATAGACATATACCATCTGTCACTCTGTTTCGCACATCTAGCATATCAAAAAGTATTTCTGAAGCACTTCTGTTCTACTGCAATTCCATCTCCAACGTATCAAAAATTTCACTATCAATCCCACCATCCGCATCCAGCCATAAATCATACAGGTAATCCAGCAGTTTCTCTGTACTGTCAAACCTGGCTAAAAATTCCAGAACCTCATCATCATTTAATCCGTCTGTAAAGGAAGAAGCTATCTCCTGTTTAATTGCCGTTTCATAAGATTTATCAAAGATTTTCTGGCTGTCCAAAGTAAGTACCCGCTCTTTGTAAGTTTTAAATTCATTTTCCAGACGTTCTTTTATTATTTCTTTCATTTTATATCCCCTCTCTTTTTTGCGTTGTTTTTACATAAACGTGATAATCATGTGAACGTACAAAAGTCCTGCCTTCTGGCAGGCTGAGTCCGAACGCTTTTGCAGCCTGCACCGCTTCTTCAGATGCGTGCTGCCCATCAGGAAGCCTGCGGACATAACCACTTCTTGTACGCAGTTCTTCACTGTATTCCTCTTTTACATATTTGTAATTCCTGCTTTTGCCATTACCATCATTTTTCTTATAACAGTAACACACTAAAGGCTGGCTTGGATAATAAAACTCCCTCCCAAAGCTTTCCTCATCTGTCTGTTTAAGGGCAAAATTTCTTTTCCTGTCAATCACATAATCACACGTTAAAACCATATAATTTTCCAGAATAAAGTTTTCTATCTGCCATTTCCCATCTTTAAAATCCGCATCGCCACATCCAGCAAAAAATATCTGGCTTTTAGTCCAGTAAAAGCCAGAATATTCCTCTTCACCAGTAATAACTTTAAACAACAGCACCACTTCATTAAAACGGATTGTTTCAAAGAAAATAATTTTATTTATACTGCCTGCATTTCTGTATACAGCAGTAACCCCTGTACGTGGCAGCATATAATTTCTGTCTAGCAGGCGTTCCATGTAGACTTCTGTCTTTTTCCACTGTCTTGGCAGGTTCTGTGCACCGCCACAAAATGGCTTCTCCAGTACAAGGGAAGCAGTCCTGCCACTAATAAAAGGTGCCATAAAGTATACATTGTTCTCATGCAGACGTACAGTATTTTCAAAAAGTGCTGCCTGCTCTAGTGAACTGACATCATACCCGTACATCCTGTAAGCTTCCCTGATATTCCTGTTACTTAAAGTTTTTGTACCCATGCCTGGTTTTAATTTCTTTTCAAGTTCATATAAAGCAGCATCACTATAAGGAAACAACTGTTTTCCGAAAACCAGGCTGCCATCACCGCCAACACCAGTTATCTGCATATCAGGCTTATCCATGCAAAAATATGAAGTCTGCTGCATAAGCAGGCTTATATAAGCACTAAACACCTGTGCACCTCTGCCATACTGGTTGGAAATGTATTGTTTTTCCAGTAGCATAAAGAAATCAAAATAATCCCTATATATATTGTTCCCTTCAATATAAACGCATGTATCCAGTAAAAACTTGTCTAGCCTTTGCACAAACCTGTCCGTACTAAGTATTGCCTCTTCAAGCTGGCTTCCATACACTTTTATAAAATACCCCATCCGGCTGTCATCACACCTGAAATACAAAACAGATTCAAATTCAACAAAATCCATCCCTGACAACACATCAACGACATAACACGCAGCATTAATTGTACGCTTTTTTGTAATCCATCTGCCATAGGGTTCACTGCCTCTTTTCCCATATAACTTCTGGCACTTCTGGAGCATTTCCAGTTTGTCTGCCATTTACTGCACCTCCTGCCCTGGTATAAATATTAAACTTACTGTTTCCTGCATTCTTTAACAGCTGAACAATATACAGCAGCAAGAAGACTATAAAATGTTACTGCAAAAATAGCAACACCAAGTGTTTCCATAAACAATCCCCCATTTCATTGCCTGCGCAGCCAGTACAGGCATAATACAATGTTTTCTGATACAATCAAAAAGGCTGCGCCTGTTAAACGCAGCCCCTAAAAAAATTTAAACAGCTTTTAATGGCCTGTTATTTGTAAAGACTTTATCCAGTTTTTTATGACAGTAAGGGCACGTACCAGTCTGTGCCGCATAAGCCAGGCCATCTTCCATGAATACAGTCCTGCAATGACCACAGCCCTTTACAATACCTTTGTCAACAAGAAAACAAAGCTGCTCTAAAGTACAGATATTTACCATTCTGTATACACTCCTCTCTTACAACTATAACCAGCCAGACTTAAGTATAAAACACTACAGCCACTGGCTAAAAAGCATACTTGTGTTAGAGAGTATACCTTGTATAACATTACAATCCTATGCAAATTTATTAAAACACCAATTCAGCCGCAGCAGGGTCTCTCCCAAGCCACTCTGCCACAAGATGCCTATGGCAGAAATCTGATGGTTTTTCAAAACATAGCAGCACAGCAAAAGCCCCTCCACTACGTTCCACGATATCCGCAATATCTTTTTCTACACTTCCAGTTTTCAGTCTGCCAAGCACTTTTGTAAGATATTCTGCTGTATAAAATTCCCTTGTTTCTATATTCTTCATGCCAGTTATCATTTCATAACAAGGCGCAAGTTCCTTGTATAGGACACCTTTGTACCAGCCTGGCGGATACATGCAAATTGCAATAGGAACAGCACCTTCCATACTATAAATTTTCTTTAGCTGTGCAAAATAACTTGTTTTTATTTCCAATTATTGCCTCCCTCCATAAAAAACATCCACCATTAACAAAATATTGTAATAGAATTAATTATCCTGGTAATTCAATGAATAATCTAAAACCAATTTTCCCATATCGTTAGCATAAATATAAGCTTTGGAATTTTCATAACCAACAACATGATTAAAACCAGCAAAACCAATATCTTCCAACATAGCAGACTCCCGGCAAATCACATCATCAAATGGGACAGGTTTTCTTCCATCACACACTTCACCTTGTACAGTACCAGGGTCATAATATTCACTTTCTGGAAATTCCTCTGTATTTGCATAAGCTTTTATACAAATAACAAATTTCTTTTCTTCATTATCTGGAAAAGCTGTACAAATTCTTTTAATTATATCTGTTTTTTCCTCTTGTACACCAGAGTACCTGTATATTTCAACAATTACAGCTTCTAAAGCAAGACCAGTAAGGATACCTGCTATATCTTGCACCATAAAACTGTAACCTTTAAAATCCTCTTCTTTTGAATTTTTCTTAACATTTACAAAATTCAAGCTGGCTATAGTATTCATTTTAAAACCTCCTTAACATTTTTAATTTACAAATTACTATAAACCGAAGAATCATATTTTACGGTTTTGGAACTTGCCCACCAGAAAACCTGACAAACTATGCTGTTATAACTAAATTACTTTTTAGTGAGTCTTCTAAACTTTTAAACTATAAAAACATTGCTTTAAACAGTGGAATACCCAAAAAAACTCCATACAAAAAAGAAGCATTTCTGGCTTCTTTTTTATTCACACTATTTATCTTTTTATCAGTTCCTGTTATCTTTTTATCAGTTCCTGTTCTTAATCCACAAATTTCTTTTATTACCATTATTATTGCAGCAATTTTCATAACAACATTCTATCATTTCTTACATATAGCCTTTACATGGAATGTCCATTAAAACTTCCAGTCTTATATTGGCATAAAGCAATGCCAGTTTATTCCTTTTTCATTACCAGGCATTCTTTTTTATAAAAACATAAACCATATTTAAGTATATCCGTATAGCCCTCTTCCTTGATATCATTATCATAATGAAGCCTTTCTATCTGTCCAAGTGCGTCCATGCAGCCTTTTTCAAGCCCCTGTATATTACTGGTTACTTTAAATTCAAGTATTACCGCCCTGCCTTTCCTTATTCTCTTTGTCTTAAGCACTAAATCATACCTGCCAAGGCCGCTTTCCCTGTTAGATTTTATAAGGTATTTACCATTGTGTTTAAGAAGCCCTGCAACAAAACCGTGATAATAGTCTTCTTTGTAGTCATAGAAACTTATTGTGTCCATAAGCTGTTCTGTAATGATATCAGATGCCATTTCACAGTCCCCTTCCTCTAATGCTTTAACCAGCCCTGACAAGTCCTGTTTTTCTATGCACTGCAAAGACCACTCCCTTATATGGTTCTCGTATATATACAGGATTTCTTCATTTGGTATTGTCATGGAAAGATAAGTTTTACGTTCCATAAACCTTTTTCCTGCCGCTTTAAGGTATCCTGTAAAGAACAGGAAGTTCCATAAATTATCCTGTGATTTATAGATATCTGCATAAGTAATATCTTCATGTACTGGTTTTTCTATTATGCCGCCGCATATAAGTTCTTCCAGTTCCTGCCTTGTGCCATCATCTGCATTTTCAATTAATTCACGTATAATGCTGTTTGATGATATATTAGACCAGTATGGTTTTGGAAATCCAGTATTATAGTAAACAATATCTTTTACATAGTTTATCAAACTCCAGTGATTATAATAGTTGTATAATGCGAAAATAAATCTAAAATAAACTGGCACTATTTGCTGATAAAACCATAAACAAGCTGTCAAGCGTACCTTGTATTATTTCTGCATCATCAACAAGCTCTTTTATTTCATTTGGACATACTTTTTCCCCTTTTAAGGAAACAAGGTTCTCTGTAAGGTAATTAACCATAAACCCTTCTACATATTTCTTTAAGTTTTCTAAAAAACTGCCAACAGGGTTTCCCATATCAAAGCTGATATCAATAAATAAATCTTCTTCTGTATGGGAAATTTTTTCAAGTGATACAAAAGTTTCTATATTGCTACGGCAGCCATAATGCCCAAGATCATGCATTTCCCACAGAATATAACTCCAGCCAGCTTCTTTCGCATATGACAGCAACAACTCCAGCATCTTATCATGTATCTGTTCCATAGTTCTACCTCACTTACAATATTTTAATCACCTATTTTTAAACATATCTGCGACACCAAATTTTATCTGGTGACAAGTTTTTTAAATTTTTCTTTAAATAAACATATAATACAAAGCTCTCTCTGTGCTTTCTTTTAGATTTGCCATGTCTAAATACATCCGTTTTGTTCATCAGAACAGCTATATTCAACAGAATAAATTATTAAGTAAAAATTCCAGTTCCTTGTACAATTTCATTATCCTGCCTTCAATTTTGTTATTCTTTCTGCTTTTTACGCCATAATTTGTTTTTCTGGCATATAAAAAAGACAGTCGGTTAAACGGTCTTTCTGTTTAAATATAATCTATCTTATCAATTTTATATAGCTGTGCTCAGGGAAGCTCTGCAATATTGTCCCATAAGTCATCTATAAAATCATATGCCCTTAACTTACAAGCACGCTTAAATACTTCAGAATATATTTCAAAAGAAGTAAGCCATGCTGTATCAATACCCGCAATACTTTTCTCAACTTTATACTTTAACTTTCTAACATATCTTCAAGAACATTTAACATATCATTGGCATCAATACAACTCCATGCAATATCACAATATCCCAAAAAACTCAAAAGCTTAACCTGCCTTATTATACCATATCACCGATACAACAAAATTTCTACACTGCCAGCCTGTTATAAAATCTATAACTACTACATAGAACCTATCTTGTCTATAACAGCCTGGTAAGCTGCCTCAGCCGCAGTATTTTCTTCATTCTTTATACAACCGTACAACCACTTTTCTAATTCATGGGACTTTGTTTTACTAAAAACTGCTTTTACATCATCCGCAAACTGCTCTACAGTATTATTTTTAACATAATCTTCCCATGGAACATCATAACATTTACATGAAATATTTTTACATAATGTTGCACCAAGATGCTTGTACATTTTACTACCACAGAGAGGGCAGACATCCAGAACAGGTTTCATTTTATCTAACCTGTCAACACCCGCATTACGCTCATAATAACCCATACAGGTTTCAATATAATCCAGGTGGCTGTGGTAAAAACTATCAAAAATATCATTATTTTTACGTTCCCTGTATCCTTTAATTCTTTTCAAGGTTTCCTCATACATATCACTTACTGCCATTTTTCTACCTCCAGAGTAAAACTGCCTGCATACAATCAAACAACACTACCAGCTACAGAATGGTATTTAATACTATTAGAAAATTTCTGTCCAATAATCAGGTAACGGTTTTCTTCCACAATCCCATCACTATTTAGTGTTGCTTCATAAAAAAGTACCTGCCCACAGTAAAGCCTCACCATAAGATTTCCTTTGTCACACATATCCTTATACTGCAAATAAAGGTATTTTAACCCACAATTAAAGTCTTTCTGGAACAGGTCTGCTGAAACAGTTTCCCCGTTTACCCAGTTATCTTTTACAGCCATATCTTCGGTAGCCACTTTTACATTTATAACACACATCCTCATTTCTCTCTTTACTTCCTATTTTATGTTTTCCCCAAAAGCTACAGCGTAAAACTGTTTTCAATAACATCATCTGGCAACCCATCAGTGCTGCGCTTTCTAATTTCCTGGTACTCTTTTAAAATAATACCTGATTGTTCTGCCCAGCCCATTTCTTCTTCAAAACTATGTCCTGTTTCTGCCAGCTTTTTTTCATCAACCTCTAATACTGCAACTATTTTCATTTCAATTTCCTCCTTCAGATATCTAATATCTTGTTTATTTTAACCCAAAGTTCCCGCATTATTTATAACACAAACATAATAGTTCACAGCTATATTAAGACCTTAATAACCTGCCATACCATCCATACTAAGTATCATGGCTTTTGCTATATCTGTTTTATAAAATGGGCTGTGCACTAAATATCTAATGCACAACTCATTTTTTTATTTAAATCACAATATTTATTATTTAAATATTCTTCCGTAACAGTCCATATTTTCCAAAACACTTTAACAGCTCTGGCTGCGTTTATAATAGATACATTAATAAACTGGTTCAACGAACTGGCGTGTAATACTGTTCTTATCCCTGTTATAATAAATCACAGGAATATCCCACAAACCTGCAACAGCCTTTACAACCTCAACATGCTTGTACCCTTCTACACATAAAAGACCAACAGGGTTTTCATCTGAAGTTAAAATTATTTCATTTGGAGCATCTGCTGTCCTGCGGTTCCATTTCTCCAAGCACTCTGCAACAAACCTGCCATAATAATAAAAATTAGAATCATGGCTGTGTTGTGTAATAACAGAGTTATTAGCAATCTGAAGTTCTTCCATTGAACACTCATATTGTTTCAAATTACTGTCATTCCCTAGCGTATAATGGTTAGCATAAGCGTCAGAAGTACACATAGAAACCAGATTCTTTTCAGTAACAGGGTACAAAACAGCAAGCATACAATCCTGGTATAATTTATTTATCTCATTAGTAAACAGGCTTGCATAAATAATTTCTTGCTTATTAATATTGCACAAAAAAGAAGCACTACCTACCGCATGTGCAACCAGCGAAAATTTCTGGCAGTCCTCAATCGCAGACTGTCCATTTTTAATCTTTGTTAATTCCAGGTTCCAGCTCCCCAGACACTGCTTAGCCATGGTACGGTCAATTATATGTATTTCTGTGTAAGCATCCAGTAAATCGTCCCAGACTTTGCGTGTTTCCCTTAATTCCTCAACCGTAAACTGCACAGATGAATCCAGCTTGTGGAGTTTAGCCAGGCTTTCCTTATATTTTTCAAAAGCCACATGCAAATCCCTTACTGTATTATCCAGCCACGTATCAGTAAATACACCAGATTTTACATAATCAAGCTGGAACTTGCGCATTGTATTCTCTAATGCGTCAATATATGCACCACTAAATGAAGACACCTCCCTAGGAACACATGTCCTGCGGAAATGTCCTGTTAAAGTGCCTGAAGCAATCTGTTCATTCATAAATTTTTCTTTGCAAATACTTAGTATATTCATAAAAATACCCCTGAATACACTGTACCGCAAACCTCCTTCCATGTAAATGGTTACTTTAAAATAAAAAAGACCCCCTGTTGGAGTCCTTTTTACTAAATTTTTACATTAATCTTGTATAACATCTACAGCAGTTTCTTAAACGCTGTGGAGCTAAAAACATTGCACTCTTTACAACTTATATGCAGTATTTCTAAACAGTTGTAAACACTTTCATTAAAAAGATTTTTCTAAGCCTCATTATATTTTTCGTAATATGATGCCAAAGATTTTTCTGCGTCTTCCCTGGTTAATGGATTATTTTTTGCCATTGTGAGCCTCTCAATAATTTCTTCATCTGTATAACCATCTTCTACAAGAATTTCAATTTTACCACGAACCTCTCCACGTGCTTCTCCACGTGCTTCTCCACGAACCTCTCCACGTGTTTCAAACATTTCCATTACTGACATAACCTCATCAACCTCCTTTTGAATTTTTCTTGAATACTCATAATATGGATTAAACTGGCTGTTACTTACCTTATGCAGAAAAACAGACTGTAAATAACTTATCAGATTGTCCTGTTTTTCATCAGACCTGAAATCTTCAGACAGGTATACCAAACTTAAATGTATCAGGTCTGCTTCCCTGTTAAGTGAAGTAATATCTGCCTTTTCTTTATTACTGTGACCTGACAATTCCAGTGTGTATACTGAATTTTGCAAACCTTCTGGTATATTATTTATCATAATCCATACTGAATACACAGGTTTTATCTGGTTATACGCTTCTTCTCCCAGCCGCTCAATTTGTCGGCTGACTAATCTGCAGCAGTAGTAAACTCCTCTTTTAACAACAGGATATTTTGGAGCGCTTTCACGCTGCATCTCTAAATCAAAATAAAAACCAACACATATTACCTTTCCTTCCGACAGGGCACAACTTACAAGAACATCATAATGAGTTACCGTTTCTCTGCCCTTGCCAAAATCTTCAGAATTGTATACCTGTGGATTCACGTCCGCAATACTGTTTGTAGTAATTAATTTTTCTATCTCTTCTAATTCCAGGTTTTTGTATTCTGGAACAATATTTTTCAAAACAGGCGCAAGAAACACCTTATTTGAAAACAATTCTTTAAACGGTTTATCATATGTATAATCAATATCTTCTTTTTCTTCGGATTTAATACCTGTATCAGATATACCATCACCAAATACAGTTAATTTCTTAACCCCATACTCCATTTAAACTTCCTTTCTATACGCAACACCATATAACAATAAATTTCCCAGCTATATTACCTGCCAGACTGCATTATAATAATTATAACACTTTTCTTCTGGCATTGCTATACCAGAATTTAATCCAACTTCAATTAGTCTTTTGGACATAATGTAAAAAATTTGTTATAATCGGATGGGGAAATAACCATTCTAATATAAAGGCAGGGAACAACATTATGGTACAGTTTCTTGAACCATTTAATAAAGCATTTAAAGATAAACGCAGTGGTAACTCCCATATTCCTCCAGATACACTCCTTGCACTTGCTGTCACTGAAAAACTTAAACAGAAGACAAGCCTTACAGATATCCCTTTTGCAGTTACAGATGCAGGACTGCTTGCGGAACTTGGCTGGAATGCATGGGATTACGGACGTGACGTAAATAATGGCCTTTTTTCTGAAAACGTAATGCGCAGGCTTGTGAAAAAATACAGCAGCGGGGAACTGGTTTCTTTTTATAACCATTATGTGCAGGATTATGCATTAAAAAATCTTGGTGTGCATCCGTGCATACATATACTGGATTGTACTAAAATCCCTGTAAACCTTGGTAATACAAATTATGAAAATTCTTCTGTTGTAACCATAGACGGTGAAACCATGCGTGGATATAAACCTGGTGTGCTGCGTGGCATTACAGGTGACTCTGGCATGGCAGAAGAAATAGTCTTTGGCACTTTAAAAACCCATGACATGGAATTATGCAGGGAAATGTTAAAAAACACTCCGTGTTTCCATGAAAATGACATATTAATAAATGACAGGGGGTTCCTGTCACGTGAAATGACAAATTACCTTAAAACAGAACGTAAGACTGATACATATGTCCCTGTAAGGGAAAACATGGATATATTTAAAGATGCAGTATCCCTGGCTGTTTCCAGTGGAAAATGGCAGAAACATCCAAATAAAAAAAGAAAGGACCAGGAAATACAGCTTGTAAAATCCCTTGGACCATTGTGGACAAGTGGTACACCTGAAAACGATGTACCAGTTAATGCATGTGTTGTGCATGATAAAAAAACAGGTAAGTTTTTTGTCTTTATGACCACTGGTACCACAAAAACCGCACGCCAGATTGTCCAGATTTATGAACTGCGCCCAGAAATAGAAGAAGACTTCCGCCAGATGAAAGATTTCTGGAAATTGAGTGGTTTCAAAAGTACACAATACAATTATATTACTTTCCACATTATAATGACCCTTACCGGCTACCTTTTCTTCCAGATATACAAAAACATTGAAGAAGGGCAGGCTTACACAGGCAAATCCTTGCCTGTTGCTGCCAAAAACTATAAAGAAACAAAACCAAAAGAGGTAGTTGTATATGTGGGACAGTATTTTGGCATTTTCCCATTCCTTGAATTTTTAAAAATCTATGCAGAATGCACATTA
>JAAWKM010000132.1 GCA_022797375.1 Lachnospiraceae bacterium
TATGTTTCTTCTGCCACACAGGTGCTTAAATGCCGGCGGGGTTAAAGTGCACCTGTCATGGAATAAACCCAGTCCCTGGCATATAGAACCTGCTGCCTGCTGGCAAAATGAATAGATATAACTGAAAACTGTAATTGTGTGGCAGGTTCCACATATTATATAACAGCATTTATTCCATTTGCTGTTATATTAATATATAAATAATATTGTAGTATTTCCCGCTTATCTGAATAACTTAGCACACAATAAAATTTCCAGTTATAATTCCGGGTCTGCCAGAATTATTTTCCAGCCAGATTATAACGGGTCATATGAAACCCAGTCATATGATGCTGTAAGGCCAGTTTTTCCATCATAAGCCCCAAGCCAGTCATCTACATTAATTCCCGGCCATATATTAAGCATTATTTTTCCTGGGTTTGATGGAATATTGCTGTATGCCCTGTATACCTCTTTTTCGTCTACAAGCCAGGCAATATAATCTGGCTGCCAGTTAATTGCATATGTATGGAACTCTTTTGATGCATCAAATCCAAGGTTATAAAGATATTCATGGTTTCCTTCACCATTTGTATAATAGTTAAACTGCACTTTTGTTGTATCTCTGCCAAGAAATTCAATATCAATCTCATCCCACTGTGTGCCATCAGATGGCCCTGTATATGTAAAGAATGATGAAACTATACCAGGATTCTTTGCTGGTTTCATACGTACCTGGTACAAGCCATATCCAAATTTATCCTTTGTGCGGTATTCCGCCCCGGCATAAGGCTTAGGGCCGTAATTCCAGTCATTTGTTATTGATAAATCCAGTAACCCGTTATTAATATTAGCATTATATGCCCTCCAGGTACAGTTAAACATTCCTTCATTGCTCCAGCCGTCTGCTTTTTCCCATAACTGCGTGTTATAACTGTCAAACCCGTCACCAAAATGTGTAGTAATTGCAGCATCTGTCCTTATTGGCGTAAGCACCACCATTAAAGTACCCAGTGCTGCACATACAAATTTTTTAAACCTTTTTTTCATATTCATTACCTCCTGTAATTTATAATTAAAATTTTTGCTATAACTTTTTTTACACAGCTTGTATATTATAAAAACTATAAAATTATGCGTTTACATCCCCAAGTTCTATAACAATCCTGTGCTCTGTGCCTGTAAGCTGTCCTATCTGCCCTTTGTCAAGGACTGCTGCCCCATTACAGCATTTTAACCCAGTTGTCCCGTCACAGGAAGCTTCTTTTACTGTGTATTCCCCATAAGTTAATTTCTGTGGATTTTTATATGTGATATCAAACTTCATGCCTGCAAAATAAAGGCTGATGCCCGCATTTCCTTCTGTGTCAAACTGTTCCCTTAGCAGTTTAGGGTTTATCACCATGCTGCCTGTTCTTCCATGCACTCCAAATACTTCTGTAACAACTGTAAGCATATACCAGCTTGCCGCCCCTGTTAAATAATTATAAAGCCCTCTTCCTTCATTGTTAAAATATTCAGGGATTCCCGGATATATCCTGCTTGTGTTAAAATCAAGTGCTGTATCTGCAAGTGCCTGTAACGCTTTATACCCCTCTTTGGCAAAACCTCTCTGGTACAGTGCATTTGCAAACATTACTGACATATGTGAAAAAACAGCCCCATTCTCTTTTTCACCATATGCAAAACCAAACATTCTGCCCATATTAAATTTCTCTTCTTTAAAGTCAGTATTTAAACGGTAGCCCCCAATTTCTTTATTGAAAAGGTATTTGTCTGCACTCTGGCAGATTTTTTCTACCTGCCAGTCTTCTGCCGTCCCTCCCATAATTGCAAATACCTGGCTTGTAAGCACCATTTTTGCCTTTCCTTCTGAAAAGCTTTCTAATGGCTGGCTGTCATTATCATAATATCCATTAAACCATCCTCCGCCATTATCTTCTGTAATCCACTCTGTATTACGTATATGCTCTTTTATCCATTCCGCCTTGTGCCTCAGGTTTGTAGCAATGTCATGTATATTAACTTTTATTTTTCTTCCGCTTATATTATGGCAGCATGAACGTGCATATTCCTTTAAAAGCTCCTGCTTTGCAGAAGTATCATTATACAGGTCATTGCCATCCTTTAATAAAACCTGGATTTCTTCCAGAAGTTCTGCCTGTTCCCATCCATACTCTTCCTCAAGGACTGTAAGGAGTTCTGCCATCTGTGAGAGGTTTCCTGCATATGCGCATGTAAATGCTACACTTTCCCCGTTTTCCTCCGCCATGTCCATTGCATCATTCCAGTCTGCCCCACGCAGCATTATATGGTTATGTGCCCCTGTTTCATAAAATGCACATAAATGCTGTAAAAGCAGGTGTTCTAATATACTTCCTTCATATATGCTGCCATCTTCACATTTCTGCTTTAAGCCATAACCTGCATCCCAGAGACAGTCAATGTTTTTTCCCCTCTCCTGCTGCCCGTCTTTAAAATAACATGACTTTTCTTTTAATATATCTGTATCACCTGTCTGTCCTATATATAACTTTGTGGTTATAAAAGGCCATACACCGTGGTCCATCCATACACGTGCAATGCCATTCCTGTCTGCAATAAATTCCCCCTGCTTTGTGCCTATTATTGTGGCATTTGTCCCATCAACCCTTACACCACCATAATTATCAATAATCATCTGGCGTACTCCGCCCGGGTCCATAATTAAAAGTGAAAGGCAGTCTTGCCATAAATCACGCCATCCCCTGCCGCCTCTTCCATAATCATGGTGTGGAAGGAATGAACAGCCATAAATCCTCCTTAATACAGGCTGGAAACTTATCCAGCGCATAAGACAGTCAAACCTGGCATTTCCTGTATAATACCTGGCATTTACTTTTTCCTGCCAGTAAGCCTTTGTTTCTGCCAGCGCTTTTTCTGTTTTCTCTGCTGTCTGGTACTCCATAAGGATATCTTCTGTTTTTTCTTCATTGGCTGTAATCCCCATAACTACTGTATATGAGACCACTTCATCAGGATTTAATGTAACTGGCTGGAAGCGTATACCTCCCATTGCTTCCTTCCCTTCAAAAGTACTGCCAGCGGGAACACCTTCCTTATTCTTTATGACCTTGCCTGGATGTATAAAAGTACCTCCATCCTCAAGGTAATCTTCCACAACTGGATAAAAACTTTCTGGTTTACCTGCCTTACCCGTAATTCCACATACAAAATATGTTAAATTGTTTTTCTGGTGTCCTCTCTCATCAAAAGAAAGTGAAGGTTTTACATATACCCCGTATTCTGTAGTTTTAATCCTGTGCAGAAGTGAGGTAACATGCCTGTGGTCCCTTATATTATCTGCACTCCTGCCAAAAACTGGTATTGCAGCCACAGGTGTAATTTTCTTTGCTGTCCTGCCAGCATTCCTGATTTCCACATACATTATTTCTACATCATTGCCAACTGGCACAAATGATGTTACTTTAGCTTCCATCTGGTATTTTTCTGACCTTCTTGTAACAGCCTGCCACATAAAACCTGCTTCAAGGCTGCTTTTATCCTGCAGCTCTGTGAACCTTTTACATTCTTCCTCTGCAGATGCACCTGTCACAGACCATGCACCAGCATTTTCCACAATACACCAGAAATTCCTGGATGAACGGTTATTATGCAGGTTTTCTATACTGGCTGGTTCTAACAGGAAAGCATTCTGGCCAGTCTTGCTGTCACCCCCAAGACAGGGTGACAGGGAACTTTTAATACCATTTACGCCTGCCACTGGAAAATACAGCCCGCTGTAATTTTCTGGCTGGTCTATGGAAAATGTACCATCCCTGTCTAAAAAACGTATTGTTTCCATTTAGTTATCCTCCTTAATATTGTTATAGTCAACCGGATATTTGCAATCCGCAATACTTGCCCTGCAAGCTATAGCTGCTTGCCCACTTGCAGCCCAGCCTCATAAAGAAAGTACCAGCCGCTTATGCCTTTGCGGCATAAAAGCGGGAGGGAGGCTTTTTTGTTTATAAGGTTAGATATTGAAATTTCCAATCTGGGCTGCAAGCTCTTCTGCTGAATTTGTCAATTCTTCAGATTCCCTGGCTACAGTTTCACTGCTTTCCATAAGCCTGTCTGCCTGTTCCACAAGTATATCTGAAGAACCAAGGATTTCCTGTGAACTGGCTGCCTGCTCTTCAGAAATTGCTGCAACATTTCTTGCCACATCTTCCACCTGGTCTACTTTCTGTATCATGTTTTGAACCAGGTGTCCTGTTTCCTCAATATTGTCAAAAATAACATCAAATGTATTAACGGCATTCCCAATAAGCACACTGCTGCTGCCAATGCTTTTTACACTATTATCTGCCTGGTTCACAACATCCTGTACAGATGTCTTTATTTCCAGGACAAGCCTGTCAATATGCTGTACTGAGTCCATACTTGTCTGGGCAAGTTTGCCAATTTCAAGTGCCACAACTGCAAAGCCCTTTCCTGCATCACCTGCACGTGCTGCCTCAATTGAAGCATTTAGTGACAACAGGTTTGTTTCATCTGCAATTTCACCAATCACCCTTGTGATATTAGTAATTTCTTCTGATGTCCTGCCTACTTCGTCAATAGCGGACTGTAATTTCTTTACCGAACTGTTAATATCCTGCATTGCACTGCTTACATCCTGCATTGCATCCTTGCCAGTCTGGGAAACAGTTACCGTTTCTTTCATTTTACTGTTTACACCATCACCATCTTCCTTGGTTTCCTCTACAAGCATTGCAAGTGTTGTTGCACTTTGTGCAATTTCCCCTACAGACTGTGAAAGCTGTTCTACTGTATTATTCAGTTCTTTCATTGACATATTCTGTTCTTTTGAAGCCTGGAACATCTGCCCTGATACGTCCTGGCTGTTATCTGCCTGTTTATGTAATTTATCTGAAACATTGTCTATGGAAGCAATCATTGCAGACATTGCAGCAATGAATTTTTCTACACATCTGCCCATTACACCTATTTCATCATTACTTTTTGTATGTATTGAAACCGTAAAATCACCACTTGTCATTGTTTTAATGACATCTGTAAGCTTTTTGACAGGATTTATTACAACATGGATAATACGTTCAAATAATACCATCATTACCAGTATAGAAACAATTCCAAATAATACCATAACATTCCTTATAAAATCCAAATCCTGGTAAATTGTCTTTGAAGGTACATAAGATACAAGCACCCATTCTGTACCATCCACCTTTTCAAAAACTGACATATTTCCATCTATTTCAGCTATGCCAAGGTTGTTTTGTGCAATCCTCCTGCCTGCTTCTTTCATAAACTTATTATCCATGCCATCTAATGGCTGGGAAATTAAAGACGGGTCACGTGAAGCAATAACTGTATTATCACTAATATTTACAAGGAATGATTCTGCATTTTCCATTTTTACAAAACTATTTACGTATACACTGATTTTATCAAGTGATAAATCAGCAGAAATCACATACACTTTGTTATCATATGACCTTAACATCCCACATGCACTTATGACCTGTTCCCCGTTTCCGTTAGTATAGGCATTAGTAAACCCCATATTTACCCGGCTAAGGGCATCCTGGAACCACTCTGTCTGTACTATGCTGGCATCACCATTATTTTTACTGTCTGTGCTGCCATCACTGGCACTGGTTTCTATAAGTGATACATTGCTTATCTTTACCCCTGCGGCTGAACCCATTGCCCCAAGGTTAAATTCCAGCCTGCCATTTGCATCATCATTGCCTGCCATAGTAAATTCATATGTAAATGTCTGTTTTTCTTTTGTTAAGTTTACTTCCGTATCTTCAAGATAACGCTGGTAATCCCTGTCTGGCGCTGATATTCCTGTTTTTATTATTCTTTCTTCATTTGCATAAGCATCAAATTTTAACTTGTATGAAGCGCCCTCTTTTACTGGAACTCCTGCCTGTACAAGCTGTATACTGTAATCTACTGTCCCTTCACTATCTGTACTTATATAAACTTCCCCGTTCCGGATTCTGGCATCACCTTTACCTTCAAGGGCTGTATAAAACTGCCATATGCCATTATCCCCAAGCTTGCCATTGTTTTTAAACTTTCCATCTTTTATATAATTCCCTTTACTGTCAGGCCCGCGCAGCTCTGCACCTGGTCCGCGGCTTGCACCCTCACGTCCTTTATAAACCCTTCCTTCCATATCTGCAATATATATCCCGCCTGGAAAGTTGCTGTTAAAACCATAATATGCATCAAGGAAAGACTGCATCTGCTTTTCATCTAAATTAGTCCATTCAATTGCCTGTTTTGCCATGCTAAAAGATGACAGGTTTTTATCCAGCCACTCTTCAATCTCAGAAACCTGGCTTTCCATGGATGTTTTGAGCAGTTTCTGTGCATCTGACTGTACAACCCTTTTTGATACATAATAGGAAAGACCGATAAGTACAACAATTATAACTGCCATCACTGGCAGTATAATACCAAGCAGCTTCGTTTTAATGGAAATAAAATTTTTATGCTTTGGTTTAATTTCCTTTGTTTTATTCATAAGACACCTCCTGGATTTTTATAAAAGGCATGGATTACTGGTATTCTGCCACATTGTTTATATCTACCTTTTCAAATGGCAGCAATATATATTTTCCATCATCTGAAGCACCTTCTATATCTCCTGTGCCTTTGCCTTCTGCCAGGTTTGCTGCTGCCTTTACTGCTGTTTCTATCTGGGCAGGCATCGGCTGGAACACTGTAAAATCCATTTTCCCGCCAGCGATTGCTTCACATCCGCCAGCAGATGCATCTACACCAAGAAATAATACAGAGTCTGTACTTACCCCTGCCTCCTCAAAAGCGGCAACAGCACCAATAGCCATATCATCATTATTTGCTGCCACGCAGTCTGCCTGCCTTCCAGTTTTAAGGAACATGCCTGTAAGTTCCTTGGCAATATCCTCATTCCAGTTTGCATTGTCTTCAAATACATAATTGATTTTCTTGCCACTTGACCCAAGTGTCTGTTTCAGCCCTTCAGTCCTGCCAATTGTGCCAGAGGCATCTTTTGGCCCTTTAAGTATTACAACATTAATTTCATCTTTGGCAGCGAATTTTTCTAAAATATATTCTGCCTGGTACTGTCCTGCCATAAATTCATCTGATGCCACATAAATATAGCTGTCTTTAACTAATTGTCCTTCTGGCGGTGCATTATTAATAAATACAACTGGCGTATCCCCTGCGGCTGCCTTTATTTCAGCAGCAATATCAGGTGATACAAGACCACACAGAAAAACATCTGTGCCTTCTTCCAGTGCGCTTTTTACCTGGGCAACCTGTGTTTCAACAGAATTCTCTGCATAACCTGCATCAAAGCTGTAACCATTTGTCTCTGCCTGTTCCTTTAGCTGGTTTGCCCATCCCTCATAATAATCGCCACTTTCTATTGCAGTATAATAGATTTTTGCACCGCCACTGCCAGCCTGGTCTTTATTCTGGCATCCTGCTGTTAATAATAAAGCAGAAACTGCCATTGGCAGAAGCAATGCTTTTGTTCTTTTTACCATAGCACACACCCATTCATTTATTTATTTTTATTAATATTACCTCCTTTAAAAACGGACATATATCAGATTGACAATAAAAATATCAGATATATGTCCGTTTTAGTAAAAAATCTATTACAATATCATGAAAAGAACAAAGCATGCATCAATTATAACGATATGTTACTTTCCTCTTGCCACTTCTGCTGGATACCATTTTTGGAACCAGGCTGTAAAAATCCCCATAAAAACAGGTAACACAGAGTTAATAAGCCCTGCAAAGCTGCTTGCAGGAGTCTGCATCAGGAACCAGGTAAAAACTGATGTAAACACATAAAGTATACCCCAAAGCATTGTCAGTATATGGTTAGTCTTTATGAAAAGCACATTTTGCAAGGCATTTTCACCACCATAGCTGTTCATGGAATAATGTGCTGTTAAAGGCACCTTTCCAAAGCATGTCCCAAGCCACATTATGCCAAAGGAAAGATATGCCAGCGGAAGCATCCATTTTTCAGAAGCACCTGCCAGCATAGCTACAGATATGCCTGTCACTAAAACATTAGTTAAAATGTCATATAATGTCTTTTTATTCTGGTAAAAAATAAATGGAACCAGTGCACATATACTTATACTTGCCAGACATCCATACTGTTTATTGATTGCAGGGGCTATCCAGAGGACAATCCATGGAATAAGCATAATTTTCATATCGGTATTTTTCTGTGCAGGCGCAGTTTTTACCTGCCCAGCCTGTGCCCCCAGGCCGCCAAAATAAACATCCCATTCCAGCATCAATGTAAAATCACCTTCCACCCGGTAAAGCCCTTGCATCATGGCCTCATCACCACGTATTTCTCCCGCCGCAATTGACCGCCACACTGTAACTGGTGTTTCTATCCTGGTAGACGCCGTCAAAGAACCGTCTGTATAGACATGGCTTCCGTCCTTTCCTAAAAGTATCTGGTAGCTTTCCCCTACATCTGTAAAATGCATTTCCAGTACAATATCTTTACCAGGATAGTTTTCCTTACAATATAACGCAGCCATTTGCCTGGTAAAAACCAGTGTGTCTGATTCCTTTTTTGTGGCAGGGCTTTCCTGTCCTGTCTTAATATAATCCTTATCAATGCCCCAGCTTGCATCTGCACAGGCTTCATAGGTCTCCCTTGGTATCAGAAGTTTGTCAAGCTGTTTCTTTGTTTCTTTGGAAATACCACCTTTTATGTACCCGCTGCCCGCTTCCCTCACATATGAAAGATATTTATTGGTATATGCGGACATTTCCGGAATGCGGAACAGTTCACCCTGGCCACAGAAAATAGCTGTATAATTATCCCGTCCACAGATATGGTCAAAAAGGCTGTATACACCATCATAGTTTCCATCAGCGGTATAAAACCCGCATGTGGAAATAACCACTGTCTTTTTCCCGCTCATATCATACCTGTAAGGGTGGTTTCCATTTCCAACCTGTCCTTCCCTTTCTTCCATAAATGGAAGCAGCATAGGAAGCTGGCGGTCTATCAGGTTTTTCAGTGAACCTGGAACAGTAAAATAATACAGTGGGAAACTCCATATTGTAATATCAGCCCAAAGCAAATCCTGGATAACCTGCTGCATATCATCTTGTATACAGCACTTCCCAGGTGTATCTTTCCAGCATGAAAAGCAGCCAAGGCAAGGCTTGATATCCATATTGCAGACCGGAAGTTCTCTAACCTGGATATTCTGGGATTCCTGTTCCATGCCCTCCAGAAATGCCGTTGTCAGGCAATATGTGTTGCTTTTAGTCCCTTTTGGGCTTCCATTTATCACTAAAACATTCATCTTTATTTTCCCTCCAAACTTCTGATACAGTCCTTAGCCCATTCAATCTGTGTCTCTGTAATCCGCCGTCCATATTCTACCGTCATCTGCCAGTAAAGTTCTTTATCATGCTGTCCAATCATATTTCCATAGGTTTCTATATATCCTGGAACTGGCTCCAGGCTTTTAAGGAACTGCTCACAGCGTTCCTTCACACTTTCAAAATACTGGATATTTTCACTTGCACTTCTTTCACCAAGAAAAAAGACTTTCATCAGGACTGGTGTCTTAATCCTAAGCCCCAGGTCATCATCTGACAGCCACTGTAACAGTTCCGCCTGGCCTGTTTCTGTGATAGAATAAACATTCTTGTCTGGTTTGCCACTTTGTGGAATAACTGTTTTATTGACAAACCCCTTTTGCTCCAGTTTCTGCAGTTCCCTGTATATCTGGCTGGTTTTTGCATCCCAGAAATAATTCAGGGAATCCCTGAATACTTCCATAATTTCATATCCCGTCATATCCTGGTAATTGAGCAGGCCTAAAATTCCATGCTTTAACATATGGCATATCCTCCTTGTTATATTTTGGTTTATTATACTAATCATATTCCACAAGTTGAATAATGTCAATAATAAAATAATTTATTATGTGGACATGCCATATGTATCAATCCAGAACAGCTAAATAACTGTAAATTATACTTTAGAGATTATTCCTACGGACGCAGGGTTTCCATGTCCAGGCTGAATTATTCCATTCCAGGGCACGTTCTCACTACGTTGGCATACGCAGCGGCGCATAAAATCCCAAAGTACGGGATTCAAGCGCCGGCGATGCCAAAGTGC
>JAAWKM010000133.1 GCA_022797375.1 Lachnospiraceae bacterium
CCCATAATTATAACTGGAAATTTTATTGTGTGTTAAATTATTTAGACAAACGGGAGATACTGCGGTATTATTTATATAATAATAAATGTGGTTGTGTGGTATGTGGAACCTGCCACTGTAAATTTACAATAACTCTTGGATAATAAAATTAACAGTTTCCAGTTATATTATTCACTTTGCCAGAAGACAGCAGGTTTCACATGTCCAGGCTGGATTATTCCATGACAGGTGCACTTTAGCCCCGCTGGCGTTTAAATCTGGTTTTTTCAGATTTTATGCGCCACTGCGTGGGCTGACGTAGCGGAAGCGTGCCCTGGAATGGAATAATCCAGCCTGGACACAGAAAACCTGCGTCCGTTTTTACACAAATGCAAAATAACTAGAAATTTTATGAAACGGGCGTGGAATTATATAAAAGTGTGGTTGATAATCTTAGTATAAGAAGATATAATGGATGTATTCCTTTTTGGAATTTCAATGACAAAACTGGTTATATGATGTTTGTGATTTAAAAAAGGGGAATTATATGACAGAATATAGAAGATTAAGTAAAGATGAAATCTGCCAGGAATTATTTAATGGATTTATACGCCGACAGGAAGTTACAAAATGCTGGAGAAAGACAGATGGTGAATGGGTAATTAAAGATGACCCTTTTATTGATGACTGGACGGAAAATGATTATGCCTTTCTGGTTAGCTGCCTAAAAAATACAGTAGCGGCAGGCGGGTTTGTGTACGCTGCTTTTTATAATGGGAATTTAAAAGGGTTTGTATCTGTTGAACCTGGTTTATCTGGCGGGGAACAAAAATACCTTGATTTATCAAGTATACATGTATCAGAAGATATGCGTGGAAATGGAATTGGAAAAACACTTTTTAATGTTGCTAAAGAATGGGCAAAAGAAAATGGGGCATTAAAATTATATATTTCTGCACACTCTGCTGTTGAAAGCCAGGCTTTTTATAAAGCTATGGGATGCGTAGAAGCACAGGTATATAATGAAGAACATGTAGAGAAAGAACCTTATGACTGCCAGTTAGAGTGTAAATTATAAATATTTGAATTTATATAGCAGGGAGGAGTTATTATGGATGTAGGAGTTATAATAGGATTTGTTGTATGGTGTATTGTTGGTGGCATATTTCTGATAATTGGTGGTTCATGCTTTTTTGCCAGCAGACCGGTGGGCTTCTGGGCAAATGTAAAAATGTGTGAGGTTAATAATACTAAAAAGTATAACAGAGCAATGGGAAAATTGTTCTGTTGTTTTGGTATAGTTTTTATAATACTAGGGATTCCTCTTCTTACAGGACAAAATTCCCCGTTGTTATTCTTATCAATAACAGGTACAATGGCTCTTGTTATAACAACAATGTTAGTATATGAACTGGTTATCATGAAGAAATACCGTAAGAATTAAGCTTTATTCTGGGTCAATTATAAACATACATATATTGTAAAATTAATGTTGATTTCATTCAGGCAGATTACAGGTTATACTAAATCATTTATATACAGTCATAAATAAAGAAACATTTGGTTATATGGAAGGGAATGAGGAATGGGAAAATCTTATAAAGGGTTAAATGTTTCAATAATTAGTTTTACAAAATATGGTGTTTCTCTTTCACTGGAATTTAAAGATATTTTAATGAAATATAATTGTAATGTAAAAGTATATACTGGAAAGGGCAGTATTTCTTGTACTGGTGTTGAAAATATTAACTGTAGTTTAAGAGAGTGGACAGGTATCCATTTTAAAGAGGCTGGCATTATAATATTTATAGGGGCATGTGGCATAGCTGTGCGGAGCATTGCACCATTTATTAAAAGCAAATGCATTGACCCTGCTGTTATAGTAGCTGATGATATGGGAATTAATGTAATCTCACTTTTGTCAGGACATCTTGGCAAGGCAAATGAATGGACATCTATCCTTGCTTCTGCAATAAATGCCAATGCTGTTATTACTACATCTTCGGATATACATAATAAAATTGCTATAGATTTATTTGCAGAACGGAATAATTTATATATAGAAAATATGGAGGCAGCAAGGAGAATACAGGCAGCGGTTATTGAGGAAAAACCTGTTACAGTTTTTTGTGATGCAGAAATAACTGGAAAGATACCAGATAATTTTTATATTAGGAAAATGCCAGATAAACATTCATGTGATAATATAGACAAGTGTAATGCAGGTAATTATAATATAATAATTTCACCATTTATTAGTTTTAAGGAGTGCCATATATTTAATAATAAGGAAAATATAACACTTTATCTTATACCAAAGGTAGTTACGCTTGGAACAGGATGCCGTAAATCTAAAACATATAGTGAAATAAATTCTTTTATAAGAGAAGCTTTAAATAATGCTGGTATTTCTATACATTCAGTATCTGGGCTGGCAACAATAGATATTAAAAAAAATGAACCTGGGATTTTGCAGTTTGCAGAAAAAGAGCATTTGCCAGTTAGTTTTTACAGTGTGGAGGAACTGGAAACTGTAACAGGCAGTACCAGTTATTCAGGTTTTGTTAAAGAAATAACAGGAACTGGAAATGTATGTGAACGTGCAGCACTTTTCCCGCAAGGTGAAAAGGAACTGTTATTAGAAAAACAAGCGGGTAACGGAATTACAATTGCAGCTGCAATTAGAAAATGGAGTGTGGACTTTGGGTAAAATATATATTACAGGTATTGGGCCTGGAGGCTTTGAAAGTATGACATTAAAAGCATTTGGGGTACTTTCCTTCTGTGATACAATCATTGGATATAATGTATATATAGAATTAGTGAAACCTTATTTTAAAGATAAAGAGTTTCTTTCAACTGGTATGACAAAAGAATATGAAAGATGTGTTTTATGTTTCAGGAAGGCTATGGAAGGAAAAAATGTTGCGCTTGTGTGCAGTGGTGATGCAGGGATTTATGGCATGGCAGGATTGATGTATTATACAGGACAGTCTTATCCAGATATACAACTTGAAGTTGTACCTGGAGTTACTGCTGCAAGTTCAGGTGCAGCGTTGCTTGGTGCACCATTAATACAGGATTTTGCAGTTATAAGTTTAAGCGACCTGCTTACGCCGTGGGAGAAAATAGAGAAACGTATAGTTGCGGCAGCATATGCTGGCATGGCGATATGTCTTTATAACCCTTCAAGTAAAAAACGCGCAGGATATCTGGAAAAGGCGTGCAGGATTGTTTTGAAATATGCACCACCAGAAACAGTTTGCGGGATAACAGAAAATATTGGAAGGGAAGGGGAGTCTTATAGGATTTGTACATTAGAGGAACTTACAGAAATGTCTGTAAATATGTTTACAACTGTATTTATTGGAAGTCCACAGACAGAAATTATTAATGGTAAGATGGTTACGCCAAGAGGATATAAAGCAGGAGGAAAAGATATTGGATAAACCAGTTCTGGTATTTGGCGGTACAAGTGAAGGCAGGAAACTTGCAGAATTATTTGACAGTAATAACAGGAAGTGTACAGTATGTGTTGCGACGGAATATGGAGAACAGCTTCTTAATGAGTCAGAAAATATTACTATTATTTGCGGGCGTATGGATTCTGATGGCATCTGCAGGCTTATGACAGAATATGCAGACAGTGGACGCCCGTTCTCTTGTGTAGTAGATGCAACACATCCTTATGCCTCTTTAATATCAGCTAATGTAAAACAGGCCTGTACCAGAACCAATACAGCTTATCTCCGTCTTTTGCGTGGTAATATTTATAATAGCCAGGATAATAATATAAAGTTTTTTCAAGATGCCAGCCAGGCAGCAGAATACTTAGATAAAACTACAGGAAGTATATTGCTGGCTACAGGCAGCAAGGACCTGCCAGTATTCTGTGACAGAATAAATGATAAAAACCGTATTATTGCAAGGGTGCTTCCTTCTGTTGCTGCTATAGAGGCATGTAATAATTTGGGGCTGCATGGAAAGCAGATAATCGCAATGCAGGGTCCTTTTTCTAAAGAAACTAATATTGCATTAATAAGACAGGCAGATGCAAAGTTTATTGTTATGAAAGAAAGTGGAAGTGCAGGCGGTTTTCCAGAGAAAGTTTCTGCTGCAAAAGAAACTGGTACAGATATAATAATTATAAAAAGGCCTTTAGATGAAACAGGGTATACTTATAATGAAATTGTTAAGATACTTGGACTGGAAGATGACAGTATAAATAACTGTAATGATAATTTATATAAAGAAATTGTACTGGCTGGCATGGGAATGGGCAATAAAGGGACATTTACCATAGACGGGCTGGAAGTGTTAGAGGGGGCAGAACTTGTAATTGGTACAGGAAGGCTGCTTGAAACAGCAGGCAGCATTGCAGATATGTCTTATAAAGAAATTTATAATGCTTATGATGCAGGTTTGATATATAAATATATTAAAGAACATCCAAAGTATAAGAAAATTGTAGTTTTGCTTTCTGGTGATACTGGTTTTTACAGCGGTGCAAAAAAGCTGGAAGAATTGTTATCGGGATTGAAGGAATATAATATAAAAATTATTCCAGGCATATCTTCTATAGTATATTTTGCATCCAGGCTAAAAATAAGCTGGCAGGATATAAAGCTTCTAAGCCTGCATGGCAGGACACAGAATGTGGTTGATGCAATAAAAAGAAATATAAGAACGTTTGTGCTTCTTGGAGCGGAGAACAGTGTTGCATGGCTTGCACGTTTATGTATACAGTATGGTCTTGAAGATGTTAAATTATATATTGGACATAATTTTGGATATAATGATGAAGAAATTATTTCTGGCAGCCCGCTTGATTTTACTGGATACATTGATAAGGGATTTTTATACTGTGCAATTATAGAGAATCCTTCTGCTGGCAGGAGTATTGTAACGCATGGAATACCAGACAGCCAGTTTATACGTGGCAATGTCCCTATGACTAAAGAGGAAATACGTGCGGTATCTGTTTCAAAGCTGCAGCTGTTAAAAGATGCTGTGGTTTATGATATTGGTGCTGGTACTGGCTCTGTTGCAGTTGAATGTGCAAGGATGGCACATAATGGAAAAGTGTATGCAATTGAAAAGAACAGCGAAGCAGTAAAGCTTATAGAACAAAATAAATTATTACATGCTGCGTTTAACCTGGAAGTGGTAAATGGCACAGCCCCTGGAGTTTTAGAAGGGCTTGAGCCGCCAACGCATGTATTTATAGGGGGAAGTTCAGGAAAGCTAAGACAGGTAATTTATAGTGTATTTGCAAAGAACAGAAATGCAAGAATTGTAATTAATGCAGTTACTCTTGAAACAGTTGCAGAAGTGCAAGGGATTATAAAAGAGAATAAAAATATTCAAACAGACATTTCATGTGTAACAGTTAGCAAGGCAAGGGCTCTTGGAAATTACCATATAATGCAGGCTTTAAATCCTGTATGGATAATAGTTATAGAATTAATATAATTTTTTACTATCAAGCCTTATGGCAGGAAAAGTGGCAAGGAAGAAGGGAGGAGCTATAATTTATGGAAATCCCAAGAATTATGATAGCAGCAGGTTCAAGCGGAAGTGGTAAGACTGCTATTACCTGTGGTCTTTTACAGGTATTTAAAAACCGTGGCTTAAATGCTGTTTCTTTTAAATGTGGTCCTGATTATATAGACCCATTATTCCATAAAACTGTACTTGGAATACCCTCTAAAAACCTTGATACATTTTTTGTCCCTCCTGGCATTGTGCAAGGGCTTATGGCAGAAACAGCCGCATATGCAGATATTTCAGTAACAGAGGGGGTAATGGGCTATTATGATGGTGCTGGAATTAGAACACATACAGCGTCTTCATATGAGCTTGCAAAGGCAACTGGCACACCAGTAATATTAATTGTCAATGCCCGTGGAATGGGGATTTCGGTTATAGCATATGTTAAAGGATTCCTGGAATATAAAGCCTGTTCTGGAATTAAAGCTGTTATATTAAACCAGGCTTCTAAGACAGTGTATAATGAATTAAAACCTTTGATAGAAAAGGAATTAGGAATAACAGTTGCTGGTTATCTGCCAGTAATGCCAGAGTGCCATCTGGAAAGCCGGCATCTTGGGCTTGTCCTGCCAGAAGAGATTGAGGGTATACAGCAAATAATAAATGATATGGCAGTTAAAATGGAAGAGTGTATAGATATAGATAAAATAATTTCTATTGCAAAAAGTGCGCCTTGTATTAATATAAATCCTGTTGAGGCCAGGCCTGTATGCAGTTATGGCAAGGTGCGCATAGGAGTTGCAATGGATGAAGCATTCTGTTTTTATTATGAAGATAATTTAAGACTTCTTGAAAAATTTGGTGCCAGATTAGTATATTTCTCCCCGCTGCATGAAAAGAAACTGCCTGGAAATATAGATGGCTGTATATTTGGAGGGGGATATCCTGAACTTTATCTTAAGGAATTAAGCAGTAATACCTCAATGCTAAAGTCCGTAAAACAAGAACTATCAGTAAATCAAATGCCATATATAGCAGAATGTGGCGGTTTTTTATACCTCCATGAAAATATGGAAGACACATGCCATAATAATTACAAGCTTGCTGGTGTAATACAAGCAGATGCAATATACAAAGGGAAGTTACAGCGTTTTGGCTATGTAACTCTTTCACCAGCAGCATGTGCAAGTGCTGGAAATAAAGAAATAAAAGCACATGAATTTCATTATTATGATAGTACAGATAATGGAAAAAGTTATATCGCTGCAAAACCATTCCGGAATATGCGTTGGGAATGTATACATGAAACTGGACATGGTTTTGCAGGTTTTCCACATCTGTACTTTTATTCATGCCCTGGCTTTGCCAGGGAGTTTGTAGAAAAATGCCTGCATTATTCTTTAGTGCGTAATGATTCCTGATGTTTTCTTTCAACAAGCCTTCCCATAAAGAAAGCTATAATTCCAACGCCAATGCCAGTCTGTATACAGAAAACCAGGCTTTCTATTTCACCAGGAATTTCACCGTTAAGAGCTTGTTCAAGCACAGGTGTAAACCAAGGTTCATATTTACCTGTGATTTCTTCTGCCATTACGCTTCCTGCATCATCTGAACCACTAAATTCTGCACCTTTAAGTACAAAAAGCGGGGTAATAATTATAAGTGCTGCTGCAAGAAGCAGCGCTATTGTTAATTTTCTCTTCTTACTTTTCATTATTTAGATGTTCCCTTTCTGATAAAACCAATTTCCATAAGTTCTTGTGTACCATAAGTTTCAAGTGCCATAACTATAAGTACAGTGAGTATTCCTTCAAGAATTGCAAGTGGCAGCTGGGTTGGTGCAAATACACCAAGGAATTTTAAAAATGCTGCCATTATGCCATCTGTTGTATTATGTGCAAGTGCAAGCTGCAGGCTTGTAATACAGTATGTAAATAAATCCCCTATACTGGCGGCAAGAAATATACTTACAAGCCTGCCAGCTTTAAATTTCTGGCAGGTTTTATATATAACATAACTTGCAACAGGCCCTGCAATAGCCATTGAAAATGTGTTAGCACCAAGTGTTGTAATTCCTCCATGTGCAAGCAGTATTGCCTGGAATACCAGTACTATAATCCCAAGTATGCTTGTAACAGAAAAACCAAATAGAATTGCTCCAAGCCCTGTGCCTGTCATATGTGAACAGCTTCCTGTAAGTGATGGTATTTTTAGAGAGGAAATGACAAAGATAAATGCACCTGACATAGCAATAAGTGTTATATTCCTGCGGTTCTTAGCAAGTAATTTTTTAATTTTCAGAAAGCCTGCTACAAGAAAAGGTATGCTGGCAATGCCCCATGCAATACAGTAACCGGGTGGAAGATAACCTTCCATAATGTGCATTGCAGAAACAGTGGTATTTGTTCCAAGAACTGCTGCAAAAAGAACTGCTGCAAAAATAATTCTTTTTTCTCTTTTAGCCATAATTTCCTCCTTTTAGCTATAAAAATTTATTATAAATGTTTAAACCATTTATCAAACTCATTAATAGATTTTGGGGCGCTATTATAGTTATTTAAGTCCTTGCTATACTTTTTCTTTATAATTTCATATATTTGTAAAAGCATTGGTTTTCCGATATTTGTTCTTTTCAATATTTCATCTGATGTAAATATTTTTAATGGTTCATTATCAGCAATGATACTTCCTTTTTCAAGGACAATAATCCTGCTGGCCCACTTATATGCAAAGTCTGTGTTATGGGTTGAGATAATAATAGTTTTTCCCTCATTTTCAAGTTTTGCCAGGATATTTTCAAATATCAGCGAATTTTTGTGGTCTAATGGTGCCATAGGTTCATCAAATAAAATAATTTCTGGCTGCATTGCAATTACACCTGCAATAGCTACACGTTTTTTTTCACCACCGCTTAGATAATGAGGAGGTTTGTCCTTATAATTATAAAGTCCCATTTCTTTTAAAATACCAATAGTTCTTTTTCGTATTTCATTTTCAGGCAGCCCAAGGTTTACAAGCCCGAATGATACTTCATTTAAGACAGTTGTACCTACAATCTGGCTGTCTGGTTCCTGAAAAACATACCCAACATTTTTTCTAAGAGTATTTATATTTTTTCTTGTTATTTTTGTTCCAGAAAAAAATATTTCACCATTTCTGCTATTATATACACCATTCATATTTAAAAATAAAGTAGATTTTCCTGCGCCATTAGCACCCAGTATGGCAATTTTTTCACCATTTTTAATTTCCAGGTTAATGTTTGTTAAAACATTATTCCTGTTATCATAAGAATAATCCAGGTTTTTGATTTTAAGTATATATCCAGGGGTTTCTGCCATGTGATTTTCTCCTGTTCCAGTTAAAAGGATTTATATTGTATATATAAGCTTGAATATAATTAATACTAAAAAGTATATTAAAGACAGCAGCGCCTGTAACCGGGAAATTCTTTTATTTTCATCATAAAATCCAAGTGAACCATTGTAGCAGCGTGCTTCCATTGCATTATAGTAATTACGTGAATTTTTTAAAGATATAATTAAAAGATTGCCAAGCATCATGCTAAAGCTTTTGCATGATGTCCTGAAATTAATATACCCAAGTCTTGCCACACTTGCACTACGCATTTTATGTACTTCATCAGATAAGATAAATATATATCTGTATGTAAGATACATTAATTCAATAAATATACCAGGAAGATGAAGCTTTTTAAGTGTTGTAATAATTTCACCTGCTGGTACTGATAAAGTTACCAGGTACATTGCACTGGCAGCACTTATGGCTTTTAATATAACATTAAGCATTAGTGTTATGTTTTCTTTTGTAAAGCATATATATGTAATTCCAATATCCAGGTTTATTATTCCTGTGGCTGTCCTGGAAAAGCAAGCCCCGGCAGCTATACTTCCAAGCAGGATAAATAAAAAAGGTATTTTGACAGTCTTTAGATATTCTTTTATAGAAAGCCTGGCAAGGAAGGTATTTATAAAACCCATAAACAGAAATGTATATAATGGAATAAAAAAATTGTCTGAAGAAATAACAGTTATTATTACAGCGGATGCAAAAAGCATTTTATAACTGGTATTCCAGTTTCTTATTGCGGAATTATAGGCATAATAATCTATTGGAAAATGGTTATGTGTATGCAAAAAAAACCTCCAGTTCTTAAGCCAGAGGTTTTAATGGGTATACTTAATAAAGATACTTAGTATTAGCTAAAAAAATACTTGTACCATACTTATAAGACCAGTTACCTGTGGCTTATGATTCTTCATTTAAGGCAGGTCTCCTGGCTTAATATATGTTACATCTAAAATTCTATAACGCGTTTATATACATACCTTCCCGGCATTCCAGTGGCATATTTGTATATAACCTCAATTTCACAGTGGCAGGTCCGCACAGGTCTCTCACCTGTTTCCCTTTTCACTAGCAGCTTTATGCCATCCCAGGCATATTATTGCTAACACCTTAAATGTATTTAGTTTTATACCAGTATACACTTTTTTAAATAATTGTCAAATATTTTTAGATGTATTGTCACGTCTGTTTTATAAAATTTCCAGTTATTCTGTATTCGGAAACGGACGCAGGGTTTCTGTGTCCAGCTAAATTATTCCATTCCAGGGCACGTTCGCACTACGTTGGCATACGCAGCGGCGCATAAAATCCCAAAGTAC
>JAAWKM010000007.1 GCA_022797375.1 Lachnospiraceae bacterium
CAGCTACGCTGTTCATAGTAACAAGCAGCGCTTTCAGCGCTGAAAATGCACACATTTTGCAAAAAATCATGCAAAATGGCGCCATAAAACTCGTATTTTGGGCACAAAACATGCCAAAAATCCTCGAATTTCATTGACTGTGAATAGTAACAAAACAGTTCTTTTTATAACAGGCAGGGGACTTGCTGCTTGACATTTTCCTGCCCTGTGTTAATATATCAATGAAAGCTGGCAGCATTTTGGTGCAGAATGGAGGTTATCGTGAATATTGTTGTTTTAACTGGAGGTATTAGTACAGAGAGGGAAGTTTCACTTGTTACAGGTAAAGGGGTGTGTAATGCTTTAAGGGAATGCGGGCATAAGGCAGTCTTGCTTGATGTATTTTTTGGTTATGGTAAAGAGGGGGATTCTTTAGATGGTATTTTTGAAGAAAAATCCCTGCTCAATGATGAAATACATGATATAAATGTTACAGACCCTGATATAGAAGAAATTAAGAAACTGCGGGGCGCTTATTTAAAGGATAAATGGAGTAATGACAGGCTTACAGGGCCTAATGTCATTGAAATATGCCATATGGCTGATATAGTGTTTATGGCTTTGCATGGTGCTGATGGAGAAAATGGAAGGCTTCAGGCAGCATTTGATATACTTGGTATAAAATATACAGGTACAGGTTCATTCGGGAGTTCCCTTGCAATGGATAAATTTATATCTAAAAAGATATTAAAAGAAGGAGGGGTGCCAGTACCTTATGGTTTTATTGTTACAAAGAAAGAACTGGAAAAATGGCTTAATGGAAGAAAAACACTAAAGGACAATATGTTCCCATGTGTTGTAAAGCCATGCTGCGGCGGTTCAAGTGTTGGCGTAAGTATAGCTAATAATAAAGAGGAGTACCAGAAAGCGCTGGAAACTGCCGCCAGGTATGAAGATGAAATACTTGTTGAAGAATACATAAAAGGAAGGGAGCTTTCAGCAGGAATAGTTGATGGTGAAACTTACCCTGTTATTGAGATAATACCAAAACAAGGGTTTTATGATTACGAGACAAAGTACCAGCCAGGTATGGCAGATGATGTGTGTCCGGCAGATATAAGCATGGAACTGTGTAATAAGATACAAGGCTATGCAAAGAAGGTGTACCATATGCTTAAACTTGAGGCATATGCAAGGATAGATTTCCTGCTTGATGAAAAAGGGGATATATACTGTCTTGAAGCAAATACGCTTCCAGGAATGACACCAACAAGCCTGCTTCCGCAGGAGGCATCCGCAGTTAATGTAACTTATACAGAATTATGTGGGAAAATAATTATGGCTTCATTGAAAAAATATAGAAAATAACAGGGGATTATCCAGATATGAAACAAATAACACCAGCAAGGATTACAATACTTTGTGAAGGGATATATTATGGAAGCAGGGATATAAAGGATACAGAGATATCTTCAATAACAACAGATAGCAGGAATATTGCCAGTGGGTGTGCATTTGTAGCAATAAAGGGTGCACGTACAGATGGCAATAAATATATAATGCAGGCATATAATAATGGTGCGGTATGTTGTATTTCAGAGTTTACACCACAGGAAGCATGCGGTACAGAAGAACTGCCGGCAAGTTGTGCATTTATCCAGGTAAAATCATGTTACCAGGCATTAAAAGATATTGCAACATTTTACCGTACAGTCTGTGGCACTAAGATTATAGGGATTACAGGAAGTGTTGGGAAGACTACAACAAAAGAAATGGTTGCATCTGTGCTTTCTGAACATTTTAATACATTAAAAACACAGGGAAACTTTAATAATGAAGTGGGGGTGCCACTTACATTGTTCCGCCTGCGTGAAGAACATGAGATAGCAGTGGTGGAAATGGGCATAAGTGAGTTTGGGGAAATGACAAGGCTTAGCAAAATAGTAAAACCTGATATATGTATTATTACCAATATAGGACAGTGCCATCTTGAAAACCTTGGTGACAGGGATGGTGTGCTTAAAGCTAAGACAGAGATTTTTTCATCAATGGCAGAGAATGGTGTTGCATATCTTAATGGTGATGATGATAAATTATCACAGATAAAAGAGGCCAAAGGAAATAAACCTGTATTCTTTGGAACTGGAGGCAATTGTGATGTGTATGCAAAAAATATAGTACAGAAAGGGCTTGAGGGTACATACTTTGATGCAGTAGCAGGAGATAAAATTATACCACTGCATGTACCAGTGCCAGGAATGCATATGGTTACAAATGCCCTTGCAGCAGTTGCAGTTGCTACAGGGCTTGGCATGGGAGCAGCAGAAACCGCAGCAGGCATAAGCAAATTTAAACCAGTAGGAGGGCATAGCAATATTAAGAAGACCGCCAGGTTTACAATAATGGATGACTGTTATAATGCAAGCCCTGCATCAATGAGAGCTGCAATTGATGTGCTTTCAGATGTAAAAACATATAAGATTGCAATAATAGGTGATATGTTTGAACTTGGGGCAAATGAAAAAATAATGCATTTTGATATAGGTGCATATGCTGTACAAAAGGGTATCGACTGCATAGTGTGTGCAGGTGAACTGGCAAGGCAGTATGTGGCAGGAGCACTGGCAATAGATGAAAACCACAACATAATGTATTATGAAAATACAGATAAGGCTGTTGAAATGCTTGGAAATATTGTAAAAGATGGCAGTTCAATACTTGTTAAAGCGTCACATGCAATGGGGTTTGAAAAAATTACCAGTGCCCTGGAAAATATGTAGAACTTTAAATTATATTCCCAGTCTGACCTGCTTCCTGCCCATAAATAGAAAACTGGTGGCATATAAAACTGCCACCAGTGGGATTATATAGAATTTTATAACTTTACAAACACTTCTGTTTCTTTCTTAAGTGTACTTGCAATTTCGCGGTTCTCTTCAATTTCCTGTGAAATATTGTCGATATCTGTTGCAAGCTCCTGTACGCTGTCAGCAGTGCTTGCTACGCCATTTGTACCTTCATCTATTGCAGTGCTTATTGATTCCATAGAGTTCGCAATTTCTGATACTGAATTTTTCAATGCATCTGTCCTCATTGTAAACTGTTCCATTACGCTTTCAATATATGTCGCATTTTGTTTATATTCACTGCCAGATTTTACGAAGTCTTCAAAATCGTGAAGTATTGAGTTATTAAGGTAGTCAATAAGGTCATTGGCATGGAATGCAAGGTTATGTACTGCTTCAACAATAACACTGTTTATTGTCTGGATATGGCTGGCAGTATTGCTGCTCTCATCAGCAAGATGGTTAATTTCACTTGCAACAACAGCAAAACCCTTGCCTGCTTCACCTGCCCTTGCTGCTTCTATGGATGCATTAAGTGCAAGCAGCGTGGTCTGTTCAGAAATATTTAAAATATTGTCAGTAAGGTTGTTAATCTGGTCAATGCTCTTGCTGTCTTCTATAGCTTTATTAAGTACACTTAATATCTGTGAAACTTTTTCCATGGTAGTATCCATATTTGTCCTTGCAGCAGTTTCCATTCTTTCAGCATGGTTCTTCATCTGCTTTGAATATGAATTGATTTCAACGGTTTTTTCGGCAATAGTATTAACCTCTTCGTTAACAGAAGAAACATTATTATTAATAGTAAATGAGTTGTTGCCAACTTCTGACATTGTAGCAGAAAGTTCTTCTGTAAATGCAGACAGATCAGTTACGCTTCCATTTGATGTTATTATGCGTTCTGAAATTTCTCCTGTTATTTTATCCATCTTATTGGATATTTCTGAAACCATTCCAAATATGCTCTGCAGCTTTTCAATAAACAGGTTGATACCATTGCCAAGTTCTGCAATTTCATCATTGGAATATATTGTAATACGTTTGGTCAGGTCACCATGTCTTTCATCAATATCTTTAATTATTGCAGTAAGTTCACGTTCACCATTTGTAATAGGCCTTATAATCTTTATAAGCACTACAAGGATTGCTATAATTATTGATAAAATACATATAATTATTGAAACAGCATTTATTACAAAAGATATTTTATATACATTCTGCAATTCTTTTTTCGCATCGTCAGATGCTGTTTTTGAATGTTCTACTAAACTGTCAACTTTTGAATATAAATTATCAGAATAGTTCTTTAAATTTACATTAGCAACCTGGAAAGCATCTTCTTTATTGTGGTTAGCACTAAGTGCCATCATATTGGCAATGTTCTTCTTGAAACCATCATAATTGCCAATAAGCACATCATATTCTTTTTTATCTTCGCTGCCAAGGTATTGCCTGAAATTTTCAAATGTTGTGTCAAGTTCTTTCTCACTTGTATTGATTGAATTGACAAGTTCAATCATTGTAAGTGCATCTGTTGCAACTATATGTGACAATGCCATATTATGTATATTCATAGCGCCGCTTTTTAAGTCTGCAAGCACTGTAATGCCAGTAAGATATTTATCTGAAATAGTAGTGGCTTTTGAATTAACATTTCTTAAATTAATTATTGAAATAATATTTGCTATAATTGCGAGTACAGCCAGTATAAGGAGCGGGGTAAAAAGCCATGTTTTAATGCTGGACTTCCTGGCTTTTTTTCTAGCTGGCCTGCCAGGTTTCATTTTGCCAGGCCTGGCATTGTCCGGCTTATGTTTTTTTTGTTTTTTATCAGCCATTTTAAACCTCATTTCTGCACTGCTTTTTGTGCAAAAAGCAATTTTGTGCCAAGCAGTACACAGACACAAAATTTGCACTACATCCATTCTTGTTTACAGCATATTTATATTTTCCAGCCTGTTACCCTACAACAGAAGCTTTAATTTTTTTAACTGTATTATCAAGCAATGTCTGCAGGTCCTCTCCACCTGTATTGCCCTTTGCCATCTGGTTGCCAAATTCAGTGGCAGGGTCCCAGAAGTTGACACCAAGCCTTTGGAGTTCTGAAAACTCAGACTGTGCTATAACAGCCTGTACTGCTGGTGATTTCATTATCTCATCAGACTTTGAAGCATTTATATTAGAAGGTCCCTGGCCTCTTATTTCAAAACGCAGTTTCTGGTTCTCTTCATTAGAAATATAATTAGCAAGCTTATGTGCCCAGTCCAGGTATTTTGAGTATGGGTTTACGCCTATCATTTTATATCCAAAGTAACATGACATCTGGACTTGTTTTCCTGCAACTGTATATGAGGGCAGGACTGAAGCAGCATAATTATCACCAAGTATGCCTTTAATTGTTGATTCATCCCATACACCACTTACACATGCAATAACCTTGCCCTGCTGTAATCCTTTAATCCATTCAGTTGTATTCTGGAATCCAGGATTCCTGCCAATTTTCATAAGTGCATTGGCAACATCTGCGCCTGTTATGTCACCTTTTTTAGAATTCCATGTACAGAAGTTAGTTACACCATCTTTATTTAATCCTAATTTTAAACCTGTCTGGCCATAAAAAGAATAGAGATACCAGCCAGAAGACCAGTCCATTGCAAATTTCTTTTTATTTTTAGCTGCTATGCTTAAGATTTTATCAAGTGATTTCACATCTTTTTCACTTAAATATTTTTTATTATAATATAGAAAATATCCGTTATCAGCAGTTATAGGGTATCCATATATATTGTCATATATAGTTACTGCATCTACTGATGCTTCAAGGTTGTTTGCCCTGATTTCTTCGGGGTTCAGTACTGGTGATGCAGCGCCGCCTGCCACTATTGACTGTATATCACCATCAGTAGTTGTGTATACATCAGCAGCATTTAATACATCACCTAGTAAAGCACCACGGCACTGTCCTTCAACTACAGGCTTCCAGTCAATTGTAATATCTGCCTTGTCTGCATTTTCCTTTATAAAATTTTCTGTAACGACAGCAACATAATCTTTATCTTCCTCACCTGCCCATAAGGAAAGTGTAACTTTTTCTTTGCCTTGGTTTGCATTTTCCTCTTTTTTTATTCCTTCAGAAGATGAAGTGTCTTTTGTAGATGTTTTTTTGCCACAGCCAGAAAGTAAAAGGCCTATAGCAGAAACAGCCAGAAGACATTTTAGTAGATTTTTACCCATACCAGTTCCTCCTTAAATATTATATTTTATTTCCCTGTATGGCAGCCACTTTTCCAGGGATAGCAGAACATAATAGCTAAAATGCACAAATAATTTCAGGGTACATGGATAACTTTAGTATAATTTTACTACATTTTTACGGATTAGACAATCCAAAATTAAGAAAAATCTTTTTATTTTTTTGTTATTCGGTTTTAATGGGTTTCATGGCAAATTATTCTGGTTTTTATTGTAAATTTGCAGTTATCCTTTGCTGGCAGACGGACGCAGAATAACTGGAAATTTTATGAAACGGACGTGGGTTACATTTGCTGTTTTCTTGAAAATTATAAATAAAAATGTTATACTTTTTAATATTATGGAAGTTTTTACATAATAAGAGAATAATATTTGTGCCTGCGTGCTGCCTGGCATAAAATTAGATTATACTTAGAGAGCAGTGCAGAAATGAGGAATATTATGGATATTTTAAAGGACTACTTCATTAAAGCAGGAATAGATGGGGATATATACGATTTTTGTAGTAATATACAAATGGGATTAAAAGAGCGGTTTGAAGAAATAGACCAGACAGCAGAATACAACCAGATGAAAGTACTGCTTGCCCTTCGTAAGCATAAAACAAGTACAGCCTGTTTTGAGTCTTCAACAGGGTATGGCTATGATGATATGGGAAGGGAGACTTTAGAAGCTGTATATGCAGAAATATTTGGTGCAGAAGCAGCACTTGTGCGGCCGCAGCTTACTTGTGGGACACATGCACTTACAGTGGCGTTGTCTGCTATTTTAAGACCAGGTGATGAACTTTTATCTCCTGTAGGGAGGCCATATGATACGCTTGAGGGTGTTATAGGAGTTAAAGAAGATAACCCTCCATGTTCACTTAAGGAATTTGGCATAACATACAGGCAGGCAGACCTTCTTCCAGACGGTACATTTGACTATGATGCCATAAGGGAGGCGGTTAATGAAAAGACGAAGCTTGTAACAATACAAAAGTCAAAAGGGTATGAGCCAAGGCCTACATTTTCTGTGGCACAGATTAAGGAACTTGTGTCATTCATAAAGTCTTTAAAACCAGATGTAATCTGTATGGTTGACAACTGCTATGGTGAGTTTGTCGAGAGAACAGAACCAATAGAAGCAGGCGCAGACCTCTGTGCAGGTTCGCTTATTAAAAATCCAGGAGGCGGTCTGGCTCCGATAGGAGGGTATATTGCAGGTAAGAAGGAACTTGTGGATATGTGTGCATACAGGCTTACTGCACCTGGTCTTGGTAAAGAAGTTGGTGCAACACTTGGCCTTAACAGATCCTTTTTCCAGGGCCTTTTTCTTGCACCTGTTGTTACAGCAGGTGCACTTAAGGGGGCAATATTTGCAGCAGGCATATATGAAAAACTTGGATTTAGTGTCATACCTTCCGCAGGCTCACCAAGGTATGACATAATACAGGCTGTATCACTTGGTTCTAAAGAGGCACTGGTTTCGTTCTGTAAGGGTATACAGGCAGCATCACCTGTGGACAGCCATGTAGCGCCAGAACCATATGCGATGCCAGGATACCATAGTGATGTTATAATGGCAGCAGGTGCATTTATACAAGGCTCATCAATAGAACTAAGTGCTGATGGCCCTGTAGAACCACCATATGCAGTATATTTCCAGGGTGGCCTTACATGGTATCATGCAAAGTTTGGCATTATGATGTCGTTACAGTATTTAAAGAATTCAGGGTTAGTGGATATTAGCAGATTAAAAGAATAAATGAGGAATTAAGCCTTCCAGTTTTCTGGGTTTACTGGAATACCAGGCAGGACAGGAACAATAAATAATGGAAGCCTGCTGGCAGACAGGCTGGATTAATTAAAAGGGAACTAAGGTTTTATGCATAGAATAGCAGTTATATCAGATACACATGGTATGTTAAGGGAAGAAGTAATACAACAGGCAAGGACTTGTGAAGCCGTATTACATGCTGGAGATATTGGCGGACGGGATGTTATAAATAAACTTCGTGAAGCAGTTCCTGTATATGCCATAAAAGGAAATATTGATAAAGAGGGTATACAGGATATTCCAGAAGAATTGTATTTTACACTTTATGGGTTTAATTTCTATATGGTACATAACAGAAAACATATAAAAACAGATATAAATGCAGCAGATATAATAATTTATGGACATTCACACATATATAAAGAAGAACATGCAGGAAATGTATTATACTTAAACCCTGGGAGCTGCGGGCCTGGACGTTTCCGCCTTGCAATAACGATGGCAGTAATAACACTGGATGAAGAAAGACATATATTTAGTGTAGAAAAGATTAACTGCATTAAGGCAGGGGCAAAGGAAACAGGACAGAAAGATATGTACAGTCTTGTTAAAAATGTAATAAAAGATATGGATGCGGGAAAGAATATATCTGTAATAGCTACAAAGAATGGGGCACAGGAAGAGCTGGTAGAAAAAATCTGCCGTATTTACAGTACACATCCTGGAATAAATACAGATGGCATATTAAACAGGCTGGATATATGGAATTTATAATCCAGGGACAGCCTGGTAACTGGTTTCTGGAATTTTGTGGGAGGTACAGGCAGTGACAGAGAAAGAACAGATAGTAAAAGAATATAAACAGACTTTAAATATGCCGCATTCAAGGGCACGCAATGAAGTTTTATATAGTTTAATTGGACGTGCTGATATTATCAGGGACCACCATTTACAGAAGTATTTAAGATGGATGTATGCTGATGAACTTATGAGGTGTGGCGACCAGGGCAAAGTATTTCCTGTTGTTGCAGAATATATTTCGCTGCGCAAAGAAGAGGAAGAGTGGTGTCCGCCTGGTGGTGTTGATGGAATTGAATATATGGCTGACTACTGCCTGGAAGTTCTATGTTACCTGCCTCAGATTTCTCTTACCCAGGCAGAGAATATAATAAAAATACTGGAAGAAATGCTTCTCTTCAACAGATATGGCAGAAGGCTTTATTACCAGCGGCTGTTCAGGTTTTATTCAGTAATTGATACATATAAAGCACTGGAATATTATTATCTTTTTAAGAATACAAAGCGTGATATAACTTCAGACTGCAAGGCATGTGAACAGGCAGATATGGCAAGGCTGTTTTTTAGAATGGGTGATATGGCAATGGCGGACTGGCTTGCACGTCCTATAATTGATGGTACACTGCAGTGCCATGATGTGCCCCGCAGCGTATGGCTGCTTTATCTGCAACGTGCCCTTGATTATAAAGACCTGGCAAAAGCTGCCCCGCTTGCAAAGTCATTATACAGGACAAGTGAAATAAATGACCCCACAGACCTTGGTTATTTTGGAGGGATAATGCGCTGTTTTGCATTTACAGAACCTGCGAGGGCAGAAATGCTGTTAAAAAATTTTCTTGAAAGATGGGATGTATTATGGGATAAAGAAAGGTGGTTTTCATTTCTTAAAGGTTCATGGACTGTATGCCATGAATGTGCTAAGAGTAACACTACAATACAGGTTAAGAGGCTTAATAATAAAGTGCCGTTCTGGAATAAAGATGGCATTTATAATATAAAAGAAATGGAAGAGTGGTTTTATAATGAAGCTTTTAAAATTGCAGAAAGTTTTGATAAACGCAATGGTACAAGCTTTTATACAGAAGAATTTGAAAGGGCAGTATATTCAGCAAATTATAAGGAAGGACAGCATTTCTGGCTGCTGGACATATAATAGAAAGGTGAGGATTTATTTATGGGGTTATTTTTAGAAACTGCAATAATAAAGGGAAGAGGGTTATTTCCTGTAAAAAAATATCTTAATAATATTGCTTCAGGAAGCAATGATTATGGTATAGTGCCAGAAGAATGTATTATGGCATCAAATAAAGCAGGTACAACATTACAGTTTAATGAAAATACAACAGGATTTGAAAAACTAGCATCAGAATTGTCAAAAGAGGCAAACGGGACAGTCATGTTTTGCTATATTTATGATGATGATTTCTGGGGGTATTTCCTTTATGACAAAGGCCAGGAAAAAGATGTATTCTGCCCTATACCAGATTACTTCGGGGATGTAGACGAAGAAGAAGTTGTAAAAATGGCTGGCAGTTCAGGTGTATTATCAAAGATATTTGATGTGCCAGAAGCCAGGGTCTGCCGTTACCTGTATTTCTGGGAAGAGATGGAGGGGAATACAGATGAAAAGGCATATCCAGATGACCAGTATGGTTATGATACATGGCAGATGTATGATTTTATAAGGGCACTTGGTTTTGCAGTACCAGGAGAAGAGAAAAAACCAGCTGCGGGGGAAGGAGAGATTCCAGATGGTGTAGTGGAAGATGGTTCTGCAGATAGTTTCCAGCTTGCCGCTGTACCAGAAAACACACAAGGCAGCCGTTACCATTTCCAGGTAAACCTGGGAGGAATGTTAGATATACTGTCAAACCATTTATATAAAAGTCCTGATGTATTTATAAGGGAACTTTTACAGAATGGTGTTGATGCCATTACAATGCGCCAGAAAAAGCAGCCTGGATGGAATGGCGGGGTTATTACAATTAATGTTGTGCCAGGGAGAAGGATGGAGTTCCATGATAATGGCTCAGGGCTTAACGAAGAAGAAATACACCATTTTCTTGCTGTAATAGGGCAGTCATCCAAGACACAGCTTGTAAACGGGAGGATACCAGAAGACTATATTGGAAGGTTTGGTATCGGGCTTTTATCATGTTTTATGGTATCAGATTCTATAGTTGTACATACAGTTCCAGCAGATGGCAGCCAGGCACATGTGTGGACAGGGCTTCCAGATGGTACTTATACATTAGAACCGCTTGATATGGATTCTCTTGCATATAAGACAGAGGGCGTTACAGGAACAACAGTTATACTTAAGGCAAAAAAGGGCAGTGAACATTATTTCCAGAAGGAGAAAGTTGCAGAACTTGCCAGGTATTACGGGCTTGCACTTCCAGTACCTGTTTATTTGTCTGGAAATCCTGAAAAGCTTAATAATGTGCCTGCTGACTTTTCAGGCATAAGCAGAAGCCAGCTTTTATTATTTGGTGACTGGCTTTTTGGTGAGGAATTTATGGATGCAATACCTGTACAGACCCCGCATCTTAGTGGTGTTGCATATATTTTGTCTTACCGTACAGACCCGTCAGTTAAAAACGGGCACCGTATATATTTAAAACAGATGCTTCTTACAGAAGAGGGGAATACATTGCTGCCCTCATGGGCATTTTTTATGCGCTGCTTCTTAAATACAAGAAACCTGCGTCCTACGGCATCACGTGAAGATTTTTATGAAGACAGTGAGCTTGAAGAAGCAAGAAAGGAATTTGAGGACTGTATAAGGGAATACCTGGAGAAAATGGCACAAGAAGACCAGGCAAGCCTTTCTGGCATTGTAAACGTACATGTACAGGCTATTAAGTCAATGTCTGTATGGGATGACAGGCTGTTCCGCTTGTTTATAGATTACCTGCCATTTGAAACAAGCGAGGGTACACGCACAGGTTTGTATTTGAAACATGCTGGTGAGGCGGAGTGGATTAATTCTGTCCCAAGGTTTAAGCAGTTAAGGCCTCTCTTTATGGCACAAGGCAGGCTTTTAATATGTACAGGATATGCAAATGATGAAGAACTTATAAGAAAACTTGCCAATATGTTTTCACTTCCTTTAGAAACATTCCATGAGGAAAGCATGAACCTTGTGTTAGAAGAGTTAAACTCATTTGAAAGCCAGCAAGCAGAATTCCTGGAGGCTGTTTCAAGCCATGTTTTAAGGGAATTTGACTGTAAGACAGAAATACGCCGTTTCCTTCCAATGGATTTGCCAGTGCTTTATTCAATGAGTGATGAGGTACAATTTTTAAGACAGCTGCAGTCAGCAAGGGAAAGCAGTAATAATATATTTTCTGATGCATTGTCTTCTTTAATCAACAGTGTGGAGGAAAAACCACTTGCCACATTGTACTTAAACCTTAACAGCCCGTTAATACAGAGGCTTTCACAGATAACAGACAAGCGGCTTATAAAAAGCGTTGCCAGGGTGCTTTATGTGCAGGCACTTCTTGCAGGAGGCCATCCGTTGAGGGGAGGGGAACTAAAAATTTTGAACCAGGAACTTTTAAACCTTGTTGAGTATAACTTGCAGATATAAAGAAATTAAGAAGGGTGAATAATTATTACAATAATATAAATGGTAATGTAAAGGGGAATATAAATTGAGATATAAAATTGATACAAGTGAGGTTTTTAAGAAAATACATGATATAAACCCAGGTCCAGAACAAACAGCTGCATATATGGAAGAAATAAGAAAGGCAGATATGGCAGGAGACCCATATGCGATGTTAAGCCTGCGTTCCAGCATGGCGGTTTTTGTACCTTTTTACGATGATGCAACAAAGGTTCTGCCTTATTGTGCTGAATTTTTCCAGATAGCAGAGGAACATCCAGAGGCTGTAAAAGCGTATGACAGTTTTACAGTAGCAAGGGAAGCAGCAACTCTTTCTATTATACTGCCACAGATAGAGCTTCCAATATGTGAAAAAATGTTTGGAAAAATGGAGGAGGTGGCAGGTATTTTAAGGTGTGGCGCAATAAGACGGCTGCATATGATATGCACAGAATTTTATACATATATAGATTTGCAAAAAGCCCAGGAACATTATAATATATTCAATAATGAAAAAATGGGCAGTTATTCTGCATGTAGTGCTTGTGAACAGCAGGTTAAAGTATGGTATACATTAAAAAAGGGTGATGCAGGGCTTGCACATGAAATGGCAAACAAGATATTTAATGGAAAACTGGAATGCCATGATATACCCTGGCAGACATATGCAGTTTTTCTTGAACACTATATGGACGGGGGAAGCATTGACGGGCATGAGTCTTTTGTTAAAAAGTTAATTCAAGGGGGATGCAGGGATGTAAGTGACCTTGCAAATGCTGGTACAGTGCTGCGCTGTATGGCAGCAATTAACATTGAAAAAGGGTTAAGGCTTTTAACACAATACTGGCGCTGGACAATTAATATGTGGAATGAACAGGCACTTTATTTCTTCTATAAAGGTGCATGGTGCTGCTGCCGCCAGGCAAATTTATGTGGCAAAGAAAGAACGTTATATCCGCCACAGGGATTAAATATTGGAGTAAATACTACAAGGTTTTTTGAAGAATGGTTTTACAACAAAGCTGTACAGGCAGCAGAAAAATTTGACAGGCGCAATGGTACAAACTTCTATATGGAAGATTTAGGGCGTGCATAAATTATCAGGTTAAACTGTATTTAGAAATTAACAGCCTGGAATTATATAAAATATAACCAGTGCTGAAAGCACTGCTATGTTACTGTTAAGCATAAGGCTGGGCAATAACTTCAGGAGAGGAGAACAGAAATGGCAGAAATGTATTTTGATGGTGAAGCAATGTCAAGAATGGTAAATATGCTTCCAGATGGAGAAGAAAAAATAACTGTCCTTAAAGAATATATAAAAGAGGCAGACGAGGCAGGTGAAGCATATTACCAGCTTGTCTGGCGTTATGATTATGCATGCCAGGCATATTTTCATGGAGACCCTGTAAGTGCCATGCCAATAGCAGCAGAGTATGCAGATATATACGAAAAAAACCCTCATGCACTTGATAATGTCCGTGATAACGGCGGGCCAGAGTCTTATCTTATGATTACCCAGATAGGGCTTGACAATATTGTGGCACTTCCACAGATTCCTATAGAACAGTGGGAAGAAGCGATGGATAATTTCCATGCCCTTGTTAAAAGGTTTAATACAGGGCACAGGGTTTACTGGTGGCAGCTTGCGCGTTTCTGGCAATATATAGATAAGGAAAAAGCGTTCCAGTATTTCCAGAGGTTCTGGAAAACAGGAAGGGACGGGCTGTCTGACTGCCGGGCATGTGAACGTTCTTATGCTGTACATATGTCGCTGCTTGTGGGTGACCGTAAAGCGGCGGATGAATATGCCAAGCCATTAAAAGCAGGGCGTACAAATTTCTGTAATGATGCACCTAAACTTTTCAGGTATTATTATCTTGAAGATGCGCTCGACAGGGGGGACTTAAAAGAGGCAACAGTGTATGCAAACCAGCTTAATGTTAAAATGGAAAAGCGCATACATGATTTAAGCTTTTTTGGTGCAGTGATACGGTGTTTTGCATATACCAATATAGATAAGGCTATTGAAAAACTCCAGGATGGAATGAAAATGATACTGGGGCTGTGGGACCAGATTAAAGTTTATGATTTCTACAAGGGGGCATATGTGTGTTTACATGAACTTGCAAAGACTAAAGATACAATTGTACTGGATATGCCAGAGAAATTCCCGCTTTACCAGGAAGATGGCAGTTATAACTGCAGCAGGCTGGAACAATGGTTCTATGGGCAGGCATGTACAATAGGGGATAAATTTGACAATAGAAATAAAAGCAGTTACTTTAAGGATAATATGGGAATGGCATGTGCATGTGAAGCAAAAACTGTAAGTTAGAAACGGAGCTTAATATGTTTATTATGTATATAGTTATAATGCTAATAATTGTACTGGCAGCAGGAATATATATATTTTTCCGTCTGCGCCGTCTGCTTAGGTTTTATGGTGCAGATACTAATAAAAAGTGGATTAAAGCTGTTAATATAATATTATCCGTTATACCTGCTTTACTTTGTATGGTTTTATTTTCAAATACAGCAATTATTATATTACATATTACAGCAGCATTTATGTTATTTGATATTATTTCATATATAACCAGCAGGATTTATGGAAACAGGCAGAAAGGCGGGGCAGCAGATTTATTATCAAAGCTCTGCCAGGGTGGTATACTGCCAGTCCTGGCTGCGTTTTTAGTGATTGGATATGGGTATTATAATATGAACCATATAAAGTCAACAGAATATATAATTAATACAGATAAAATTACAGGAAGCTGCCGTATACTTTTTTTATCTGATATACATTATGGCACAGTACAAGATACAAAAGTATTAAAAGATAAAATATATGAAATAAACAGCCGGAAGCCTGATATTGTAATACTGGGCGGGGATATTACAGATGAAGGCACTTCAAAAGAAGAAATGCAGGAAGTTTTCAAAATGCTTGGAGGGATTGAAAACCAGCAAGGGATTTATTATGTGTATGGAAACCATGACAGGCAGCCATACACATCTAAAAGGACTTATACAGATGAAGAGCTTGTACAGGCAATTTTACAAAATGGCATTATAATACTAGAAGATAGTTATATAGAAATAGGGCAGGACTTAATACTTGCTGGCAGGGCAGATGCCACAATGGGAAGAACATCAGACCGCCTGCCCCCTGGTGAAATATTAAAGGAGGCAGACAAAGATAAATATATAATTGTTGCAGACCACCAGCCAGTTGAGGCAGCAGAAAATAATAAAAACAACGTCATGCTTGAATTATCAGGACATACTCATGGAGGACAGATATGGCCAGCCGGGCTTGTTTCTGAGACCGCTGGTGTATTAAATTATGGTGAATACAATGAGGGAAACTGCAAAGTAATTGTATCTTCTGGTGTGGCAGGATGGACATATTCAATGCGTACAGGAAAACATTGCGAATATGTTGTTGTTGATATTAAAGGAAAGAGGTAATCTTTTATGACAGTAATTGAAAACAAAACATTTGACATGGAAAGGGCACTTTATGGCAGTGACGGGCTGTCAGCCAGCAAATGTATTTTTGACGGGCCAGCAGATGGTGAAAGCGCTTTAAAAGAATGCAGTAATATACAAATATCAGACTGTTATTTTAACCTGCGCTACCCGTTCTGGCATGACAAGGTGCTTAGTATATCAGGTTCAGAAATGACAGAAAAATGCCGTGCTGCATTGTGGTATTCCAGCAGTATAGATATTTCCAGTTCAAAACTTCATGGAATAAAGGCCCTGCGTGAGTGCAAAAATGTAAATATGCATAGATGTGATATTATTTCACCAGAATTTGGATGGTCAGTACATAATATTACAATGAAAGATTGTACTGCACAGAGTGAATATTTTATGATGCGTTCAACAGGGCTGGACTTTAATAATGTAAGGCTTGATGGTAAATATTCGTTCCAGTATATAGAGGATTCTGTCTTTGAAAATTGTGTATTTAATACAAAAGATGCATTCTGGCATGCTAAGAATATAACAATAAAAAATAGTATTGTAAAAGGTGAATATCTTGCATGGTATTGTGAAAATGTAACATTTGAAAACTGTAAAATTACTGGTACACAGCCACTGTGTTATTGTAAGGGATTGAAACTTGTTAATTGCGAAATGTATGATGCAGATTTATGCTTTGAGAAATCGGAAGCAGAGGCTGTAATTACAACGCCTGTAACCAGTATTAAGAACCCGCTTTCAGGCAATATTTATATACCATCTGCCTGTGAAGTAATCCGTGATGACAGTAATTCAGACGGAAAAGTAATTGTAACAGGAGATTAATACTAAAGGCTTATGCTGTTACGAATAATGTTTTACAATTTGATTATAATATTATTTACAATATAAAGGAGATAAAAATATGGGATGTCTGGCAGTTTTATTTGCACTTGATGAGCAGCAGGTACTTAAACTGGAAGCGGTACCAAGAAAAGACCGTGCTTATTATATGCATGAAGAAATAGAGGAAATATTTTTTGACGATTATCCAGAATATACGCAGGAATTAGACAAGGCATGGGATGCAATGCACCGTGCACTTAATGGCGGGGCACTAAGTTATAATGAAGATACGCAGCCTTTATGCTATGTAATCCTTGCCGGCAAGCCACTTTATGGAGTGGAATTTGCAGATGGTGAATATATTACTCCAGAAGGTGAAGAAAGTGATATTATTACGCTTAAAACACCAGAACAGGTAGCAAGGGTGGCAGCAGAACTTCCTAAAATAACAGAAGAGCAGTTCCGTGAATGGTATTACCAGATAGATGAAGAGGATTATTGTTATCCGTTAAGTGAAGAGGATTTTAATTATACATGGTACTGGTTCAGTGATAGTATTGCTTTCTGGGAAAGGGCAGCAGCAGAGAAGAAGTATGTGTTGTTTACCGTTGACCAGTAAAGCAGGCAGGTGTGTAAGCTGCTGGCAGTTTTTGCACGCCTTTGATAAAATTATATAATGAATGCTATTTTATTACATTGGAAACCCTTATAAAAATATAAGGGTTTATTTTATTGCATGAAAAATATAAAAGATAACATTTAATGGAATTATGGGAAAATAACAAATAAACTTGTATAGAAGTCCAGGGATATCATTCTAAAGAAGAAAAAAGTTTTTTCGTAAAAGACCTTGAAAAGTGAAAATAAATGTGCTATTATTCCATAGTATCAAATTTAAAATATTATTTTGATAATATTGTAGTATTGTAAGGTAATTTATGATAATAAAACCAAAGTGCATTTTGTAAAAAGAAGGATGCTGTAAGACTTGTCTGCTATTGTTATATGTGTGTCCGCATCCAGGACTAATGCAGTATTTGGGTGTATGGACAATTGCTTGTAAAAAGCAACAGTTTTACTAAGAGGAATTAAGTAATGTGTATAAGTGGACAACAGGAAATATATAAATTTATTCATAAAGTTGATAAGTCAAAAATTCCTACCTGTAATATTATGGGTGTTGAAATTGCTGCCATTAATATGGACTGGCTTCTCAAGTTTACAAATAAATATATTGAGAGCCTTTCAGGGGATTATATGTGTGTGTCAAATGTCCATACAACAGTTACAGCATATGAAGATGAAGAATATAAAGCAATACAGAATGGTGGAATAATGGCAATTCCTGACGGAGGGCCATTATCTTCTGTTGGCAAGAGGCGTGGATATAAGAAAATGAGCCGTACAACAGGACCAGACTATATGGCAGAAGTATTTAAAATAAGTGTGAAAAAGGGATACAGGCATTTTTTTTATGGAAGCACTAATGAAACAATTGTTAAATTAAAAAGGGTATTAGAAAAGGATTATCCAGGAATACAGATTGCAGGAATGTATAGCCCCCCATTCAGGCCAGTTACAGAAGAAGAAGACAAGGAAATAATATGCCGGATAAATAATGCCAGCCCTGATTTTATATGGGTTGGATTAGGTGCGCCTAAACAGGAAATATGGATGGCAGGACACCAGGGGAAGGTAAAGGGTTTTATGGTTGGTACAGGGGCTGGATTTGATTATTTTGCTGGAAATATTGAAAGAGCACCAGAATGGATGCAGAAAAGTAATATGGAGTGGTTTTACAGATTGTTCCAGGACCCACGGAGGCTTTTTGGCAGATATTTGCATACAAATACGAAGTTTATTTGGAATTCTTATATTAAAGGAAGATAGGGGCAGATGATAATGCAAAAACAAAAAATATTAATTGTCCATAATTATTATCAAGTTCCCGGCGGAGAGGACGCTGTGGCTGCCAATGAAAAATATATGTTGGAAATGTATGGCCATGAAGTTGTTTTATATAACAGAAATAACCTGGAATTAAAAGATATGCATATTTTCCAGAAACTGATGCTTCCTGTTAATACAATTTTTAATTTTAAGACTTACCATGACATTAAAAGAATTATTAAAAATAAACATATAGATATTGTACATGTCCATAACACGCTTAATTTAATCAGTCCATCAGTATATTATGCTGCAGTGGTTTGTAAAGTTCCTGTTGTACAGACTATACATAACTTCCGCCTGTTATGTCCAGGTGCAACTTTTTACAGGGATGGGCATATTTGTGAAGATTGTGTAAAAAGGGGACTTAGGTGTTCTGTAAAACACAAATGTTATAGAAACAGTAAAATACAGACTTTTGCATGTGTACTTAATATGAAATTCCATAGAATGACAGGTATTTATAGTAAAATTAATTATATCTGCCTGACAGAATTTAATAAAAAGAAATTATTACAGTTAAGCAATATAAAAAGGGAAAAAGTATTTTTAAAGCCCAATTTTATAAGTAATCCAAATGAAATAATTCCAGCAAATAAGAGAAAAAACAGGTTTATCTTTGCTGGAAGGTTAGACAGGCTTAAAGGAGTGGATATATTATTTGAAGCTTGGAAACAGCTTGATAACAGTGGTATAGAACTAATTGTTTGTGGAACAGGGCCTCTTGAAACATGGTGTAAAAAATTTATTAAAAATAATAAGATTAAAAATATAAAAATGCAAGGTTTTGTTTCTAATAATGAAGTATTCAGCTTAATTGCTAACAGTAAAGCACTTATATTACCTACACAATGGTATGAAGGATTTCCGGTAAGTATAGTTGAAGCTTTTTCTGCTGGGACGCCTGTTATCTGTTCTAGCATTGGAAATGCTGGAGGTCTTGTTAAGGAAGGTATTAATGGATGTAAATTTAAATGTAATAATATATATGAATTGACAAAAGCAGTATTCCGTTTATCAGAATATAAAAATATATGTGAAAGTACAATAAAAGAATATAAGGATAAATATACTATGGAAAAAAATTATCAAAAACTTATAAGCATATATAATGCTATTCAGGTAAGTGTGGGGGGGGGAGATGTAATAGAGAAATAATATTACTTATGCAGTATAATAACTATATATTAAGTTTATTTTTTGAAATGATATTAAATATATATAGTAATAAAATTATACTTGTTAAAAGAAGAGAATTTCAATATATGTGTTATCAAGTCTTTTCAGTATGTTTAAAAGATATGTTTTATGAAATTTATTATGAAAAGGTGGATAAATATGCGCATAGTTATTGATTGTTTTAAACTTGTTAAAGGTACAGGAAAAAGTATTGGTATATATAATGTTGCATTAAACTTGGTTAAGGGTCTTGTAAATGAAAAGCATAAGAAGAATAATTGGAAAGTAAATAAATGTGAATTAATAGTTCTTGGAAATGCTCTTAATAAAGAAGATTTTAAAATAAATGGTATCAGGTTTGTGGAGATTACAAATTATAATCCACTTAATAAAATGCATTGTATTATATGGGAATTATATTCTGTAACTAAAATCTGCAAATATTTGGATGCAGACAGAGTAGTTTTTCCACGTGGATATTGTGCATTATTTCATCCAATAGAAGATATAATTTTGATTCATGATTTAATACCATTTTATTATAACCAGAACTTTCCAGGTTTTTTTAATAAATTAGAAAATGCTTATATAATGAAAAGATTAAAAATGTCAGCAAGGTCATGTAAGAAAATTATTACAATCTCTGATGCCTCAAAGCAGGATATTTTGGATTACTGTGATGTCAGTGAAGAGAAAATTACAGTAATTTACAATGCTTGTAGTGAAATTAATTATAGTGGTATAGAAGAGAAATGCGACAGACCATATATTTCTGCTATAACATCAGAATTACCACATAAAAATGCAAAAGGAATAATTGAAAGTTATAAAATGTATTGTGAAATAAGCAGTAATCCATTGGATTTGGTGATTATAGGTATTAAGGATGTATCTTCTTATTACATGCCACAAGAAATAAATAACAGGATTACTTGTTATAAGTTTATAAAAGAAGATAGGGAATTACACAAAATAATTGCTAACAGCAAGTTATTTCTGTTTTTATCATTAACAGAGGGGTTTGGGCTGCCTCCTATTGAAGCAATGCAGCTTAATGTTCCAGTTGTGTGTTCAAATACTAGTTCTTTACCAGAAGTAACAGGAAGCGCTGCTGTTTTAGTTAATCCCTATGATTATATGGAGGTTGCCAGAGCACTTGACAGATTAGCTGTTGATGAAGAAAGAAGGAAACATTTTATTAAATTAGGACAGGAAAATTATAAACGGTTTGATAAGGAAATTATTATGAAACAATATTGGAAAGCAATATTATAATATAGAATTATTGGTGAAGATAATGAAAATTAAAAAAAAGATAAGAGCAAATACAGAAGATATAAAAGATATTATAAAAAATATAGTATTGCTTATTCCGTTTTTTGAATTGCAGTCTTTTGAGATGCTTATTGATGAAGGGATAAGACCAGGATTTTTAAACATATTGTTGCAAGTCTTTAGTTTGTTAAGAATTATTATTACAGTATATTTATTTATGGATATTTTTATAAAAAATAAATTAAGGGCATCTTCTGTAGTGGTTTGTACATTGTTATTTGTATTGTTAGAAAATATTGTAAGTTTTGCAAATGGAAGCATTTATTTAAGTTATATGGCAGGAAGTTTTACATTTATTGGATTTGCATTAATGTGTAGTTATATGGCTAAAAAATCGGAATACCAGTTTATAATTGCATGTAAATATTTATTTGGAATATTAAGTATATTGGGAGCATTACAGATTATTATAATGCCATATGGATTTTTGCACTCTTCGGATAAAGCCTTTGCTATTTATTTACTTGGTTCTAAGAACTCTTCTTTCTTTTATTTTGTAATATATATATTTTTTGCTTTTTACCAGGATATACAAGTGTATGGCAAAATTAAGTTAAAACATATTTTGTTAGAAGCTTTGTTTATTATTGCTTCTGTTTATGCAGATTCTATGAATACATTAGTAATGTTAATATTAATTTTTATTTTTGCTATTGTATTTAATTATGGAAAAGAGATATACAGGTTAATTTCACCTATGACTGTTATTATTTTAACTATTGTAATTGCTGCTGTAATATTAGTTCCTGAAATAAGAAAGAAACTAGAGCCTGTTTTACAAATTATAGGCAGAAATACTTCATTTACTGGAAGAGATGTTTTATGGGAGCAAGCAATTGCAGATTTTATTCATAGGCCTTTAATTGGTAATGGAATTCTGACCAAGTTCCGTCTAAAAACAGGTGTGTTTCAAGGAAATGCACATAGCCATTATTTAGATTTACTAGCTAAATATGGGATATTTGTGTTTGTTGCATATATTTTAATTCCTATATGTGCATTAGCTAAATCGGTAAAATATGGTAAACAAGATAAACGTTTTATTGCGCTAAAATCAATAATTGTTTTTGTTATATTATTCCATAGTATTACAGACCATATGCCGTTTTACCATTTTATTTTAATAATGAATGCAATTGAATTGCTTAGTGTTATAACAGATAGAAAAAAATCAGAAAAAAATGTTATTACTTGTAAAGAGGTTAGTTATGGATAAAGAATTATTAAGACAGGTTCAAATGACACAATTAGAAATTCTTAAAGAATTTGTATTAATATGTAATAAATATCATTTGCAGTATTTTCTTGATGGTGGAACTCTTTTAGGAGCAGTAAGACATCATGGGTTTATTCCTTGGGATGATGACCTGGATGTTGCAATGCCAAGAAATGATTATGACAAATTTTGTAAATTAGCATCAAAATGTTTACCAGACTATTTATTTTTCCAGGATTTCCATATGGATAAACATTATCCATATGCATTTGCTAAAATTAGAAAAAAGGGGACAGTATTTACCGAATTGATTTCACAAAACTGTAAAATGCGAGATGGTATTTTCATTGATATTTTTCCATATGATAATTATCCAGACCAGAAAATAAAACAAGTGAAACAGGGAAGTAGAATAGAATTTTTTAAGCATTTACTTTTGTGTAAAGAAAAAGTATATCCATGGATGGGGCTTAGAGGAAAAAAGAGAGTAATTAAAATGGCAGAATATCTTCCATTTTATCCTTTATCTGTTTTTTTTAGCCATAACTGGTTAGCAATAAAATATGAAAAGGCATTGAAACTTTATAATAATATAGAATGTAATTATATGAAAGAGCCAGACTTAAGATATGGTAAAGTAATTGTGCCAAGTAAAAGTTTAAAAACATTTATTGATTTAAAATTTGAAGGGGAAATGTTCCAATGTCCAAGAGGTTATAAAATATTACTTCAAAGTTTATATGGTGATTATATGCAAATTCCACCAATAGAACAAAGGGGTGACTGGCATCATGTTAAAAAAGTGCAGTTATAATAATAGAAACAGCATAGCTTTTCTAATAGATACACCAACACAGTTGTTTAATTCAATAGAATATGTACTTGGACATAATTTATACGGAGTAGCAGATGCATATATACAGGTTAAGTTTAGTAATGCAGATGAATTAATACACAGAGTAACAAAAAAGAAAATATTTAAAAATATTTATTTGCTTAAACCTGATAAAAATGGAAAGCTAAAGCACTTAGGGATTATTAATGCATTGTTTTTCCCACGGTTTTATATAAAGATAGTCCATAATATTGATGTTTATAGTAAGCATTACCAAAAGATTTTTATAGCTTTTGCAACTAAAACATTTGATTTTCTTATAGCATCTAGTGGGTGTAAAAATATAATTGGTTTTGATGATGGGATAGGCAGTTATCTGGGTGATCCTTTTAGTGATAATTATAAGAAAAGGTATATGTATTTCCGCAAAATTACAGGACATGGTTATTTTGTAGATAAAGTTTATTTAAATAATCCGGAGAGATATAGGGGAATTAGTGAAAGAAAAGTTTTTCCAATATGTGATAAGCTTGATAGTGCTGGGAAAAACTTAATATATGAAGTATTTAACTATAGGGATTCAGATTTATATAGGAATTATAATGTAGTATACCTAAACCAGCCTATTACACATATACCAGATTATTATTTAAAAGAAAAAGAGATTGTCAATATTCTTGGGAAGAAATTAAAAGAAAAAATCATTATTAGATTTCATCCAAATGAAAAAAATAAAAAACTGTATCCTGGTTTTCAAACAGATAATGAAAATAATATGTGGGAACTATTATGTAAGGAACAAATTGACAGTAACTTTTTACTTGTTGGATATTTTTCTACTGCCCAGTTTTTACCAAAGTTTATTGCTGATACTGAGCCATTTATTATATTTACATTTAAGCTTTATACAGGAATAAAAGATAATATATGTAAAAATTATTGCGATTTAGTAGAAGCGGTGAAAAATAGTTATGAAAGTAGTGGGAAAATATTTATTCCTGAAACATTTGAAGAATATTGCTATGACATTGAAGAGATATGTTCAAAAATTTAAACAAATCTGTATATTATAAGGAAAATTGATGATATATATGGCAGATAAATCCTTTTAAACATGGTATTAAATGCTGGGGGTGTTATAAAGTGGATATAGAAACTGTAAATAAACAGGCATTTAAATCAGGAGTATGGTATACGGTTTCTAATCTGTTAGTGAAAAGTATGGCATTTATAACAACTCCGTTGTTTACAAGATTATTAACAAAGGAAGAATATGGAGATTATAATAATTATTTATCATGGTCGGCTGTTTTAAGTATATTTATAACATTAAATGTTGAAGCAAGTTTGATTAGTGCAAAGTTTGATTTTAAGGAAAATTTTAAACAGTATATTTTTTCAATATCAACTTTAGGTACATTTTCAGCTGTTATATGGCTGGTAGTTTCTAATGTATTTAAAACTTGGATAACAAATTTTTTTGGCATGGATATTTTTTATGTAAATGTTATGATTATATACTGTTTATTTTTAGCAGTAGTTAATTTGTTCCAGGTAAGTGGGCGTTATATGTACCGATATAAAGAATCTATATTTGTTGCTATATTGTTAGCTTTAAGTACAACTATTTTATCAATTATTTTTGTATATAATATGAGCAACAAGTTTATGGGAAGAGTATTAGGTATGGCACTGCCAGCTATTATAATAGGGTTTGCAATATATATATATTTATTTAAAAATGGAAAAAATATAAAATTCGGATATTGGATATATGCATTAAAAGTTTGTATTCCATATATTCCACATCTTTTATCATTAACTGTCCTTAATTCAGTTGACAAAGTTATGATTACCCAGATATGTGGATCAGAGTATACAGCATTATATAGTGTTGCATATAGTTGTGGAACTATTATTACATTGTTATTGACATCAATGAATAATGCATTTTCTCCTTGGTTAGGGGATAAACTTGCATTAAATGATTTTATGGGGATAAGGAAAGTTTCAAAATATTATATTTCTGGATTTTTAGTGCTGGCTGTTGGAGTTATGCTTTTCTCTCCGGAAGTTTTATATATTATGGGTGGAAAAGTTTATATGGAGGCTAAATATGTGATGCTTCCAGTTGCACTTGGATGTATATGTCAATTTATATATACCATGTTTGTAAATATTGAACAGTTTAAAAAGAAAACCACAGGTATGGCAATTGCAAGTGTTATTGCTGCATTATTAAATTATCTGCTTAATTTATGGTTTATTCCAGAATTTGGATATATTGCTGCAGCATATACAACTTTAACTGGTTATTTATTTTTACTTATAGCACATATGTTTTTGGTATGGAAACTTGAATATTCAAAAGTATATAGTTATAGATTTATTTCTATTATAATTGTAGTTGTATTTACAATATCATTATTTATAAATGTACTTTATAAATATAATATATTTAGATACATTACAATATTAATGTATGTTGTAGGAATATTGGTGTTCTTATGGTTAAAAAGGGAAAGATTACTTTTGTTAGTAAAAGTTAGAGGGAAGTAAAGAATAAATTTTATATATAGAAAAGAGGCAAATATGTTTGACTTAAATAAGTTTATTTCAGAAAAAGTTATAAAAAGAAAACAAAGTATGTTTTTGAAAGATATTAAAGCAAATGAAAACAAAATTTCGGAAAAAATTTCAGGAAAAACAGTTCTGGTTATTGGAGGAGCTGGGAGTATTGGTAGTTCTTTTATTAGAGCTGTTCTTAATTACAGTCCAGGGGCATTGGTAGTTGTTGATATTGATGAAAATGCACTTGCAGAATTAACAAGGGATTTACGCAGTACTAAGAATATATATATTCCAGATGATTATATTCCATATCCTATGGATTTTGCTTCACCAGTATTTGAGAAAATGTTTAAAAACCGTAAGGGGTTTGATATAGTTGCTAATTTTTCTGCACATAAACATGTAAGAAGCGAAAAGGATATTTATTCAGTTGAAGCACTTTTACAGAATAATATACTTAATGCAAAAAAGTTGCTGGATTTATTGTCTATTTTTCCACCAGAAGAATATTTTTGTGTTTCTACAGATAAAGCAGCAAATCCTGTTAATATTATGGGTGCAAGTAAACGTATTATGGAAGATGTAATTTTTGCATATTCAGACAAATTTCCGGTTAAGACAGCAAGATTTGCTAATGTTGCATTTTCAAATGGTTCACTTCCCGCAGGTTTTATTTCAAGAATTTCAAAATTCCAGCCATTAAGTGCTCCATTAGATGTGGAACGTTATTTTGTATCACCAGAAGAAAGTGGGCAAATATGTATGCTTGCATGTATGCTTGGTGGGAACAGAGAGATTTTCTTTCCAAAGCTGGAAGAAACACAGATGATGAAATTTAGCCAGATTGCTGATATGTTGCTTCATGAATATGGTTATGAGGTACTTGCTTGTTCATCAGATGAAGAGGCCATAAATGAAGCTTTGAATTTAAAATATGGCAGCATGAAGTACCCGGTTCATTATTCTTTTTCTGATACTTCTGGTGAAAAAGAAATTGAAGAATTCTTTACAGATTATGAAACAGTCGAAATGGACAGGTTCAATTCACTAGGGGTTATTACTGGCAAAGAAATTCCTGATATTTCAAAAATAGATATTTTTTTCAGGAATATTGAAAAAGCTTTTATAAATACAAATGTATCAAAAGAAGATATTGTAGAAATTATTGAAGAATATCTTCCTGGCTTTGACCATATAGAAAAAGGAAAATCACTTGATTCTAAAATGTAGCTGTATTTATAAAAGAACAGAGGAGATGAAAATATGGACAGGTTTATTCCGTTATCAGTGCCTAATTTTGCAGGAAATGAAAAAAAGTATGTTGATGATGCCATTATGCAAGGATGGGTTTCAACAGGAGGCGCATATGTAGAAAAACTTGAAAAGCGGCTTGCAAGTTTTCTTGGTATTAGTGATGTTGCTGTATGCCAAAGTGGTACGGCAGGTATACATTTGTCATTAATTGACTGTGGTATACAACCAGGTGATATGGTAATTGTACCAGTACTTACATTTATTGCGGCTGTGAATCCTGTAAGGTACCAGTTTGCAGAACCAGTTTTTATGGACTGTGATGATTCTCTTTGTATAAATCCAGAAAAGCTTAGGAATTTCTGTGAAGAGGAATGTACAATGGTAAATGGAAGGCTTATTCATAATGAATCAGAAAAACATGTAAAAGCGGTTATTGTAGTCCATGTTTTTGGAAATATGGCAGATATGGAAGCTATAATGGAAACAGCGCAAAAGTATAATCTTATAGTAATTGAGGATGCAACAGAGGCACTGGGAACATATTATTTAAGTGGCAGATATAAAGGAAGGTATGCAGGGACTATAGGTGATTATGGTGTATATTCATTTAACGGAAATAAAATTATTACTACTGGTGGTGGTGGTGCTGTTACGGCAAGAAATACTAAGAATATTTCACATATAAGATATATTTCCACCCAGGCAAAGGATGACCCATATTATTATGTTCATAATGAAGTTGGTTACAATTACCGTATGACAAATGTACAGGCTTCTATTGGTGTGGCACAGATGGAAGAATTGGAAGATTTTATTAAATGTAAAAATGAAAATTATGTTATTTATAAAAAATTGTTTGAAGATTTTAAGTATGGGAAGATTATGGATTTTTGTGAGAAAGCTTATTGTAATAAGTGGTTTTATTCCCTTGAAATACCAATTCGTAAATTAAAATGTAGTTTGCGTGATATTATTACAGAACTTGGTTATATGGGTGTACAGACACGTGCAATATGGGGATTAATCAATGAGCAGAAACCTTATAAAAACTTTCAGGCATATAAAATAGAAAAGGCTTTATATTATGGTTCATGTGTTTTAAATTTGCCATGCAGTACAAATATTACTAATGAAGAGATAAATTATGTGGCAGAACAGGTTAAAAATATACTGGAGGGGTTTGCTTTTGGATAAAGAACGTATAAATAAGTTTATCGGATGCTCATCAATGCCAGTAGTAGATGCAATGGCTAAAATAGATGCTAATGCTAAAGGGATTTTGTTTATAACAGATAAAGATGATAAACTTGATGGTTGTATTTCAGATGGTGACATTAGAAGATGGCTGATAAAAACTGGGGATTTGTCAGCACCAGTTAAAAATGCAATGAGCCATCCTCCTAAGTTTTTGTTTTCTGATGAAAGGCAGAAAGCTGAAAAATTTATGAGGCAGGAATTAATAACTGCAGTTCCTATAATTAATAATAATGGTTATATAAAAGACATAGTTCTTTTATGTGAAATAACAGAAACAAATCTGGAAAAAAGCAAAAAGGATTTATCTGGTGTACCTGTAATAATTATGGCAGGCGGCAAGGGAACCCGTTTATATCCGTATACTAAGATTTTGCCTAAGCCACTAATTCCTATTGGAGATACTCCGATTGTTGAAAGGATTATAAACTGTTTTTCAGAATATGGAATTAATAAATATTATATGACTGTAAATTATAAAAAAGGTATGATTAAGTCATATTTTACTGACCTGCAGCCAGGATATGATATTAAGTATGTTGAGGAAAGCAAACCATTAGGCACAGGAGGCAGTATAAAGCTTATTGAGGAAAAATTTAATATCCCTTTATTTGTTACAAACTGTGATTCTTTGGTTTTAACTGATTATGGGGAGTTATATGATTTTCATATTAAATCTGGAAATGTAATTACTATTGTTTCTGCACTTAAAAATATAGTAGTACCTTATGGGGTATTGTATTCAAAAGAAAATGGTGAAGTATCCAGCATGGATGAAAAGCCAAGGTTATCTTATTTTATAAATACAGGAATGTATATTATTAATCCAGAAACTATTGAAAAAATTCCTGATAACACATTTTTTCATATGACACATTTAGTTGATGCTGTTATGTCTGATGGTTTGAAGGTTGGAATGTACCCAATAAGTGAGGATTCTTTTCTGGATATGGGTGAATTTAACGAAATGCAAAGAATGGAAAGAAAGCTGGACATGGAGAAGTGCTGATGAAAGACAAAATTGTTTTAGTTGGTTTTGGAGGTCATGCAGAAAGTGTAATTGATAGTATTGAAGCATCTGGAAAGTATGAAATTGTAGGATATACTGATACAAATAACAAGATAAATTGTAGAGGGTATACTTACCTTGGGAATGATGAAAACTTAGAAAGTATATATCTTGAGGGTATACATAATGCTTTTATTACTATTGGATATATGGGAAAGAATGACTTGCGGGATAAGTTGTATTATATGCTAAAAAAAACAGGATTTAATATGCCTGTTATAACTGACCCTTCAGCTATAATTAGCAGCAGTGCAGAAATTGGTGAAGGTACTTTTATAGGCAAAGGATGTGTTTTAAATACGGGAAGCAAGATAGGCAGAATGTGTATTATTAACTCATGTGCACTTATAGAACATGGGAGTGTTGTTAATGATTTTACACACATAGCTGTAAGGTCTGCCCTTTGTGGAAATGTCACCATAGGGAGTCATTGTTTTATAGGTGCTGCTTCAATTGTTATCCAAGGAATAACAGTTGGAGAAAATGTTATTACAGGGGCTGGTGCAGTTGTAACAAGTAGTTTGCCAGATGGCTGTACAGCTGTTGGCATCCCGGCAAAACCAGTCAAAGACAGGAGTTTGTAAGATGGAAAGGGCATTAATAATTGCAGAAGCAGGAGTAAACCATAATGGCGACATAAATGTTGCAAAAAAACTTGTGCTAGCAGCAAAAGAGTGTGGTGCAGATATCGTGAAATTCCAGACAGCGGATTTATCATCTCTTGTTTCAAAGTATGCTATGATGGCAGATTACCAGAAAAGAAATATAGGCAGGGAAACTAACCAGCGTGATATGTTAGAAAAGTTAATGCTTAGTTATGACGAATTCATTGAGCTTTATTCTTTCTGTAATAAAGCAGGTATACGGTTCCTTTCAACGCCATTTGATATTAAGAGTATAAAGTTTCTGAAAGATTTAGGGTGCAGTTTCTGGAAGGTTCCATCTGGTGAGGTCACAAATCTGCCGTATCTGGTTGAAATAGCAAAAACACATAAGCCTGTAATTTTGTCAACCGGTATGTGTACTATGGATGAAATAGAAGAAGCTGTAAAAATTCTGGAGCAATATGGAAGTAGTAGTATAACGTTATTACATTGCACTACAGAGTATCCTACGTCATTTGGACATGTAAATCTTAAAGCAATGTTATCTTTATATAACAGGTTTTTAAAACCTGTAGGATATTCAGATCATACAGAAGGTATAGAAATTCCTGTTGCGGCAGTTGCAATGGGTGCTGTAGTAATAGAAAAACATTTTACACTGGACAGAAAAATGGAAGGTCCTGACCATAAGGCAAGCCTTGAACCTGCTGGATTAAAAAAAATGGTTAAAGCTATACGTAATGTAGAAGCAGCACTTGGAAATGGAATAAAACAGCCATTTCCAGAAGAACTTAAGAACAGGGTTGCTGCACGTAAAAGTATTGTAGCATCCAGGGATATATGTAAAGGTGAGGTTTTTGATGTGGATAATATTACAACAAAAAGACCTGGTAATGGCATAAGTCCTATGGAATGGTTTAATGTTCTGGGTAAAACTGCAAAAAAAGATTTTAAGGAAGATGAACTGGTGGAATTATGAAGAAAATTGCTGTTATAACTGCAACAAGAGCAGAATATGGTTTACTTAAGCCAGTTATCATGTCACTGAGAGAGTATGAAAGCTCTGGGTTAAAAATTGATGTTGTTGTTACAGGAACCCACCTGAGTGATAACTATGGATATACAGTTAATGAAATTGAAAAGGACGATGTACGCATTGACCATAAAATATATAGTCCTGTAAATTCAGGAAGTCCATATGATATTTCTAGCAACCAGGCTGAAGTGTTGCTAAAGTTTACAAAACTTTTTATGCAGGAAAAATATAATGCGGTGCTTGTTCTAGGAGACAGATATGAAATTTTAGCCATTGCAGCTGCTGCTGGAAATACAAATACACCATTATTCCATATGTGTGGAGGGGATACTACAGAAGGGGCATCTGATGAATGGATACGCCATTCAGTGACTAAGATGAGTTATATCCATTTTGTGACTAATGAAGACAGCAGGAGAAGGGTAATACAACTTGGGGAAAATCCTGACAGGGTTTTTAATTATGGTTCTACAAGTATTGACAACATTATAAATACAGAAATGTTTTCAAAGAAAGAGGTACTTTTAGACATAGGACTTACAGAATGTTGTTACGCTATTTGTACATACCATCCTGTTACAATAGGCAGCAATGATGTAGACTGGATGATATTACAGTTCCTGGAGGCAGTAAAAAAATTTCCGGACATTGAGTTTGTTGTTACTAAATCTAACGCGGACAGAGGTGGTGCAAGGATTAATCTGTTGTTAGATAGGGAAGAAAAAAATATAAAGAACCTGCATGTTTTTGCTTCACTTGGGGTTAAACGTTATCTGTCCTTAGTGAAATACTCTATTTTTGTGCTCGGAAATTCATCAAGCGGTATTATTGAAGCTCCTGTATTTCATGTTCCATCTATAAATATAGGAGACCGACAGCGTGGAAGATTGCAGTGTGGAAGTATCATTAATTGTGGAGAAAATGTAGAAGAGATAATTAATGCAATACATTATGTCATGAGTGGAGAGTTCAGAAATATTTGTCTTAATGCTCAAAGTCCATATGGAACTGGAAACGCAGCAAATAAAATTGCATGTAAAATAATAGAAGTAGTTAATAATGAATGTATTGATTTAAAGAAGAAATTTTATGATTTATAAATTCTTCATTAAAATGTGGGATGTAAATTGGAGGTGTAATATAAAGTGTTGAATATTGTTGTAATAGGACTGGGGTCAATGGGAAAACGCAGAATCCGCCTTCTGAAATCAATAAGTAATAATATTGTATTATTTGGTGTGGATAAAAGTAAAGAACGTTGTATACAGGTTAATATTGAATACTGCATGAATACATATACAAGTTTGGAAGAGGTTCTGTGCATCCCGGGTTTAAAACTAGATGCAGCAGTTGTTTCAACATCTCCATTATCACATGCATATATTATTAATAAGTGTCTTACAGAAGGGCTGCATGTTTTTACTGAACTAAACTTGTCAAATAATAAGTATAATGAAAATATAGAAATGGCATCTAGTAAAGAAAAAGTTTTGTTTCTTTCGTCAACTTTTTTATATCGGGATGAGGTAAATTATATACAAAAAAAAGTAAAAGAATGTAATTTAAATTTGAATTATAATTATCATGTTGGGCAATATCTGCCAGACTGGCATCCCTGGGAAAATTATAAAGATTTTTTTGTTGGTGATAAGAGGACTAATGGATGCAGGGAAATTTTTGCCATTGAATTTCCTTGGATTCAAAAAGTATTTGGACAAGTTAAAAACTTTAATGTGGTTAAAGGCAGATGTTCTTTATTAGATATAGATTATCCAGATACATATCATCTTTTACTTTGTCATGAGAATGGCACGATAGGGTCATTACAAGTTGATATAGTTTCAAGAAAAGCTGTAAGAAACTTAGAAGTTTATGGTGAAAATATATATTTATCATGGGATGGTACACCTGAAGGATTAAGACTGTATAATTTTGAAACAAAAAAGAATGAAGATGTTATTTTATATGATAATGCAGAACATCTTGATTGTTATAGCAGTTTTGTTATAGAGAATGCATATAAGAATGAACTTAAAGCTTTTTTGGAAGAAATTTCTGGTAAGAAGGCAGCAAAATATAGTTTTGAGGAAGATATAGAAACATTAGAGCTAATTGACAGAATTGAGAAAAAAGTTTGAAAGAAGTTTTCTTGATTCTTTGCTGTTACTTTATTATTTAAAACGAGTTAGTTAAATAAAGAAGGATAGTGTATAAACATGAAAAAATGGAAAATATTATTTGTTGGTGTTGGTTCTATTGCAAAAAGACATATAAAAAATATTGTTAGCATTATGGAAAAAAGAAATGAAGCAATACAGGTTGATGTACTTCGTTCTGGTAAAGGGAGTGATTTAGAAGATGATATTAAGTGTTTTATATCTTCAGTTTATAACTTAGATAGCCAGGTTTCTGGAGGTTATGATATTGTATTTGTAACTAACCCTACACAGCTCCATATAGAAACTATTATAAAATTTCATGATAAAAGCCAGCATTTTTTTATAGAAAAGCCATTATGTATGTTAACACAAACAGACTTGTCTGTTCTTGATTTTAGAAAAGAAAGTATATATTATGTGGCGGCCCCGCTTAGGTATAACCCTGTAATTCAATATATTAAAGAAAATATTTGTCATGAAAATATATTATCTGTAAGAAGTATTAGTTCTAGTTATCTTCCAGACTGGAGACAGGATATAGATTATAGAAATACATATAGTGCATACAGAAATATGGGTGGTGGCGTTAGCATAGACCTTATTCATGAATGGGATTATTTAACCTATCTTTTTGGATTTCCAGAAAAAATGAAATGTATTTGTGGAAAAAAATCAAAATTAGAAATTGATAGTGATGATATTGCAATTTATATAGCAGAGTATAAAGATAAAACAACTGAAATCCATTTAGATTATTTTGGACAAAAAACTATAAGGGAAATTATGATTTTTACTGATAATGATACTATTATAGGTGATATAGCCAATAATGAAATTATTTTTTTAAAAACTGGAAAAAGGATTTTATTTAATGAAACGCGCAATGATTACCAAAAACGGGAACTTTATAGTTTTCTAGATATGATTTCTGGAAAAATTGTAAATCATAATAATATTTCACATGCTTTAGAAGTTTTAAAATTGACCCAGGGGGAATTATAAGATGAAAATTTTATTTACTATTTGTGGAAGGGCAGGTTCTAAAGGAATAAAAAGCAAAAATATACAAAGTTTTGTAGGAAATTATTTGCCTTATTATACAATTTCTGCATTAGATTTATTCTTAAAAAATACAGATTTAGATATTAGTAGTGATATAATTGTTAATTCTGATAGTGATATGTTAATAAAGATAATGAAAGAAAATACTATAAGACCAGTAGAAATAATAAAACGTAATCCAAATCTTGCTGGTGATACAATTGGTAAAATTGAAGTTATAAAGGATTGCCTTGTTAAGATGGAAGAGAGAAAGGGATATTCTTATGAAATAGTAGTTGATTTAGATATTACTTCTCCTTTACGCACATCTAGTGATATAGATAAACTTATTAAAAAGCATATAGATAAACATCCGGATGTCACAATATCTGTAACATCTGCAAGGAGAAATCCTTATTTTAACCAAGTTATGAGTTGTGAAAATGGAGTTAGAAAGGTTATTGAATCGGATTATACAGCAAGACAACAGGCGCCAAAAGTATTTGATATGAATGCTTCTTTATATGCTTATTCTCCTGGTTATCTGAAAAGTGGAAGAAATATTTTAGATGGCTATTGTGAATATATTGAAATGTATGATACAGGAGTGCTTGATATTGATAATGAAAATGATTTTGAATTAATGGAAGTCATTGCAAAATACCTTTTTAAGAAAACCCCCGGTTTTGCAGAAATTTATAAAAATATATAAATATAAGATTAAAATTTTATAAAAATCAGATTTTACAATATGAAGTGGTTAGTATACGTTATATGGCTTAAGTTCCATGGAAATATACAACATTAATAAGTTCATTTAATACATTTGGTTTAAATGTAATGGCATGTTGTATTTAAAAAGATGGATGGACAAAATCTGGGATTCAAGGTAGCAGCTATATATTTAGAGATTATATTGGTGTTATTTTATGGAAATGGTATGTTCTTTAATTTTTATTTATCTTCAGTTTCAAGGGAGGGAATATTTTGAGCAGATATAGTATGGGTATATTTAAAAAACTGGTGTTGTATTTAATTGACATGGGGAAAGAAGTTAATTTATATTTATGTCCATTGCTAGCATCATTGTGGTACAGAATTGAAAATGATGGTGGTTTAAATGAATATTATATCCTGTATAAAATAGAAATATTTGTAAATGAAATTGCCAGAAAGTATAGCCTGAGAATTAAAAATTACTATAATCCATACAATTTAAATATTAAAGAAAAAAATTTTTACAATACACATTATTTACAGTATGAACAATTAAATAAGTTTTTGAATTTTACTTTAAATTCTGATAATAAAAAAGGAAAACAGTATAATCTACATATATAATACAAAGGAGGAAAATTTTGATAAAAGTAATTACATATGGTACATATGATTATTTACATTATGGACATATCAGACTGCTTGAGAGAGCAAAGGAGCTTGGAGATTATTTAATTGTTGGAATAACAGCAGATGATTTTGATAAGAAACGTGGCAAAATAAATGTACAACAGCCTTTAATGGAAAGGGTTGAAGCAGTCAGGAAGTTAAACATTGCAGATGAAATTATTATTGAGGAATATGAAGGCCAGAAAATTGAAGATATAAAAAAATACAATATAGATATATTCACAGTCGGTTCTGACTGGACTGGCAAATTTGATTACCTAGAGGAATACTGTGAAGTAGTATACTTGGAAAGAACACAAGGTGTATCCAGTTCCGAAATAAGACAAAAAAAGCAAAATATTAGAATAGGCTTAGTTGGTGATTCTTTATTTATAAATAAGGTGATTAATGAGGCAGAATATGTTAATGGAATTCAAATAACAGGATTATGTTCAAAAAACCAGAAACTTGGATATGTTATGAATGGAGATATTAAAATTACTGATGACTTTGAAGAATTGGCAGATAATGTGGATGCTGTTTATGTGAGGTCAATACCAGAAGAACATTATAGACAGATTAAGTATGCATTAGATAAAAATATACATGTATTATGTGAATCTCCTATAACATTATATGAAAAGAAAAGCATTGAATTATTTAATATTGCAACAGAAAAAAATATAATTTTAATGGAAGCAATAAAAACAGCATATGCAACAGCATTTTCAAGATTATTACTATTAGTTAAGGGAGGTAAAATTGGGGATGTTGTTTCAGTATTAGCAACATGTACAAGTTTAAAAACGGATTTTAGCAAAAATGATACAGAGTGGAAAGGGATATATGAATGGGGGCCAACTGCATTGCTTCCAGTATTTGAAATTTTAGGTACAGAGTTTATTAATTATAATTTTATATCTCATTTTAAAGACGAGGAAAAAAAGCAGGACGCTTTTACTAAAATTGATTTTATTTTTAAAAATGCTACAGCATCTGTTATTGTTGGTGATGGAGTTAAATCAGAGGGTGAACTGGTTGTTTCTGGCACAAAAGGTTATATATATGTACCAGCGCCTTGGTGGAAAACTGATTATTTTGAAATAAGATATGAAAATCCTTGTGAAAATAAGAGATATTTTTACCAATTAGAGGGAGAGGGAATAAGATACGAGTTAGTAGCATTTACCAGAGCCATTGAAGCAGCGCAATCTATATCTAAAATTAATACTGATATTTCAAAAAAAATATCTTTAATTATGGAAAAATTTAATAAAAAAGAAAATATGAGTATTATATAGATAGTCTATAAGTATTAAGTATATAAGGAATAATAACAATATATTTATAAGTATAATTATATTTGAAATGAGGAATAAAATGTATTATTTAAATAAAAATATTAAAAATTTAAGTAGAATTTTTGACCAAAATGAGCGTAAGGATTACCTTAGACTGGATTTAAATGAAAATCCCGGAGGACTTCCAGAGGAATTTATTAACAGGGTTTTGAAAAAAGTTACACCACAGCTTATTTCACAATATCCAGAAACACTTCATTTTACAGAGGTTTTAGCAGACCATTTAAAGACAGATATAAACCATATATGTCTGGTTAATGGTTCGGCAGAAGGTATTAGATATATAATACAAGCATTCACGTCAGAAAATGGGAAAATTGTTGGTGTTGTACCATCATATTTTATGTTTCAAGTTTATTCTGGCATGTATGGAAGAAATTTTGTAAAAATTACTTATGATAATGACCTTTCAATGAATATTGGAAATATTATTTCTGAACTTACAAATGATACGCAATTACTAGTTCTTTTAAATCCAAATAATCCAATGGGTAATGTTTATTCAGATAAAGAATTTGAAAAAATTATGGAAGTATGCAGGAAAAAACAGATTACAATTCTGATAGATGAAGCATACCATTATTTTTATCCAAAAACATTTATTAAATATGCACTTAATGAGAGACATGTTTTTATTACTAGAACATTTTCAAAATTATTTTCTATGGCAGGATGCAGGCTTGGTTATGTAGTTGGACATCCGGAGGATGTCAAAATGGTACAGAAGTTATGTACACCACATAATACAAATGCATTTGCCATGCTCATTGCTGAGGAGATTTTAAATACACCTGGTTTGCTTGATTCTTTAATTACAAAGTTTAATGAAGGACGTAAATATCTAATTGAATCATTAGAACAGAATGAATACCGTCATAAAGGAGATGCTGGTAATTTTATTTTTATAGAACCAAAAACTGAAGCCCAAGTTATTGTTGACAAATTAAAGACAGAAAAGAAAATATTAATTAAAACATATCCGAATGTAGGTGAATTAGGAAATTGTCTGAGAGTTTCTATCGGAGAAAAACAATATATGGAAATATTTATTAATGCTTTACTTGAAGTAGATAAGAAATTATAACATATTTCTGATACTTCACAGGATGGGAATTATCGAAAACCCACTACTTAAGAGAAACATATCTACACATAAACGAAAAAGGATACCATATTATTTTAGATTGGTATTGAATGTAATTAAGTAAAAAATCAAAGTTTGGAAACTAAAAGCAAGTAGTAAATTTTACACTGCATATTATATATGCAGAGCAAGAAAATGGTTTAGGAAGGAATATAGGAGCATCATGAAAACAATAAAAAGTAACCGGGCTTTTCTGCATTTGTTTCAGTTTATGATTTTAATTTTTTTAATGGTTAACTATGCTTTTCATGATATACCGTTGATAAGTGCTATTAAAGTATTTTTGTATCAGTTTTTTGCATGGTTTGTTGCAGGTTATGCAATTTTTAAGCTTGCAAAAATCCAGGCCAGTAATTTTGCAGAGGTTATTGCTTTTTCATACGCGTTTGGTGCAATATCAGCACTGGTTATTTATCTTGTTTTTATGATTCCAGGGACTGGATTTCTGCTTCCTGTTTTTACGGTTGTTGAAAGTGCGTTATCAATAATATATATTTACAAAACAGGTGATGATATAGAGAATTATCAAGTTGATATATTCAGCATTGTAATTTGCCTGCTCTTTTTATTTGTATATTATATTTTATCAACATGTGCAGTATCTTTTGTAAATACAATGCCCGATGAAACAATAGGGGGTACAGGATATTATGTAGACTGGCCGTTTTGGGCAGGCAATAATATTGCATTTACCAAAAGCTTCCCAAGTGATAGTTTTAGACAGACTGGGGCAGCATTTGGATATCACTTTTTTTCAAGTATTTTGATGGCGCAAGTTTCGCTTTGTACAGGAGTAGATATTAATCAGATATCGTTTTATTTTTCAAGTATTTTGGCAGGAATTATTTTCGTATTTTCTGGATATTATTTTGCGTCAAGAGTCCTTAAAAGAAAGTTATTTGTCATCATTTTAATGTGTATTGTGTTGTTTACAGATGGTGGCACTGCAGCTGCCACATATACATGGCATACCAATATCTGCCCGTTTGGTTTTGATTATGGGTGTGCATATGGCATGATGTCAATAGCAGTTTTGGCAGAGATTCTTGTAAATAATAAATTTAAAGAATTATTTATACCTTCTATATTTTTTGTTGCCATGACTACAGGGTGTAAGGGTCCAATAGGTGTTGTTGTGTTGGGAGCATATGGTGTTGCTGCAATTTCTTTTTTACTCAGGAAGGAGATAAAAAGAGGGATAATTAGTGGCTGTGTGTGGCTTGCATCATTTGTGGGTGTATACTATGTGTTCATTAGAGATGTACATAATACAGAGGCTGCTGCGGGTTTGCAGTATATTGGTGGCTTAGGAATTAACATGGTTGTGACAAAGGCAATGTGGATTGCTGATACCTATAATTCTCTTCTTTCTGCATACAGAAGCCAGGGAAATGGTTTACTTTTAAAATTTTATTCGGTTTGGTTATATGTTTACAGGGCAAACAGGATAGTTTCATCATTACTTGTAATTGCAGTGATAGCACTGGTATGGGATATCTTTAAGAAACATTTTGATGCATTTTTATACTGTTTTGTTTTATCTTCGATTGTTGGGATTCTTCTTTCAATTTATACTATTCAAAGTGGTGGAAGCCAGATGTATTTTATGATGGCCATGTTTCCAATGGGTTCTATGGCTGGTATGTATGCTATTGAAAGATTAGGGAAAGCAAGGAACAATCTGAAAAAAGATTACCTTTATAAATCTGTAATTATAATTGTTTTGTGTACATTAGGATTATCTTTGGATAAATACTATGAAGTTATTATTCCAAAGGTCCGTGAAGGGATAGCTGTCATCCAGAATAGGTATACTCAGGAAGACTATAAGGCATATTATGCCGACAGTACAAGTTATGAAGCTTTTGCATGGCTAAAGAATAATACAGATAAGAACTGTGTTTTTGCAATGGATAGCTTTGTTGATTTACATGGTAAAGATTGTCATATGATTGCTGGTATTTTTTCTGAAAGATATGTATGGAATGAAGAGAAATATGTTCCTGATTTAGATGAAGCTGCCAGAAGAAATTCTGTGGTTCATGCTTTGCAGACTGATACAGAGAATGCTTTGCAGCAAATGAGAAATGAAGGGGTAAGTTATTTGGTAAGCCAGGTATCAGTGGATAAAGTAGAATTAGGAGAATTAACAGATAATTTAAATGAAGTATTTCGGAATGAATATTACATTATATATGGATTATAAGGTTAAAAAGATAGCGGTATTACAGAAGTGGAAACATGGAGATATAAGACTATTCAGCTACTTATGTGGTTTAAGTTTTCTCATTTTTTCAAAAAGTCTGCTTTATGAATACACAGAAAGTAATACAGTTATTTATAGAATACTACAATTTATCTTATAAAAGCTTTATTTTAATAAATTATTTAAGGAAAGGGATAAGTCATATGATACCATTTAATAAGCCGGTTTATGTTGGAAATGAGCTGGAATATATTGAGGAAGCTGTTTCTAATAAAAAGATTTGCGGGGATGGGACTTTTACAAAAAAGTGCCATACATGGCTTGAAAAACGTTTTAATGCACAAAAAGTACTGCTTACGACAAGTGGTACAGCAGCACTTGATATGGCATTATTATTATGCGGACTGGAACCTGGTGATGAAGTAATTCTTCCAAGTTATACATTTTCCAGTACAGCAACAGCACCATTACTTACAGGGGCAAGGCTTGTATTTGTTGATATCCGTCCAGACACCATGAATATAGATGAGAAAATTATAGAGGCTGCTGTTACACCAAGAACAAAAGCTATAATAGCTGTCCACTATGCAGGGGTCAGCTGTGAAATGGATACAATTATGGAAATAGCAAGAAAATACAACCTTAAAGTTATTGAAGATGCTGCACAAGGTGTTATGAGTACATATAAAGGAAAAGCATTAGGGACAATAGGTGATTTTGGCTGTTATTCATTCCATGAAACTAAGAATTATTCCATGGGTGAGGGAGGGGCACTTGTTATTAATAATCCTGAATATAATGAACGTGCAGAAATTTTAAGGGAAAAAGGAACTAACAGGTCAAAATTCTTCAGGGGACAGGTTGATAAGTATACATGGGTTGATTTTGGAGACAGTTATCTGCCGAGTGAATTAAATGCTGCTTATTTGTGGGCACAGCTTGAAAAGGCAGATGATATAAATAATAACCGGTTAAGTACATGGAAAAAATATTATTCTTCCATTAATATTATAGAGGGCATAGGGCTTCCTTATGTACCAGAAGAATGTATGCATAATGCGCATATGTTTTATATTAAATGTAAAGACCTTGAAGAAAGGACGGCATTTATTGATTTTATGAAACAGAATGGGATTTTAACAGTATTTCATTATATCCCATTACACTCTTCCCCAGGAGGCAGGAAATATGGCAGGTTTTATGGTGAAGATAATTATACTACAAAAGAGAGTGAGAGACTTGCCAGGCTGCCAATGTATTATGAAATGTCTGATGATGAAACAGATTTGGTAATAAATAAAGTTAAGGAGTTTTATAAATGTTAAGAAAAGAATGTATGGAATTAGCGGGAGAGAAAGTTTTTCTTCGGGAAATAACAGAAAAAGATACGGATGATGTCCTTAAATGGCGTAATTCTGAAACAGTTGTAAAAAATTTTATATACAGGAAAAAAGTTACCAGGGCAGAACATATGGAATGGTTAAATAATAAAGTTTCGGCTGGCAGGGTACACCAGTTTATTGTATGTATTAATACAACTGGTAATGCGGCTGGTTCTGTATATCTGCATAATTTTGACAGTACCAGTAAATCTGCTGAAAGTGGTATATTTTTATCTGAAAAATTTTTAGGGGGGGGTATAGGCACTGAAGCATACAGGCTTCTGCTGCTATACAGTTTTGAAACCCTGGAATTGCATAAAGTGAAAGCAAGGGTTCTTGCATATAATAGCGCAAGCACCAGGCTTCACGAAAAAACTGGATATACCCAGGAAGCTTATTTAAGGGAAGAAGTGTTTATAGATGGCAGGTATGAAGATTTAATTTTGTTTGGTGTCTTAGAACAGGAATGGAAACAAAAAAGAATAACATAATTAAGAAAGGCAGTTCAGCCAGGTTTTCAAAAACTATATCAGAAACAGATGTGTATATGTTTGCAGGGATATGCGGGGATTTTAATCCTGTACACATTGACAGGGTTAAAGCAGGTGAAACAGTTTTTGGAAAACAAATTGTGCATGGGGCATTAGTGTCTTCTTTTATATCAACGGTTATCGGCATGTATATGCCAGGGCCAGGAACAATATATATCAGCCAGGAAAGCAGTTTTTTAAAACCTGTATATATTGGTGATACGGTAACAGCAGTAGTTACAGTGGAAGAGATTAGTATAAAGAGAAGAGCAGTATTACTGACAGAAGTATTTAACCATAATGGTGACAAAGTATTGACAGGACAGGCTAAGGTATTGTTACCATAATTATAATGGAGGGAAAATAATGTCAAAAGTATCTTATATAGATGACAATTTTATTCTGGTAGACTGTTGTATTAAAAAAGATTATTCTGCATTAGCAGACCAGATAATTATGTCAAAAGAAGAAAAAACATATATTATAGAAGATGGTATCCTGGTGGCTGGATATGATATTAATTATAATATGCCACTTTCAAAGCTTTATGGAAGCAGTTTTTATGTAGTCCGTTTTGTATTTGCCAATATTGATACGCTGCATAAAAAGACACAGGAAGAATTGCTTTTAAAATTGTTTTTAAATCTTAAAGAAAAAATAGAATGTGAAAAAGGGTATTATAATTTACGTTTGCCATCACATATCGTAGATGTAATAAAGGCATATAACTATATTTTCAATAAAGGTATTTTCTGTGGCGGTACGGTTGAAGAATATATTCATGGCAAGAGTGTCGTTAATCTTGTTCCAGATGGAATGGAATTATTTCTGGCAATGCCAGAATATATAAAGGAACATAAAAAACAGCTGCTGGATATGACATATAAATCTTTTAAATCATACCAGGGACAGTACCATATTTCACCAGTAACAGAAGCATTAGCTGGCAAAATTTATGAAAACTGGATTGAAGGCAGTTTAAATTTACAGGATGGCAATATAGTGGTTATAAGTGAAATATATGGCGTACCAGCAGGATTTGTTACTGTTACTGAAAAAGATAATGCTGTTGAAGGTGTTCTTTCGGCAGTTAATGGCAGTTACAGGAAGGCTGGTGCTTACAGGGCAATGATTTCATATATTATAAATTATGCACAGAAGCAGGGAAAAAGTTTTATTACATCAACACAGTTTGACAATTTTATTGTACAAGGTGTTTGGGCTTCACTTGGTTTAGCCCCTTTTTATTCATTATATAATTTTCATATTGATATGAGAAACTAATTTTAAAATAAAACAGATGGAATGATACAGAAACATGAAAGAATATATTAAGGATGATATAAAATTTGATATTAAATGTACTTATATAGTTAAAGCAGCAGCAGTTATATTAATGATGGTACACCATTTATTTTATTGTGCACCCGGACTTTGTGAAAAGTATGGCGTAAACGGATTATTAATTCCATATAATGTTGTTTCCAGGTTTGGAGGAGCTGCTAAAGTATGCGTAAGTATATTTGTTTTTTTAACGGCTTATGGTATGTCTGAAACTTATGGCAAAATTAATTTTTCATCAGATAAAAGAAAAGCAGTTAAAATACCAGTATTTTCTATAAAGCGTTATACAAAGCTTATGATGAACTTTATTGTTATATATATACTTACTTTTTTAGCATATTTTTTAAGGGGGGGGGGTTGTGGACATATATGGACTACAAAACAGTATAAAAGGTATATGGAATATTTTTATTGATTTTTTAGGAATTGCATCATATTTTAATACCCCGACACTTAATGTAACATGGTGGTATATGTCCCTTGCTGTTTTTTTAGTTTTTATAATTCCGCTTATTATAGAAATTTATGAACATACAGGAGTGTGTCTGGTTTTTATCTCCTTATTTTACAAATATATTTTACCAGAAACAAGTTTTACAATATATTTTACTTGTGTAACTTTAGGGATATTTTGTTCTAAAGAAAATATATTAGTTCGTTTGTATAATTTTAAGCCCAAAAATAAACAGAAAATAAACTATATATTAAAAATAACAATATCTTTTTTATTTATGTGTGTATTATTATACATGCGTAGTTATTATATATGCGTAGATGCTTTTACTTCGGTTCTATGCAGTTATATCTGTATGGAATTAAGATATAACTGCAAATATATAGGAAAAATGTTATGTTTTATAGGAAAACACAGTATGAATATATTTCTTATCCATACATTGATATATTGGTATTATTTTTCTGGCTTAATATATAGTTTGAAAAACTGGTTTTTAATACTGTCTGCATTAACACTATCAAGCCTGGCAGTTTCAATAGTAGTTGAAAAAGTAAAAAAAAGAATTGGGTTTTATAAAGCCGTCTTTGTGACAAACAGGTTTTATGACAAGTGGCTTTGATTTTAAATGTTGTATAAATTATTAAAATCCATATATAAGAAAGTAATAACAGATGTTCTTTTAATTAAACAGGAGGATAATAGAAATATGAAAGTTTCAGTTATTATACCATGTTATAAGTCTGAATTATTTCTTGAAAAGACATTCCATGAAGTTGAGGCTTCATTAAAAGATACCATACATGAGATAATTCTTGTAAACGATTATTCACCTGATGGTACTTATGAAGTAATCAAGAAGATTGTTAATGAAAATGAAAATGTGACAGGTATTAACATGGCCAAAAATTTTGGACAGCATGCTGCTTTAATGGCAGGGTTTGCACATGCGTCTGGTGATATAGTTTTGTGTATGGATGATGACGGCCAGACACCTGCGTGTGAAATTCATAAATTACTGGATTCTTTAGATGATAATACTGATGTTGTATATGCAAAATACAAGGTGAAGAAACATGTATGGTATAAAAATATTGGAAGTTACCTGAATTCAAAAATGACAGAATGGATGCTGGACAAGCCAAAAGAATTATACATATCAAGTTTTTTTGTGGCCAGAAAATATGTAGTTGAAGAAATTCTAAAATATAACCATTCTTTTCCATATGTCATAGGTCTTGTCCTGCGTACTACAGGAAATATAAAGAATGTAGCTGTGGAGCACAGGGAAAGGGAAACAGGACATTCCGGGTATTCTGTTTTTAAACTGGTATCCTTGTGGATGAACGGTTTTACAGCATTTTCTGTAAAACCTCTGCGTGTGGCTGATTTACTAGGACTGGTAACAGCAGTAATAGGTTTTGGATATATGCTGTTCTTAATTATAAGAAGGCTTGCTATAGGATATTCAGCAGTTATGGGATGGAATTCACTTATTTCTATAATTCTTTTTATTGGAGGGCTGCTTATGATGATTATGGGAATGGCCGGGGAATATATAGGAAGGACATATTTAAGCATTAATAATGCACCACAGTATGTAATACGTGAAGTTTGCACTAAAACAGAGGATGGCAAGTATGAAAGTTCCTTTCAAACTATTCATTAATGTTTTCCCAATTTTGAATGGTTTCTTCAAAATTGGGAAAGACGGGGTATAAAAATGAAAAATAAAACTAAGATATATATATTATTAAATATTCTTTTGTTAATATATTCATTTGGAAGTGTATGTTCAAAATTAGCATCAGGTTATAAGGTTACAGATATAAAATTCATTATATTTTATGGGTTTATGTTATTATGCCTTGTTATATATGCAATTGGGTGGCAGCAGGTGATTAAACAGATACCACTGACAGTAGCATTTTCCAATAAAGCTATAACTGTTGTATGGGGGATTTTATGGGGAGCATTGTTTTTTAAAGAACAGATAACCATTAAGAAAATTACCGGTGCAGCATTGGTTATATTCGGAATAATTATGTATGCAAAACCAGATGGAGATAAAACATATGGATAAAAAAACAATTTTCTATATATGTGTACTACTGGCAGGCGTATTTATAAGTACAGTTTCCCAGGTCATGCTTAAAAAATCAGCACTTAAAAATTATAATTTAAAGATTAAGGAATATATAAACCCGCTTGTAGCAGCTGCTTATGTTTTATTTATAGGGACAACAGTTTTATCAGTGCTGGCATATAAGAGGATACCATTGTCGCTGGGAGTGGTATTGGAGTCAACAAGTTATATTTATATAACAATATTTGGAGTTAAAATATTTAAAGAGAAGATTAGTAAAACTAAAGTAATGGCATTGTTATTTATTATTGCAGGGGTTTTATTATATTCATTGTAGTAATTTTTTACAAGAAAAGGCTCAGATAAATCTTGAAAACTATAGATATTTCATGTAGTGGCATTATGCTGTCCAATTTACAGCGCGAAAAAGAACTGTTGCAGACCTCTGACATGGTGGCTAGTTCTTACATAGGGCTTGAAATCTAAGGACAGTTCGCGGCTTCGTGGCTTCGTCATTTTGCAGGTTTTGAATGGCTTGCTGTTCAAGATAATTAAGAAACATTTCTATTTTGTTCAGAGATTTGTATCTGTTATGTTTATGAGAATGTAGAAAGTTATAGTATAATTCACAGAACCAGATTATAACAGGTATAGTCTTATAGAGAATATCGCATTTTGTGCGGCAGAAGACAGGTTTTATGGTTTTGTTATAACGTTTTTTGTAGTATGGGATAAGGTCAGTCCATTCTCGGTTCTGCAGGTAAGAAATGACTTTAGGCATTTAATCTGTTTTGGATTTCTGATATTTCAGGGAATGGGAATTCTCATAAGCCCATTGCTTAAGAGGGATACATTTACAGATAAACGAAAAAAGATATCATATTATTTTGATTGGTATTGAATGTAGTTAAGCCAGTAAAGTATAATGTTCATAAGCATTGTTTCCTTTGGATAGGTCTGGTTTGGCGATTGATGTTATACAATAAAAGGTAGGACAATACTTTTTTATTTGAATCTCCTATAAAATTAAGGTTTAGAAACTAAAAGCAGGTAATAAATTTGACATTACCATTTTTTGAGAGGAGGGTGTTAAATGTTTCAATCATTGTTTACAAATTCATCATATGTTTCTTCTAACCGTATAATTTATACACCTTCTTTATTTGCCCGTTCCTCGCTTTTGTATCTTCAGGAAACTGGTACTCTGTCAGCTATGGATGTACATAAATCATCACGAAAAAATTTATTATCATACTTATTTTTTATTGTGCTTTCTGGTACAGGAACACTGAATTATGAAGGAGTTGATTACCATCTTAATGCAAATAATTGTGTATTTATAGATTGTGATAAGCCGTATTCACATATGACATCAGAAAACCTATGGAAACTTAAGTGGTGCCATTTTAATGGTCCAGAAATGAAAAGTATTTATGATAAATATAAACACAGAGGGGGAAAGCCTGTATTTGTACGTTCCTCCAGTGAATATACAATACTTTTAGATAATCTTTATGAAACAGCAATATCTTCTTCATATGTTAAAGATATGAAAATTAATTCATTAATTTCAGATTTATTAGTTTATTTAATGGAAGATGCATGGAATCCTGGAAATATAATTTTGACAAATAAACAAAAGGATATACAAGATATAAAATCTTTTCTTGATAATAATTATAATACTAAAATTATGCTAGATGATTTATCTTATCGTTTTCTAATAGATAAATTTTATATGTGTGAACGCTTTAAGAAACAATATGGCATTACAATAAATGATTATTTAATTAATGTAAGAATTACTGAGGCAAAGAAATTATTAAGGTTTACTGATAAAACTATGGAAGAAATTGCAGAACTGACAGGGATTAACGGAGCGGCTTATTTTAGCAGACTGTTTAAAAAAGTAGAAGGTATAACTCCTGCCTGTTTCCGTAAAATGTGGCAACCACTAAACAAGTTATAAATATATAATGATACAATTAAGTAAAAACAAAGGAGAAAATACATGTTTGAAATAAATTTAAATATTTTATGCCTGGTTTTCTTCATATATTACTGGGTCAGGCTTTTTACATATTATAAAATTTCCAACGGTAAAACCTGTTTTGGCAGGAATAGCTTTTGCTTTTGTAATATTAGCTTGTTTTACTATATTTATTTTTTTAAGAAAAGAAGTTTTATTTTCTATTAAGAAGTTTTTTCTAAAGATATGTCTATAAGAATTGTTGTTATTATAATAGTTGCAATACCTGTACTTATACTAGCAAAACAGCATGCATTCCATCATAATACTGATTTGTACCATGTACAAAGTATAAGATGGATTGAAGAGTATGGGATTGCACCTGGTCTTGGAAATTTGCACTACCACCTTGCGTATAATAGTGCATTTTTTCTTTATAGGCATTATTTAGCTGGCGTTTTATTCTTGGACGTTCATTACATTGTGTTAATGGATTTCTTATAGTATGTGGATTTTTTGTGCTGGCAGCAATCCAGTCATTTTTTCAGGGCTGGTGCTTAGCAATATGACTGAACAGAATAGAAGGGATTTTGAATACCAGCCAGGCATAGTGCCGTTTACTATATTTTGTGGCTTTATTGCAGTACACCTGGCCAGGCATAAAATTTGTTTTAAATAATTTCCATAAGTTCTTTTCTGATTTTATGGATTGTTTCTATATCATTGCCTGTCCGACTGGAAATTTCTTTATCTGATAAGCCAGGATTTTTTGTAATAAGATAAGTAATTTTCATACCCTGTTCCATGCCCTGTTCAGTGGCTCTTTTTATAATTTTTTGTTCTATATCTTCTATGTATGTTGTAAATTTTTCTTCTACCATGTCATCCACCTCTTCCATATTTTTTGTATTAATATATAAATATTTGTATAATGTTCCTGTTACATTTAATAATTTTGTGTAGTTCCCTCCGCCTGCCCGTTTTTTTGGTAGAAAACGCTTAAAACAGGGTCTTTAAAAGAAGCAACAAGCGCTGCCTGGAAAATTGCCATGCGCAGGTAAGGTGAACCACGTTTGCTCATTACATTATGGGTGGCTTCAAATCCGCCAGACTGGCTCACAGAAGCATCAAGACCAGCATATGCAACAAGTTTTTTAGGGCTGTCAAATTTAGAAATGTCACCAGTTTCACTAATGATGGCAGCACCAGTAACATTTCCAATTCCAGTAATTGTAGTAACAGGGGAATCTATTTCTCTCATTATTGAAGCAATTTCTGAATCAGTATCTTTTATTTGTCCTTCAATAAAAGATATCTGTGAGATTAATGTTTTTAACTGGAAAGTGAAGCTGTCCCTGGCAAAAGTAATTCCAAAAGAATTTCCAGCAGAATTTTTTAATTGCCGGGCTTTCTGTGTACCAATTTTTTGCCGGCTAAGCTTTGCAAGCAGCCCTGCAAGGGTTTCAGAAGAAATTTCTTCAAAATCCATTGGGGAAGAAAACTGCATCAGGATTTCCTTTGAAGTTTTTCCAAATATATCTGAAAAAACAGACTGGTATTCTGGAAATACCTGGCCAGGTACACAGACTACTTTACGTTTAAGGCCACTTACAGAACTTGTAAGGTAACTACGGAATCTGGTGAGGTTACGTAATGAAAAAAGGTCTTCACTTGTAAGATGTGTTTCAACAAACTGTCCATAACGGATTAAG
>JAAWKM010000134.1 GCA_022797375.1 Lachnospiraceae bacterium
ATATTAACTGCCATGATATCCCGTTTCTGTATTGAGGGCGGAATGAATATTGAAATTGCCTATACTATGAGTGACATTTTTATAAGGAAAATAGATACTGCCCCCAATGAGAAAGCTTTATCTAAAATTAAAAAACAGGTTATTACAGATTATACCAAATCAATGCATGATATTGTAACACGTAATTCTATGTCTATGCATGTTTCTAAAGCTATGGATTATATACAGAAGCACCTTACAGAATTATCTGGTACAGGTGAAATAGCCAGAAACCAGGATATTAGTGCTGATTACCTTTCTAAGCTCTTCAAAAAGGAAACTGGCATGACACTTACACAATATGTACTGTTCCAGAAATGCGAAATGGCGAAATACATGCTTATAAACAGTAATGTATCTTGTACCGAAATCAGCTCTTTTCTTGGTTTCGCATCATGCAGCCACTTTATAAGCCGTTTTAAAATGTTAAATAATATTACACCTTCCCAGTACAGGAAGAAAATGGTATCAAAACTTTTCAGCCTGGCTAAGTAATCCTTAAAAGGCACACTTCTTAAGTGGCAGTTTTGTTTACAATTTATTTATAATTCATATTTTATGGAAAATTGTTCACATTTTTTTAACAAGAAGAACATCACAAGTTCATAATTCATGAATATAATGAATCTATCAAATGAAACAAAAACATTTGATAAGTGCTTAAATTTTTTTCATACCTTCTCCTTTAAGAATCGCTTCTCCAGCGGTTCTTTTTTTTCTTATATAAAAAATATATCTGTTAGTAAGTATTCACATAATGCATATATTTTATTAACTACTTAATTCCTGTAAGCCTTTTGGCAGATTGTTTTTATCATTAAAAATATCCTCCGCACTTTGAAGTTGCGCAATTGAAAAAAATAGCACATATAGATTGGTTGCAGTCTGCCGGGTAAAATACTATACTAAAAATGCGGCGCGGCGCAAAAAATAAAAGGAGAATATTTTATGAGTTTCGGAAAAAATTTGCAATTTTTAAGACATTTGAAAGGGAATATGACACAGGAAGATTTGGCTGAGAAAATGAATATCAGCCGTCAAACCGTATCAAAATGGGAGCTGGATACAGCACAGCCCGAAATGGATAAGGCTATAGAACTCTGCAAGCTTTTCAATTGCTCGCTGGACAACTTATTCCGTGATGACATGGTTGCTTGTGGCGAAGCATATACAAATTTACGTATTGAAACCGTCCCCGCTTTCCGCTATATAAAACATGCTATCATAAGCTCCGACCCTGAAAGCGATGCTATTAGCAGAATATTTTCCATTGCCCGCAGCTGTGGCGTGGATAACCCTCGTGTCATTGGCTGGGATTTCCCCCACGTTTCACAGGAACAGATAAATGTTTTCAATATGCATGGATACGAAGCGGCATGGATACTGCCTGACGGAGTCATTCCTCCTGGCATGGAAATACATGAGCAGTCAGACCACAGATATGCAGCAGTACACATTGAAGGGCCTTTCGCTAACCCCTTTGTAACTATTCCCAACGCCTACAAAACGCTTATGGAGTATATGCGTGTGAATGCTCTGGAACACACAGAAAAGGATGTTATCCCCTGCTTTGAAACTGATGGGGATAATATGGATATTTATATTGCTTGTAAATAGCTCATTTATAAGGGAATTTTTTTCACAAAACTATATACAATAAATATAACCAGGCAATATTCCAGGCTATTCTATACAACAGAACATATGATAAAGTATTATATGGATAAGAGAGAAACCAACCAATAATAAGAACAATAATAAATAAAGGAAATGCTTAAAACACAGTAGTGTGAATTTTACAAGCATTTCCTTTAAAGTCTTGCGTACTCAAGCGGATGCTAAATTTAAGCAGGCCAGCTTTGTTTTGTTCATTATTACATGGATTACTTTACTACAATTTTAATTTTCTTGTTTAATCCTGCTTTCCTTAACATTTTCTTATAGGCTTTCTTTTTTGCTTTTGGAACTTCTATTACACATTTTTTATTTATTCCCTTAAAAGCATCCTTTCCTATTTTCTTAATAGAAGAAGATTTAATTTTAATTTTCTTTATCTTAGAGCAGTTCTTGAAAGCATTCTTCCCTATTTTTTTAATATTTTTGCTAACTATTACCTGCTTTACCTTTTTATTATTTTTAAATGCATTGCTCTTTATACTTGTAACTTTATATGTAACCTTTTTGCCATTTACAGTTACTTTTATTGTAGCAGGTATCTTTATATTGCTGCCATCTTTTGCAGAAGGTTTCTTATATTCTGCTGTTTTGCCTGGATTACTTGTAACATTGTACTTTTTGTTATTATATGACACCTTATTGTTTGTATCTTTATCTGTACTGTCTGGCTTATTAACATCCTGGCCACCCCCGTCAGGTGCTGGTGTAGCAGTAACATTGTTTCCAGTATTATTATCTGGATTTTCTGGTTTTATTGTAGCAGCAGGCACTTGTGATGGTACAGGTGTAACATCTGGCGATGGTGATGGGGCTTTTGATGGTGAAGATGGGGCTCCACCTCCGCCTCCTCCTCCGCCAGAACCCCCAGTATTTCCTCCCTGGTTATCCGCAGCTGCTTCTACAATAACGGTACATGACGCTGTTTTACCATCTAGTTCTGCTGTTATAATGGTTGTTCCTTTGCTGATTCCTGTAACTTTTCCATTGGCATCAACTGTTGCAATTTTAGTATCTGCACTCTTCCATTTAACTGTGCCTGTATTTACAGATGATGGTTTCTTACTAACAATTAAAGTCTGTGAAGCACCTGGTTTAAGTTCCAGCTTTGTATAATTAAGGCTTATTGACTCAAGCACCTCTTGTTTATATACAGCAATATTATCAATCTTTACAAGGCCATTTCCCCTGCCAGCCATTACATAAAGACCTTTAAGGCTTCCTTTTCCATTTACTGCAGTCTGCCCTGTATAAAGTTCCTTGTCTTTATCTGTAATTGTTATAACAGCCTTTCCATCTGCTTTATTTACAACAGCTTTTATATGTATCCATTGTGGTTCTTTATTAACTAATGGCAATGTAATCTTAGTTTCACTTCCATTTATATACCAGTCCTCTGTATTGGCAGTGCCTTTGCCTGCCTCCCCTTCAAGTGCCTTAGTTGCAAGCTTAAGAATATAGCCTGATGTTACAGACTGCGCAATATCTGTAACTTCTGCATTGCAATCTGTACCAGTTATAACAAATTCTGACATTGAACGCTGTGCCACATTTCCTGAGCGCAGTGCCACATCTAACTCAATTACATAATTGCCAAGCTCTGTAACCGCTGTACCAAAATCTGTTGAAGCACTTCCGTTAACGGCAACTGATGAATCTGCAGCAATATTGGCATAGTTCTTATAATCATCACCATTATTGCCAATTGTCCCAGATGCCCCTCTGCCAGTTATCCATTTTCCATTTAAATCATAAGACTTATTATAATCTTCGTAATACACATAACCATCTGCACTAATATTGTCCTCTGGAAGCACATAAAATTTAACATTACTGATTTTAGCTTTTACTGCATCAGCAGCGGCAGTCCAGAATGAGCCCCATCCAAAGTTTAGCTCATCAGCAGTTTCATTAAGCCATTTAAGCATTTTACTATAATTAACAGTTCCTGATTCATTAATTTTATTTGAGATAATACCTGCATTAAAATCTTCTGTATTATATGCTTTTTTGCCATCTACATTAAGAGTAAACCCTGAAGGTTCCAAGACCAGCTCAATATGTTTTTTGCCTGTGCCAATAAAATCTTTCATAGTTTCAAAATCATTATTAGCATCAAAATAATTACCATCCCATCCATTATATCCAAAATATGTACCATCTGTAAGAAACATTTTTGGATTAGCTTCTGCCTTGACATTAAATGCAAATATTGCGCCAAGTTTTGCTATATCAGTACCTTTTCTCTCATAATCAAATGATATTGATACACCATTGTTTATATCAAGCCCTGTAATATTTGCCTTGTTAAATGGATTAGTGTACTGGTATGTACCTTCTGTAATTCCCTTTTCCAAGTCTGCAGCATTATCTGTAAAATACTCTGCTACAAGTGTTTTGCCAGATGCATCTTTAGGTACTACTGTAACTTTTTTGCTTATTACGCGGAAACAGCCGCCTTTGCGTATAACCGCCTTTAGTGTAACAGTTCCTGCCTCACCTGTCATTACACCATCATTGCCAAGAATTGCTGTATTATCTGATTCCCATTTAATTGTTGTCCCAAATATTCCTTCTGTCTGTAATTCTAAATCAGAATACACATTTGAAGGAATTGTTATATAAGAAGACGCCCATGCCACTGATGACTTATTATCTGGATATTTTGCACCCCACAAACATATGTCATTATTACCAGCAGCAGTAAAACATAATGTTTTTACATTAGTGCCTTCCATATTTTGTTCAACAAAAACACCTTCATATATTATACCACCAATATTAAATGATACAAATGGAGTTCCTGCCTGGGTTTCCCATGTTCCTGTAATATCACCAGAAACAGTTCCATCACTATTTAAAGAAACTTTCTTTGGTTTATTATACTCTAAGGCAGTATTATTTGTATTTTCCTGTAAAATTACCTCATATGTTCCTGTAATGCTATTTAAAGAATATCCACTTTCTGCCACATTGTCTGATATGCTGTATTCAAATGGTGCAGCAACAAGATACCCGCTCTCTGTTGTAAATAACTGGTGTACCCTTACAGAATGGCCCTCTGTACCATCATTAGTCCTTGTGTGGTAAACCAGATATGCCTTGCCATCATCATCTACAAATGCAGAGTTATGCCCTTGTGCTACATGTGCATAATCCCACCAGCTCCATTTATAGTAAGACATAAGCCTTGTACCAATATTGCCATTTACTGCACCACCTTCAAGTGCTGCATTTCCAGATATATCTTTATAAGGTCCATCTGGATTTTCTGAACGGAATACTCTCATATTATAACCACCATTAGCAAGAAGCCCGCCATATGACAGGAACATGTAATAATACCCGTTAATATATTCAATATATGATGCTTCTCCTGAAGCAGAAGAACCACCAAGTTTTTTACCCATATAAGCATCTGTATAGTTTGCCTTAGCCTCTGGCGTATTTAACCTGTAACCTGTAGCTTTGTCAAGTTCAAACATATAAATACCGCCAGACCATGAACCATATGTAAACCACAATTTGCCTTTCTCATCATAGAAGACACATGGGTCAATTGCATGTGCACCATAACGCGGGTTCCAGGTGTTCCCTGACAAATACCTGGCATTTAATTCCGTCTCACCTGTAACAGCTTTATAGTCTGTCAAGTTATAATCATGTATATCCTTGCCAAAACCAGAATAAACAACAGTACCATTATATGTCCAGTTGCCATCCAGTCTGTCAGCTGTCAGCATACATATAGAAGAGTTCCATGAATTCCCATTAATGCTCATATACATGCACCATTTATTCAAGTCCTTATTCCAGATAACATCTGGTGCCCATAAATTCCCTGAAGGGTCATACCCGCTGTCACCAATAGATGCCCATTCAAATTCCTTCTTAAATAGTGTTCTATAATCTGTGTTAATATTATTAGCAAATGGTGTCCAGTTTATTAAGTCTTTTGACTTTGCCCATGCAAGGTGGGAGCCAAAAATATAATAAGTACCATCTGTATCTTTAATAATAGAAGGGTCATGTACTGATACCCTGTCTTTCTTTACCTTCTGGTAATACTCCCCTGCATTTCCGTCTGTAATCTCTTCTACATCATCACGGACACTTTCATTAACTTCTACAGTCAATGTATACTTATCATAAATTGTATTATCTGCATCAAATGTAGCTTTTACAGTAATTGTATCACCATCTCTTGCATTTTCATTTAATGTTACAAGACCATCACTGCTTATAGTGGCTATGCTGCTTTCATCAACAGACCATGTATATGCCTTGTCTGTTGCACATGCTGGTATTACACTGGCACTACACTTATAAACGCCATATTCCGTTAATTCTGGTTTTGATGCTTCCTTGTCTGCTTCATTTGCATAAACAATATTAGTAATAATCCTTCCAGAACCTGCTGACGAAATCTCTATCCCTGTTGTTGGAACAATACTAAGTTCTGCAACATCATCTGCTGTTAATGCCCTGTCATAAATACGTACTTCATCCATAAGCCCGTCAAAAGAAGCATCCCAGAAATTAATTCCTAAGAATACCTGCTTTCCAGTTAAATCATTAGCAGCAGCGGCATTAACCTGGCTCTCTCCGCTTTTTATACCATTAATATATAAACTATAGGAACCATTTGCATCACATGTAAGTGTAATATGTGACCATTTGCCACATAACGCATCTGCACTATCAATCCAGTTATCTAAATAACTGTCATTATCTGTACTCCCCCATATACGCACAGTTGGAAATGTTGCACCACCCCAGTTATCTGCTATACTTAATCCTTCATCCAATGAAACCGGGCTAAATACCATTGAAGTAGCACTGTTTACAGTTTTTGGATTCACCCAGTAAGAAATAGTAAATTCTTCTGGCAAAGCAACATCCAGTTCCAGGCCCTCACCCCTGCCTGCATCCGTATCACCTAAGAAATGATATGCCTGTCCAAATCCCTCAATACTATCTAAATAATTTTCAGTTCCTGTAACCTCATTATTCCATGTATTACCTGCACCACCATGAACCTTTGCCTTTCCTCCTGTTGCTGATGCCTTATTCTCCAGCGAATTTTCAAAATCATAATAACCCACTAGTCCACTTGTTATGTCTGTCACAGCCCCGGTCTCTTCTGCTGCTTTTGCTTTCTGTGGAACACTAACATTACCAAGTGCAACAGAAAGTGCAAGTGTACACGCCAATGTCTGCTTTAATCTTTTATTGCCCATAATCTCTCCTTCCTGTGGTATATGCCACTTCATTCTGCTTTTTTAATACTGCCATTACTCTTTAATAAGCTGTTTAAATTTTTCTAAAGTATTTTAATTATACAGCTATTTATCCCATTAAAGCAAGTATTTTTTGTGATTTTTCACAAAAATAAGCTATTTAACACGCTATTTTTTATTAAATATTATATTTATTTTATAATTATTTAAACAATTTAAAAACATCAGATGCGTAAATAAAAAACTTCCAGAAGTTTTACCTTCTGGAAGCCTCTATGCGCCTCATATATTAAACTATTAAGCTATTAAGCTGCTAACGGGATTTGAACCCGTGGCCTCCGCCTTACCAAGGCGACGCTCTACCTGCTGAGCCATAGCAGCATAAAATATCAATATATGATATCCAACGGACACTATTATATAATACATTACAAAATAATTCAAGCATATTTTAAAAACTTTCAAATTTCCTCTGCCTGTTAATCTTTGCTTTAATCCTTTGTAACGCATTATCAATAGATTTAGGTGTCTTGTCCATATCTGCTGCTATTTCCTGGTACGTCATGCCACTAAGATACCTGCTAAGAACCTGTTTCTCCATTTTACTAAGGTTTTTAAAAAGCTGTTTCTGTGTAAAAACAGCACTTTCCCTTCCAATTACAATATCTTCAGGATTGCCCTCTGCAACTTCTAGTTCCTGGTCTATCATAAAATCAGCACCAGATGTTTCATTATTCACAGAAAGGGCTGGTGCATATATCGAAATATATGTATTTAATGGCTGGTTCTTCATTCTATTTGAAATTTTTATAGCAGAATAAATATGCCTTGATATGCATAATTCAGCAAATGTTTTAAATGAAGCCTCCTTTTCAGGAAGATAATCACATATTGCTTTATACAGCCCTATCATCCCTTCTTGTACCAGATCGTCTTTATCTCCGCCTGATAAAAAAAATGGACGCGTTTTCTGCCGCACAAGGCTTTTATATTTCTCCATTATAAACGTCATTGCCATTTCATTTCCTGACTTTGCCATGCTTATAATATCATTCTCTGGCAATCCGCTAAATCCAGTTTCCATAATAATCCTCCATGCCGCTTCCGGCGGCACAAATAGAAACAGCAGACTTCCGCCATGCAAACCTGGCAGATCCTGGCTTTACTTTTTTTGCATTAAACGCTGCCTTACTATCTCATATGACAAAATTCCCATTGCAACAGATGCGTTTAGTGAGCCGGTATCACCAAACATCGGAATAGATGCAATAAAATCGCATTTCTCTTTAACAAGGCGGCTTACACCATTGCCCTCACTACCTATTACCACACCTATAGAACCTGTAAGGTCTAAACCATACATAGTTTCACCTTCCATATCCCCACATACAAACCACATCCCCTGTTTTTTTAAATCTTCAATAGTTTTCACCATATTAGTGACTTTAGCAACAGGTGTATAATTTATTGCCCCTGCTGAAGCTTTCGCAACTACTGCAGTAAGACCTGCCGCGTGCCTTTTAGGAATAATAACCCCATGTGCCCCTGCCTGGTTAGCTGTCCTTATAATAGAACCAAGGTTATGAGGGTCCTCAATATTATCAAGTAATATAAGAAATGGCTGTTCATTCTTGTCATTTGCAATCTTAATTATTTCTTCAACTGTACTATATCCATATGCCGCTACATATGCAATTACACCCTGGTGCCTTCCTGTTTCAGATAACTGGTCAAGACGCTCTTTCCTGACAAAATTTATAATACAGTCTGTTTTTTTAGCTTCCCTTAAAATTGTACGTACAGGCCCATCCTGGCATCCATCCAGAACAAAAAGCCTGTCAATAGTCTTTCCTGACCTGAACGCCTCTATTACAACGTTCCTTCCCTCTATTACCATTCCCTCTTCTCTCATTATAAATTCCCTGTTCCTGCCATTATACATAAATCTAATAAAACACTCAGAGCTATTTCATATTTTTAATATTTTTATCTATGCTTTTCTTCGGCGGCTGCCCGTATTTATGTAATGGCATAAAACCTGCCCTTTCCATTCCAAGTTTTATTATTTCCAATGCCCTGTTTAATCTGTTTTCAAGATATAAATAACCTGTCAGGGCCTCAAAGCCTGTCGCTATCCTGTAATCTGTAATAGAAGAATTCTTAGCAGATGTAGCAGATTTCGCATTCCTTCCACGTTTATATACTGCCATTTCTTCTTCTGTAAGTTCATCAAATACTGACCTGATAATCCTCGCCTGTGAAGGCGCTTTTACAATATTGCTTGCCATCCTGTGAAAATCTTTAACTTTTCCATTCCCAAGGTCAAGAATAATTGTCCTTATAATTAAATCAAAAACACCATCGCCTATATATGCAAGTGCTAGTGATGAATATTGTGCTGGTTCTGTACTGCTTTCTCCAAAATATTCTTGTATACTGTCAAAAAAACTAATATTCATATTTTTTTCCTTATTTCCTTATAAAGAAATAAACTGTAATGATATATATCATTACAGTTTTCTTTAAACTAAAGGCGACTAACGGATTTGAACCGATGATCAGGGAGTTGCAGTCCCATGCCTTACCACTTGGCTAAGTCGCCAAAACAAAAATGACTCCAACGGGATTTGAACCCGTGTTACCGCCGTGAAAGGGCGATGTCTTAACCGCTTGACCATGGAGCCACATAAATGTATATTAATATAATATTCAACTTCCAGAAAAATATGCATCATTCTGGAAAACTCCCCGAGTTGGGCTCGAACCAACAACCCCACGGTTAACAGCCGTGTGCTCTACCATTGAGCTATCGAGGAATACTGCCTCTTAAGGGTCTGTACC
>JAAWKM010000135.1 GCA_022797375.1 Lachnospiraceae bacterium
TAATAGCAGGTGACGGGCTTGTTGGCATAGTTATAGAAGTTAATAATTCTTATTCCAGGGTACGTTCGATTATTGATGATTCAAGCAATGTTGCCGGCACATTCCTGAAAACATCAGACAGGTGCATGGTAAGTGGCAACCTTGGGCTTTTGAATGAAGGCGTAATAGAGGTTTCAGGGATTAGCGGAAGTGCCAGTATAGAAGATGGCTATGCAGTAGTGACATCACAGATAAGTGATAAATACCTGCCAGGAATACTTATTGGATATGCAAGGGATTTAAAAAAGGATTCATCAAATATTACACAGGCAGGGTATCTTACACCAGCAGCAGATTTTTCTAAACTGGACATGGTGCTTGTAATAACCCAGGTAAAGGACTCAGAAAGCCTTAAGGAGATGCTGGACAAATGAAACGTTATATAAGCATGTTTCTTTTAATAATAATATGTTTCCTGTTACAGACAACACTGTTCCAGAAGATTAAGCTTGCTAATGTGTCACCAGACCTGCTTGTTGTGCTTGTATCTGCGGCAGGTGTAATGTATGGCAGAGGGCTTGGCATGTATTCAGGTGTGTTAAGCGGGATTTTATGTGATTTTATTTACAGTGACATAATTGGCCTGTATATTCTTATATATGTTATTACAGGATATATAAGCGGGGCTGCACATAAACTTTATTATAAAGATGACATGGTAATTCCTTTATCCGTAATTGCTATTGGTGATTTACTTACTAACTTCCTGTTCTATGTAATTTGTTTTCTTTTAAGGGGGCGGCTGGATATATTTGTATATATGCGCAATATAATACTTCCAGAACTTGCATATACAGTATTTGCTGGTGTATTTTTATACAGGATGCTTTACTGGCTTGAAGAGAAGATGTACCCTCCAGTTGAGATTCCCTTGGAAAACCCGGCAATACAAGAAGAGAAGATTTAATATACTGACAAGCTTTATTATTTGAACCGCCAGAGGCGGCATGGGAGAGTTCTATGTTTGATACGTTAAAAGAATATTTTAAGGCGTTTTTTAGTTCGCGCCTTGTCCCAGTAACAGCAGTGTATATCATATTATTTGCAATACTTGTAAACCGTTTGTTCCAGATACAGATTACAGATGGTGATGCTCATGCAAAAAATGCAGGGGACAGTACAGAAAAGGTACGTACAATAAAGGCGTCGAGAGGTAATATATATGACTGCAATGGTAAGCTGCTTGCATATAACAAGCTTGCATATAATGTTATATACACAGCAGATGATACATCAGGAAAACTGACATCAGAAGAAAAAAATATAATGGTATACAATACTATTAAAATAATAGAAAACAATGGCGGGACCCTTTCCGTAGAGACATTTATGCAGGCAGATAAAAAGGGCAGGCTTGAATTTACAGCAGAGGGCAATTCACTTCTGAGATTTAAAGCAGAGGTCTATTCTGCCAGAGGCGGTATAGATACGCTTACCCAGGAACAGAGGGATGCGACTGCACAGGAAGTATTTGATTTTATAAACTCTGATGATGTAAACAGCCCAAGGTTTGCCATAGACTGTGAAAAGTTCAGTATGCAGGATGCAATGAAGATACTTGCTGTACGCTATGCAATATTTATAAAAAGATTTCACCAGGATGAAACAATAACACTTGCAACAGATGTTAATGATAAAACAGTGGCAGCAATAAAAGAAAACAGTACAGAGCTTCCAGGCGTTGATATAATGGAAGATACAGTGCGTGTATATAAAAGAAGTAAATATTTTGCACACGTTATAGGCTATACAGGTGCAGTTTCTTCTGAAAAACTTGCTGAACTTAAGAAAGAAGATGCTAACAGTGACTATACAGATGACGACCAGATAGGGCTGTCAGGTATTGAAAGTTCTTTTGAAGATGAACTGAAAGGTAAGAAAGGCAAAGAAATTCTTACAGTAACTTCCGGGACAAACCGTGTAACAGGCATAAGTGACAGGAAAGACCCAGTAGCTGGTAACAATATTTATCTTTCAATAGACGCAGACCTTCAGGAAGAATGTTATAAACTGCTTGAGGAACATATTGCAGGGATACTTGTGACAAACATGCATAACAGTGCAGACGCAGGAACAAAGGGAGAGTCAGCGTCTGGTATAAAGATACCTGTTTATGATGTGTATAATGCACTTATACAGAACAATCTTGTGAATGTAATGAGATTTACTGATAAAAATGCTTCAAAGCTTGAAAAAAGCACATATAAAAAATATAAAGACCAGTCAAAGTATATAATTAAGCAATTAAAAGAAATACTTAAAACGGGAAGTACAAAAACGGCGGACAGCTTGCCAGATGATATTGCTGAATTTACAAATTATTTTTACAAATTATTATCAGATAAAGGAATAGTCCTTACAGACCAGATAGATACAATGGATGCAACATATAAAAAATATGCTGCTGGAAAGATGGCTCTAAGCCAGTTCCTCCAGTATGCAATATCTGAAAACTGGGTTGATTTAGGCGGGCTCGATATAGGTGATAAGTATTACAGTACATCAGAAATATATGAGATGCTCTTAAAATATGGCATAAAGCTGTTAAAAGAAGATACTGGTTATATTAAAATGGTATACAGTTACCTTATATACAATTATAAGCTGTCTGGAAGGGACTGCTGCCTTCTTATGTTTGACCAGGGCAATATAAAATATAATGCAAAAGAGTATGAAGAACTTGAAAAAGGGCTGGTTTCAGCTTACTCTTTCCTTGTGAAAAAGATTAAGAAGCTTGAAATTACACCAGGGCAGCTTGGGCTTGAGCCATGTTCAGGTTCGCTTGTTGTAACAGATGTTAATACAGGCAAAGTAAAAGCAATGGTTACTTATCCAAGTTATGATAATAACAAAATGGCAAATAAAGTAGACTCTGAATATTATAATACCTATCTTATGCAAAATACATCATCACCACTGCTTAATAAGCCTGTGCAACAGGCGATGGCACCAGGCTCAACATTTAAGCTGCTGTCTTCTGTTACAGCACTTGAAGAAGGGGTTATATCACCAGGCACTACTATACATGATGGAGTTGTATTTGATAAAATTGACCATCCCGCGAAATGCTGGAGTTCAGCATCACATGGAAATGTTAATGTTTCATCTGCAATAGGGGTTTCATGTAACTATTTTTTCTATACAGTTGGATATCTGCTAAGTGGCAAGACTTCCAATGGAAGCATCAATTATGCACGTGGCATTGAAAAATTTAAAAAATATGCAGAACTTTTCGGGCTTACTGAAAAATCTGGAGTTGAAGTCCCGGAACTTGCGCCAACATTTGCAAGCGGGGATGCAGTACGTGCAGCAATAGGCCAGGATACAAATGCATATACACCAGCCCAGGTTTCAAGGTATGTTACATCAGTAGCAAACAGTGGTACAACTTATAACCTTACACTTATTGATAAAATTAAAAATGTCAAAGGCAAAACCGTCCTTAATAATAAGGCAGAAACCAGGAATAAAGTAAAAATCCAGGACTCCACATGGGATGCAGTACACAATGGCATGTACCTTGTTGTGAACGGGCCACGCAGCTCTATTAAATCAATGTTTACAGGGTTAAATGTAACAGTTGCGGGCAAAACAGGTACTGCACAGCAGACAAAATCACATCCTAACCATGCATGGTTTGTTTCATATGCACCATATAACAGTCCTGAAATATCAGTTACATGTAATATACCAAATGGTTATACATCTTCAAACGCTGCACAGACAACAAGGGATGTATACAAATATTATTTTAGTAATAAGGGTAAAAAGAATAAAGAAAGAAAGAAAGTTTCAGGAGCTATAAAAATGCCAGAAGGTTCACAACGTATAGATTAATTTGTATTATGGAGGCTAGATATGGATGGTACTGTAGTTATTAAAGGATTTAAAGCAGGAATTATCCTGGTTTTAAACCCTGATGCCAGTTATGAAACCTTGAAAAAGGATATTGCTGATAAATTCAAGGCTTCAGCGGCATTTTTTGGGGAGGCTGCCAAGGCTGTTTCATTTAAGGGGCGGGAACTTACAGATGAGCAAAAAATGGAAATTGTGGATATTATACAGGCAAACTGCAGTCTTTCGATATTATGTATTATGGAGGATGACCCGGAGACAGAAGCGGCTTTCCAGAAAACTCTCGAAAAGAAAATTATGGAGCAGGATTACAGCAATACAGGGCAGTTTTATAAAGGAAACCTGCGTTCAGGCCAGGTACTTGATGTAGAGACAAGCATTATTATAATTGGTGATATAAAGCCAGGTGCCAAAGTAATTTCAAAAGGTAATGTAATAATACTAGGCTCGCTTAAAGGCAATGTATATGCAGGGGCTGCTGGTAATGCTAATGCTTTTGTTGTGGCACTTGATATGCGCCCTGTACAGATAAGGATAGCAGATACAATAGCACGGGCTCCTGACAACCCTGAGAAGACCCCGGGAAACCAGACTAAGATAGCATTCCTGGATAATGGGAATATATATATAGAGCCACTGGATAAAGATGTTATGTCTGATATCCGCTTATAAGAGTTAATACCCCATAACAGGCAGGCGTGTATATCCCGTTTTGCCTGAGCGGTAATAATAGATTATTAAAATAGTTCTGACAGGAGGAATTAAACTATGGGAGAAGTAATAGTCATAACATCTGGAAAGGGCGGAGTTGGTAAGACGACCTCAACAGCAAATATAGGTACAGGGCTTGCAATGCTTGGAAAAAGGGTTGCGCTTATTGATACAGATATAGGGCTGCGTAACCTTGATGTTGTTATGGGTCTTGAGAACAGGATTGTTTATAATCTTGTTGATGTTGTAGAGAATAACTGCAGGATTAAGCAGGCGCTTATTAAGGATAAAAGATACCCTAACCTGTATCTTCTGCCTTCTGCACAGACAAAGGACAAGTCTGCTGTAACCCCGGAGCAGATGAAAAAGCTTACCAGTGAGTTAAGGAATGAATTTGATTACATACTTTTAGACTGTCCTGCTGGAATAGAGCAGGGATTTAAAAATGCAATAGCAGGTGCAGACCGTGCACTTGTAGTGACAACACCTGAAGTTTCAGCTGTACGCGATGCAGACCGTATAATAGGCCTGCTTGAAGCAAATGAAATTAAGCGCACACACCTTATTGTAAACAGGTTGCGTGCCGATATGGTTAAGGAAGGCAATATGATGTCAAGTGATGATGTTGTTGAAATACTTGCAATTGATTTAATAGGCATAGTGCCTGATGACGAGCATATTGTTATATCTACAAATAATGGTGAACCACTTACAGGCTCTGACTGCCAGGCAGGACAAGCATATATGAATATATGTAAACGCGTACTTGGTGAAGAAGTGCCTTACATAGATTTAGAGGTAACAAAGACTTTTTTCCAGAAATTTGCATCAATATTTAAAAATAAGCATTAAGTACAATTTATCATGGAGGAGATTATGGGCTTTTTGTCAAATTGGTTTAAAAGTTCTGAAAGCAGCAGTGATATTGCCAAGAACCGCCTGAAGGTGGCAATTACATCTGACAGGGCTGTATGTTCACCAGAGCTTATGGAACAGATGAAGAATGATATTATTAAAGTAATATCAAAATACGTTGATATAGATACAGATGGCCTCGATATAAAAGTTACAAGAACCGAACTTGATGATGACTCAGGTACAGTTAATGCTGTGCTGGCAAGTATCCCTATAAGGGATACAAAACCTTTGCGCAGGTAATAATTAATCCGCATAAATTCTGTGTCCAGCCAGGTGTTCCAGGATGGATGAAGTTGGGAGTGTATAAATGATAAACCGTATAAAACAGTATGACTGGAAAAAATACAATTTTTCTCTTTTATGTGTTGTTATAATTATATGCCTTATTGGTGCGTTCTGTGTTAAACTTGCAGGTGGTGAAGAAATGGGTGCAGCATTAATGAAAGGGCAGATAACGGGACTTGCAATGGGAATTGTTGTACTAATAATACTTTCAGTATTTGACTACCATTTCATATGCCAGTTCACACCTTTATATTATGTTGCCGGCATACTCCTGACTGCTGCTACGCATTCAACATTAGGTACAGATAATAATACAGGTGTATACAGATGGGTAAAGCTTGGGCCAGTATCTTTCCAGCCGACAGAGCTTATGAAGATAATACTAATCATTACACTTGCAACTTTGTATACAAAATTTAAAAGCAAGGTGGACAGGGTGGGTACATTGTTTATAGCAGTAATAGTTGCAATGGTGCCTGTTGCAGTTATCCTTATACAGCCAGACCTTTCATCAAGCCTTGTTGCTGTATTTATTACTGTTGTAATGGTATTTGCTGCAGGTACAACATATAAAATAATAGTACCAATAGTATCACTTGGCATACCGGCAGGCGTTGTGCTGTTCTGGTATATACAACAGCCAGATAATTTCATACTTAAAGGCTACCAGTATAAGCGTATATTTGCATGGCTTAACCCTGATGACCCGTCTGCTGATGATTTAAACTTACAGCAGAATTTATGTATACGTGCAATAGCCTCTGGAAAACTGTATGGGAAGTTTATCCAGGATGGAGGTGCTGAGGGGTCAGTGAGGGCGTATAGTACAGTGCCAATTAATGAAAGTGATTTTATATGGTCTGTTGTGGGGGAAGAGTTTGGGTTTTTAGGCTGCTGCCTGGTTTTACTGCTTTTTGCAATAATAATATTTAAGTGTTTTTCAGTTGCAAAAAAAGCACAGGATTTCCTTGGAAGCATGATTGCAATTGGAGTAGCAGCAATGTTTATGTTCCAGGTATTTGCAAATATATGTGTGGCAACAAGGCTTTTTCCAAATACAGGCCTGCCACTTCCGTTCTTAAGTAACGGGCTGAGTTCGATGCTGTCTTCCATGATAGGAATAGGATTTGTTATGAATATAGGCATACAGCCAGCAAAAACTAGTAATTCAGGTTTTACAATGCGTAATGCATTTGGAAGTGATAATTCTAAAGACATAGATATGGATTTAGAATTATAAAATAATATTTTGCCATGTACAGTATGTTATTATGGGATATACTGCTGTATATAATAAATTTAAGGGGAAGGATATAAAGTTTCTTAATTAATAACCAGAGGGGTGATAAAGGATGAATATAGGATTAGTAGCACATGATGCCAAGAAAAGCCTTATGCAGAATTTCTGCATAGCATACAGGGGTATTTTAAGCAAACATGATATTTATGCAACAGGGACAACAGGAAGGCTTATTGAGGAAGTTACAAACCTCAATATCCATAAATACCTGGCAGGACATCTTGGCGGGGAGCAGCAGCTTGCGTCACAGATAGAACATAACCAGATAGACATGGTTATATTTTTAAGGGACCCATTGTCTTCCAAACCACATGAGCCTGATGTAAATAATTCAATCCATCTTTGTGACACATATAATATACCATTTGCTACAAACCTTGCAACAGCGGAACTGCTTATTAAGGCACTCGACAGGGGAGACCTGGAATGGCGTGAGGTTTTAAGGAAAGAACAGACCCAGGAAGAATAAACCCATTGGTTCTGGCAGGCATGTTTTTTATGCCACTGCTATTTTTATGCTGCTGGATGCAGCATGGGGGATTTAAATTAAACAATATGTATAATTATAAGATTACTAGTACAAATAAGAAAAACAGGAAAGCCATGCCAAAGGGGCCAGCAGGTTTTAAATGTTATTTAAAACCTGTAAAGCTTGCTGTTGTATCTGCTTTACTTGTTGTTCTGGCAGCAGGGTGTGGCAAGGACAAGGAAAATTTCCTGGATGGCGGGGGAATGGCACTGCCTTTGGCTGGTGTGCCATCAGATGGAAACTGGTATTGCCAGGATTATCTTTCAGAAGATGTGTGTGTTATACCAGCAGGAAGACAGAATAAAAATAACAGGAATTTTACAGCCAGTTCTGTTCTTCTTGTAAATACAACAAAGAATGAAGTAGTTTATGCAAGTAATATTTATGACAGACTGTATCCTGCAAGTGTTACTAAAATTGTAACAGCACTTGTTGCACTTAAATATGGGAATCTTGATGATATTGTAACTATAAGTTATGAAGCATCACATATAACAGAGTATGGTGCAAAATTATGCGGGTTTAATGAGGGTGACAAGGTTAAACTTGAAAAGCTGCTTTATGCCCTTATGGTCTATTCTGGCAATGATGCAGGCATAGCAATTGCAGAACATATATCAGGAAGCACAGGTAAATTTGCAAAGCTTATGAATAAGGAAATGGAAGAACTTGGCGCTGTTGGAAGCCATTTTACAAATCCTCACGGCCTGCATGATGACAACCATTATACAACAGCTTATGATTTATACCTTGTTTTTAACAAGCTTATATCAGACTACCCGGAGTTTACTGATATTATAAATAAGGGAAGCGTTAGAGTAAAATATAAAGATGCCAGCGGGCAGAACAAAGAAATGGATTTTACATCTACTGTAAAGTATAATATTAATACAGAAACTGCACCAGAGGGTGTAGAGGTAACAGGCGGAAAAACAGGTACAACACAAATGGCAGGCTCAAACCTGATATTACATTCAAAAGATGCAGATGGTGACAGCTATATTTCTGCTGTTATGCATGCAAGTGATTCATACAGCCTTTATGACCAGATGAATTATCTTCTTTCAATGGAGGGCAGGTTGAAAAATAATTCTAAGGCTGCAAAAGACGCACCCCAGGAATAATTACAGTTCCAGGCCGGAAAAGCAAAAGGGAGTAAACCATATAGGTTTACCCCTCCTGGTTTTGACGCCATAAGGCTTATGCACACTAAAACCCGTTTTTTCAAATAAAACATGCCAGAAATCCCCGGATTTGGCCAGCTGTGAATAGCAATACTTTATTCACTTGCCGTATGGATACGCCCGTAATAACTTATTGCGTACAAGCCGCCAATACCAACAGCTGCATATATTATTCGGGAAAACAATGACATATCGCCAAATATAACACGTACAAGGTCAAAGTTTAAAAAGCCGATAAGCCCCCAGTTAATAGCACCAATAATTACCAGTGTCAGCAGGATATAATCAATAACTTTCATACAAACTCCTCCTTTTGATATTAAAAGCAGCCATTGCTGCTTTGTATTTTTGGTATACTACAGTACAGAGTATTTCCCAAAATGTTTAATTTATACAAACCTGTTTTTTATGGTGTGGCTTGTGGTGCCAGGAAACGGACGCAGGGTTTCTGTGTCCCAGCTAAATTATTCCATTCCAAGAAAGCATGTCGCAGACATGGCTTTTGCACGCATTGCACTACATTGGCATACGCAGCGGCGCATAAAATCCCAAAATACGGGATTCAAGCGCTGGCAATGCCAAAGTGCACCTGTCATGGAATAATTTAGCCTGGATACATGAAACCTGCTGTCTTCTGGCAAAATGAATAATATAACTGGAAACTGTAATTATGTGGCGGGATATCCAGCCATCTTATTATTCTGGTTTTTATTGTAAATTTGCAGTGGCAGGTTTCACATACTGTACAACAGCATTTATTGCATTTTCTGTCATATAAATAATATTACAGTATCTCCCGTTTGTCTGAATAATATCCAGCCTGGACACAGAAACCCTGCGTCCGTCTGCCAGCACAGAATAACTGGAAATAGTGTGAAAAATGATTCTAAGACAGCAAAAAACGCTGTCTAACAATCATTACAATTTCACACAAGAAAAATGCAA
>JAAWKM010000136.1 GCA_022797375.1 Lachnospiraceae bacterium
GCTGTTTTTGCATTTTTCTTGTGTGAAATTGTAATGATTGTCAGACAGCGTTTTTTGCTGTCTTAGAATCATTTTTCACACTATTTCCAGTTATTCTGTGCCAGGAAACGGACGTGGGAAAAAATTTTCTTTATACAACTTGCAATAATACAAAAACAAGTGTATACTTTTGGCTATATAGCTGTAAATTATATTAGGGGGTTACTATTAACAGTCAATTAAATTCGAGGATTTTTGGCATGTTTTGTGCCAAAAATACGAGTTTTATGGCGCCATTTTGCATGTTTTTTTGCAGAATGTGTGCATTCCAGTGCTGATAAGCACTGTTTGTTACTATTAAATACCACCATCAGGCTGGATAATGGTGAATATATATGGACAGGTTTAGAAACGGCAATTCAATGCAGGATAAAATTAACCAGCTTACAAAAGAGAATGAACAATTAAAGCATATGGTTAAGAAGCAGCAAAAAAAACGCAGATGGCATAACATGATTGGGCTTATATTAATTGTTACAGGGCTTTTATTTCTTGGAATACTTGCTTATGGCGAATGGAAAGGTTATTTAAGTGCCAGGAATGTTAAAAAACTACAAGAGCAGAAAAATGCAGCATATAATGGCACAGACATACCATTGTCTGATATGCTTCCTGAATACAGCAAAATGTATGAAACAAATTCTGACCTTGCAGGGTGGATTGTAATTGATGGTACAGATATTAACTACCCAGTAGTACAAAGCAAAGTTTACCAGGAATTTTACCTTGACCACAACTTTGATGGTGAAAAGGATGATGCAGGTTCTATATTTGCTGATGCAAGGAATGATTTACTGCTTCCTGATGACAATATTATAATCTATGGCCATAATATGAAAGATGGTTCTATGTTTGGAACACTCCAGTATTATCTTAATAAAGATTATTATGATAAACATAATATGCTTTCATTTGATACATTACGTAAGCATGGCACATACAAAATAGCAGTAGTTGGTTTGTCAAAGATATCAGAAGAAAGTGATAATACATTCAAATATTATGATTTTATCAATGCAGACAGTAAAAAATCATTTAAAAAATATGTGGAAAATATAAAGAAGCTTGAAGCATATGACACAGGTATAAGCCTGGAATATGGCGACAAACTTGTTACACTTTCCACATGTAACAGCGTAGAAAAGGATGGAAGGTTATTTATAGTAGCCAAGGAGGTTAAAAATGAACAAGATTAGAAAATACCAGATTGCAGGAATAATAATTGCATTATGCATAGCGTTTGTTCCAAAAGTATTTACAAGTGCAGATGAGGGTGATGCATATAAGGTGTCATATAACCTTACAGGAGTTACAGTTTCACCACAGGAAGCAGAAGCAACAGAGGGCGCAAGCATGGATATGACATTTACTGCTAACCCAGGCTATACCCTTCCAGAAGAACTTCCAGAAGGAGCTATACAGATTGGTGGTACATATTTATCTGAGTCAGATTATACATATATGGATGGAGACCTTACAATTAACGAAGTGTTTGGTGATGTAGTTATTACAGTTGCTGGAATTCCAGAGGGAGGCAGTACAGAAGACCCTGGTTCTTCTGGTTCTGGAGGTCCATACAGCATAGTATATGACTTATATGAGGTTACAGCAAGTAAACAGGGTGGAAATGTAAAAGAGGGTACAAGATACTCAGTAAAACTGAAAGCTAACAAAGGGTTTAAACTAAATGCTTCCAATGTTGCAGTCCAGGTTAATAATGAATATGTCTACAGCGGATATTCATATAATGAAGGTTTGCTGGAAATTGATTCAGTTACTGGTGATATAATTATTGAAGCTATTGCAGTCCCTAAAGCATCATCAAAAAAACAGGACAATAATAAAGACAATAATACATCTGGCAATAAAAAGCCGGCGGGCAGCAAAACATCCACAAGCGGAAGCAGCTCAAAGTCTTCCCAGGCGCTTGCAAACTCAGGCAAAAGCCCGTCAAATTACAGCACAGGCTCATACCGTGCACCAAGAACCGGTGATGGTATGGATATACGTTATTATGGAGCTTTAGGATTAATATTCCTTGGGGCAGGATGCCTGTTTGCTGGAAAAAAGTTTAAATAAACATAAATAACATTAAAATAAACAATTGGATTTAAAATTATTTATAAATTAAAACAAGTAACATAGATATATAGTAATAACATAGAAAAATAGTAATATTAAAATAAGCAGCAGGATTATTATATCTGCTGCTTATATATTTTTATTGCATATACAAAATAATAAAAATAAAAAAGCCCTTACCCAGCGCATTAAACGCCAAACGAGGACTTGAGTGCGCCTCCAGGGGTTCGAACCCTGGACACCCTGATTAAGAGTCAGGTGCTCTGCCAGCTGAGCTAGAAGCGCAAATCTTATAAAAACTGCCATTTCTTTCCGACAAAGGGTATTATAGCAGGAGCAAAAAAAAAAATCAAGCATTTTTTTATAAAAAATTAACTTTTTTCAAAATTATATCACTAAAAAGACATAATTATACATATTTTTTAGCAATATACTTCCTTTTACTTTAGCAAAATATCTTGACAGTTATATATTTATTCCATAGTATTTCACTGAACAATATAAAATAATTATATTCTATATATATTTAACTCTAATATACAATTTTAACAATATTATACACTTATATTGTAAAATCATACAACAATGGTATAATGTAGTATAACAAGGTATGAATAATGTACCTGTAACTATTATATCCTAAAATATATTTACAAATACAAAAAGAAGGTTAAAATGGTATTAGAAAGAAAAAACTACAGACCAGACGCCAGCAGGTTTGAATCCTGTTATAATAAATATAAAAATTACATGTATTCAATAGCATATGAAAAACTACAAGATATACATATTGCAGAGGATGCAGTACAAACTTCTTTTGAAAAATTAGCAAAGGTATTTTCAAAAGTAGATAATATAAACTCAGAATATACAAAAAATTTAATAAAAATTATTACTATTAATACATGTAAAGATATGTTGCGTAAAAAAAGCAAAAGCCTGGAAACCGTTCCACTTGAAACAGCAGGAAAAGAATTATATATTAATGGTGATTACAGTGGTTTATCAGATATAAGCTATTGCATCCACAACCTTCCAAAGAAATATAAAGATGTACTTATTTTAAAATATGTTTATGGGTTTACTTCAAAAGAAACAGCCAGAATACTATCAATAAAAGAAAGCACAGTACGTTCAAATATAAGAAGGGGAAAAGTTCTGCTGGAACAGAAACTTAAAGAAAATGGCATTAATATATAAACCTGTATAATAAAACATATTACAAAATAACAGCATTACAAAAGGTGGTGGCATAATATGGATGATGAAAAATTAAAGTTAATTCTTAATAATTATTGCCAGGAAACAGCTAAAACTTGTGAAAAAGAAGAAAATGCAAAACCAGGGCATATATTTAGCAAGGATTTTGAAAATAAAATGAACAGACTTATTAAAAAAGAAAATTATTATGCCAGGCATACTAAAACAGCACCATTCATTAAGACTGCCTCTATTATCCTCTTTGTAATTATATCATTAATAACTGCTGGTTATGTAAGTGCTGCAATTACAGGTTTTAATCCATGGAATTTTATTATAAACATAAACAAAGACGAAGGCTATATAAAAATCAAAAAAAATATACGCAACAAAGAAACAACTGCTAGTAAATTCAAAAAAAGAAAATATAAGCTTCCTCAAGATATCCCGGAAGGATTTGAAATAGAAACAAATTCAAGCACCAACGGTGACATAATGGTTATATGGTCAAACGGAAATGCAAAATTTGATTTAATATCATGGAAAGTTGAAAACGAAGAAAATGTTTATAAAAATTCTGAATTTGATAAAACAGAAAATATAAATATTGTCGGTTATGCAGGCACATATAGCGAAAAAATGGTATAAAAGCTATATCATGGTATGATACAGACTATGATAATGAAATTTCATCCAATACACTTAAAAAAGACGAACTGGCAAAAATTGCTGAAAGTCTTTATAATGAATAAATACATGATATTTCCTTTACTGGAAATAAAAAATTGCAAAAACTTAAAAATTTTTGCAATTTTTTTATTTTTTGCAACAAAATCTGCTTTTTATACGTAATTTATATAAAAGGAGGTGAAAAAACAGATGTTTAGTTGCAAAAAATTTTTTATAACAATGCTATCTGCTGCACTAGTGATATGCAACACACCAGATGTGATATATGCACAGGCAGCTAATAATGATATTTCCCTGTATTATGATATTGTAAGACAGGCAGAAGCATCATTGGATATTAATGGTGGAAATGCAGAAATTACTATTAAAATAACAAGCAGCTTAAGCACATACCAGATTAATATTGCATACAGCATACAAAAATTTGCTGATGGCAAATGGAAAGCTGTTAAAACCTGGAACAAAAATATTGATAACAGCCTTGCCACAATAACCAATTCATACAACCTGCCATCAAAAGGAAAATACCGCATTAAGTGCAATGCAAAAGTACAAGATAAAGATAAAACAGAAGAAATAATTTTTTTCTCTGCCGAAAAAACCTATTAATGATTTGTGATAATATGGGCAGGAACAGAGCACCTATAACAGATATAATGACTTTTGGGGACAGCCAGTAAACTGATATAAATGCTCTATATATAATTTAACATAAAAATGTGTACAATTTAAGAACTTATAACAAAGACCAAAGGAGGATAAATACATGGGAAATAATAAGCTTAAAAAGAGCCTGGCTCTTGTTACTGCTTTTTCTATAGCTATATCTGGAGGCTCTATACCACAGATAAAAGCCAGGGCATCTGTCAAAAATACAGATATAAATATTACGAAACAATATATTATAATAGCTGGTTCACAATACGCATACAATGCAGTTATGTCAGAATATAATGATGAAATACAAGATACTGGTGATACACCTATACTTGCAGAAAAATCAATAATGATAGCAGATTTAACAGAAGAAGAAGCAAGACAGCTAGCATGTGAAGAAGGCATTATATGTGTTGAAGAAGATTTTGAAGTAGAAGGATGTTCTGAAAATGAAACAAACACATTACCTGATAATATTCCAGAACAGTGGAATTTAAATGTAATAAATGCAGACAACCAGCAGTATAAACTTGGTAATGACACTATAAAAATTGCTATAATGGATTCTGGAATAACAATAGATTCCCAATATTCTGTAGAAGAAAGAATTAATTTTGTTCCTGGTGATGACGGCTTAGAACCACTTTATGATGACTTGTCTGGACACGGGACATCCATAGCAAGTATAATAGGTTCAAAAGATGATGGTGAAAAACTAACAGGAATTAATCCTAATGCAGAACTTTATTCATTAAAAGTACTTGATATTGATAAAAAAGGTACTGCCAGCAGAGTAATTGAAGGAATATACTGGTGTATTAATAATGGAATAGACATTATTAATATGAGTTTTGGTACTTTAAATAATTCAAAAGCCCTGGAAATGGCTATACAAGAGGCACAAAAAGCTGGAATATTAATGGTTTCCGCTGCTGGTAATGGAACTGATATTGAATATCCTGCTAAATATGATGAAGTAATCGCTGTAGGTTCATTAAACACTGAAGGATTAAAAAGTGAAAAAAGTTCATCTGGCAACGAGATGGAATTAGTTGCTCCAGGAGAATATATTCCAGCACTGGACTGGCTTGGAAATCCAATACTTGTTGATGGAACAAGTGTTGCAGCAGCACAAGTTACTGGTATAGCATCTGTATTATGGTCATTAGATAAAAATATGAGCTCCGGTTTTATACGTAACTTATTAACAGTCAGTGCAAATGAAACAGGTAACACATTAGATTATGGAAATGGCATTATAGATTTAGATTATGCACTATCTATATACGATGATTATAAAAACTTATACAGCTCTTATGAAAATATAAGTAATATTAATTTATTTGATAACAAAAATGAAGTACCTGTATATGATGAAAGTATAATAGAAGCAAGCTGGCATATTAAAGACCATGAAGGCGCGATAGACGATAATGGTTTATCTGCGGAAGCAGCAAGAATTATAAAAATTGGTGTTGCCTTTCCTGACAATTACAAATTTGGATTAGACCAGCAAAATAAAACAGGTCCATTCCATGGTTTCAGAAACTATGTGGCAAATTATGTATATCTTGCTAAAATTGCAAGAAAATGTTATACAAGCGGCATGTCTGAAGCATTGAAAGTCCCATATCCTATCAGTACATCGGGAAGTGGCAATCTGGCAACAGCCGCAAAGAAAGCACAATCAGACATGCTGGAGTATCTCAATATGGTTGATACTAGTCCTATATGGAAAAGCTTACTTAATGACAAAATCACCCAGGAAAACCAAGGGAGAATACTTATTGGATTTGCTATACATACTGCAATGGATGCATATGCACACCAGTCTTATGATGAAAATAAAAAACATATAAAGGATAGTAAAGAAAGAGACCAGGTAGATAACATAAGAAAAAGATATGATACTGCAAAAGCTGTTGCTTCTAGTATTATAACTTCATGGCATAATACACACACATTTAACGCTATGCAATTTAAACAAGATAAAATACATACTAAAGGTGCTTTCTATTTACGAAACTTCTCTACAAGAGTAAAAAATACGGACCCCTCTACCTGGTCAGGCAACAGCACATGGTTTAATGATAGAACTGTAGATGAAGATGATAGTAATATAAGTGAAAATTAATATAAAATAATCATAATACCAGATTTTATAAAATCTCCTACCCATATTTAAATATGGGTAGGAAACTTTATCTCAATTTAATAAAGAAAGGGAATAATTATTTTATGAAAAAACTAAAAACAATTATTAAAAAATTACTAGTTATAACACTATCTTTCTGCCTTACTGCTAATACAGCCCTGGCAAATACTTATAAAGAAACCCAGCAAAATGCATTTTTCAGGACACGTGACAATTACAAAAATCATTTATCCCAGACTTTTTATGATGACAAACATAAATTATATTCTCTCCTTTACTATCAATATGGTGATTTACTTTCATTTAATGATACACTTTATTTAATAAAATGGAATAAAGATGGTCATACCACCCGGGTATTAAAAATTCCAAAAAAGATATCAAATGAAATCTCTAAATACAATGCTAGCATCAGTACTGAAAATCCTATTACATCTAGCGGAAATATATGGATGAAATATTCATACAAAAATGACAAAAGTAATAACTGGAAAAATTTTTTTATCAGGATTTCACCTAAAGGAAAATTATTATCAAAAATAAACCTTAAAAAAATATTTAATATTCCACGCGGTGAAAACGATGTTTATTATAAAATACACCAATACAAAAAGAATAAAGCATTTGTACAAATCCATATAGACAAACTTAAACAAAAAGACATATATATGGCAGGGGTAATTGACTATAAAAAAAATAAACTGGTCTGGAAACGCAAAGTATCAGATAATGAAGGCTTTTTTAAAAGTTATTCTTTGTATGACTATAGTAATACCGCTAAAAATAAATATATGGCTGGTTTTAACAAAGCAGGCAATAAATTTGTAATATCAGGCATTAAAAATGGAAAAATTATCCAAGAACTTGATTTAGATGCAGAAGAAGAAAACATAGTCTCATATGAATACAAAAATAATGCTATTTATATTGTAAAAAAAGACGGGGTCTATAAATTAAAATGGAACGAAGATAAAATGGATAAATTAATAGATTTACAAAACCACTGGCTTGGCAAGGGACATAACTATGCAGCAGATATAACAGTTGTTAATGATAATGAAATTTATATAACAGGTTCTGACCCATTTAGCGAAAATGAAGATACTATTTTATTCAGTTTTAAAAAGAATGTTTAAAATAGAATTTATTAGAAAATCCCTATAGCCTGGCTATAGGGACTATACATTTACTCCTGTTTTATTCCCAGTGCTGCCATTTCTGCCCCTGTTGTCCTGCATAGCTTCTTTTCGTTATATCTTGCTTTTTCCTGGGAGGATGCCATATTATATCTAGAAATAAACCAGCTTCCGCGCCCTGAAAGCAGCATTACTGAAATTATTGTAAATATAATAAACCCCACCCATATTATCCAGTCTGCTCCATTTGAAATATCTGATAATTTCATTATAACCCCCTCCTCGTATAATAAGTTTATAGGCAAGCATCAAACAGCCTATGAACTTATTTCTTTTTATGGTATAGATGAATGGATAAATATCTTCACAATTCACAGGGGATTCTCCCATATGCACTAACTTAAAGAAAAAGACGCCATCTGCAACCGGTCTTTTTTACGTTTTTCCACAAAAGAACTGACTGAAAAATGTAAAAAATCCTGTCCAAATGGTAAATTATCTTGTGGCATTATAACCATTAAAATTAATAGAAAAACTAATCTTGTTTCCCTCCATATGCTTCTGTTTTTTTCTTGTTTGCCAGGAGGGGGGGGGAAAAAACCAACATTGCCAAGAAATTTCTCTGCCAGCAGTGCCAGCAGCATTTTCCCATCCAGCCATGCTTCTGTAGATTCTTTTGTTTTTGTTGGTATACTCCCAAGACCCAGTATGGATTTGTATCTTTTAAATACAAGTCCCCACCTGCCAGCGGAGCCTGTAAATACCAAGTATTTCTTTTGCAGTAAACATTTCTGGAAGTGATGTTGCAACAAACATATAATGGTGTGAAAGTTTTGTATCATCAGAAATTTTTATTTGTTTTTTACTTTCTTTTTTTTCAGTTTTTTATCTTCTTCTTTTATTTCTTCTTCAGTTTTTGGAACAGCACATATTCTTAAAGGACGTAAATTTTTACTGCTGTCTTTAAAATATATCCTGGTTTCTGCTGCATCCCCGTCCAGTGTCTTTAGCCAGTCTGTAAGGAGTATCTTTTCTTGTTTCTCATTATAAATATTAAAAGGTTTGTTTTTTATCCTGGAAATAAAATCCCCGCCATTTTCCAGACAGTATTCTATGCCGGTTATTGTTGCATATGCACGGCCTGCTATTATTAAATCATTTTCCTGTATAATAAAATTTTTTAAAGTTTCTCCTGTTTTTTCTTCTGTTATTTTAAACTGGCTGCAGTTTAAAGAAAACAAGTCTACAGAATAATGCAGATGGAATGACTGTTTTACAGCGCCTTTTGTATTAACACCGGAAGCATCTATGGCAAAAACTTTGTATTGTCCCAGTTTTTCTGGTTTCTGGTAATGGATTATTTCTTCTGGCAGGATGTTTCCTGCAATCCACTTGAACCATTCCTTCGATTTCATAAAGCGTTTCATGAAAGCAGCATCACTAATTTTACCAGTACCATTCATCTCTGCCATCTGGCTGGTTTCCACAAGGGATGCACCATAAAGATAATACATGTCCATGACAAGAAGTTCTTCTGGCGTCTGTACTGTCCTTTTTCTTTCTATTGCTTTTGTTTCA
>JAAWKM010000137.1 GCA_022797375.1 Lachnospiraceae bacterium
TATCTGGTGGTAGTTCTGGAGCAGAGGATATTTCAGTACAGCAGAATCAAAATTCTGAATATAAAGATTTTTCTAAGAAATCCATGACAGATAAAATAAAGTATGCTAAGAACCATAATTTTACTTTCTTATATGCTTATGAAAAGGTAAACCCAGAAGATTTTGATTATAAAAATTCTGGTATAGTTATCTTTGAGGATTTAAAATTTGTACTTGGTATACCAAAATAAATTTGGCCATACAAGGTCTGGCAGGTTTTATTTTAAGTATTTTTAGCTTTGTATGTGGTTTCAAAAAAAAAATAAACAAAGCTGAGGATTAATATAAGATATGTAGTACAGCAGTGGTTTTGTTTTCCGAATATAAAACCGCTGCTATTAATTTTAATCAGGGGGTTTCTTATGAAGAGGACAGAGAATATTTTAATTGAAGACAGTGATTATGAATTGTTACAAAAGGTATTACCTGATAATCCGTGTGACAGTTGTGGTTTAGGTATGGCGTGTTGTGGCTGTCCGAAAGGCAGGACTTATAGTGAAAAAGTAAAACCATACAAAGATTCGGGTATCTATGAAGCAGCACTGGCAGTTAAGCATATTAATACAGCTGGAAGCAGAATGGCAGGATTGCAAAATGAAATAAACAAAGAGTGTAGCTATTTAAGGGAACAGGGATTTGATTTAAACAGGCTTTTTGGGAGCGGAGAGAAAATTTCCCATTCAGCAAAGAAGTTAAATGCTTTTTAGTTATTGGTCTTAATAAGCTCATGAAAGGGACATTTCCCAATGAGTAAGTGGTGCTCAATGTCTTCTGTCTGTGTGTTGTTAGCTTGGATAAAAAATGGAATAGTTGTCTATATCCAATTGGGCACGGCTAGTTTGACATAAATGATAAAAATTTCTCAGTAAAAAAAATTTGAAATAATAGTATAATAAGAAATAAAAAATCATTAAACAAAATCATTAAAAATTAAGTATGGTAATTAAATAAGTATTCCTTTCTAAATGTTATTTATTAGTTATGTATTATACCATATTAGAAGATACAAGCATTAGTTAGGTGAAAAGTTTAGTAAAACAATTTTTATTGATAATTATAGATTTTTCATGTATACTTAAGAGGTATTATAAAAATTATTGCTTAAGCAGGTATGTTGTTTTGCACTGCATTGGAATAATCATTAAATAAAAGTTTCTATATGGTGAGATATGATAAACATTGGAAAAGGGGAGAAATAGACAAGTGAGTCCTATATTTGATAGTATTTTGTGTAGTATAGTAGCATCTGTTATTTGTGATATTGGAAAATGTGAGTTAGGACGGTTAAAAACTAAGAAAGTTGATTTTGAAAGAAAAACTGTAGAAAAATATGTTTCTGAACATCTAGATAATAAATATGAAGTTCTATGTGATTCAGGAATACTCTCAAATTTCATAAAAAGTCCATTAATTTTCGATACTATAAATAATTATACTACATATGTTATTACTGGAAAATTAGAAAATAAATTTTCAGATGGGGTTTTATCTAGAACAATAAAAAATAAAAGTATAAAAAATAAAAATTTGGAGGAATTGGATATCATTACTTTTTTAGCAGATAATCTTAAGGAACAATATACAAATTCTGGTGTATTAACAAAACCAAAAGAAGAGTTATTAATTTCTTTCTTTGAGGAAATATTTGTATTAATTAGCGACTATATTTTGGATCAAATAAGCCAAGAAGAAGCTATAATGGTATATTTTATAAATAAAAAACTTAATTTATTGGGAAATGGAGTTACATCAAAGTTGAATGAAATTGTTTCAATTTTAAAACAAAGTATTCAATCAGATGTGGTATATAAAAATGATAAATTTTTAGAGGAAAAAGAATACTATACTAAAATTTTAAAAGATAATCATAAAATGGCTCATATATATTTGTTAGATAAATTTAATATTAACGCCTTTTATGTTCCTCCATTTCTTGTTCAAAGACTAGAGAATATACATGGGATACCTTTTAGATTGGTAAAAAGTGATTCAGAATATAGAATTGGGTTTCAAGAAAATATACATGACCCAATAAATTTTGATGATTGGAAGTATATTTTTGAAAGAGGCAACATAGTATATGTTACTGGTGGGGCGGGTTATGGAAAATCATTATTTATGAAAAAACTGATAGTAGAGTATGATAAATTAAATTTAATTGATTCTAACGAGTATATGGTAATTTATGGTGAATTAAAGAATTTTTTTGTAAATAATACAAGTAATGCAATTTCGGTTATTGATTTTTTACAGAATAGTATGAAAAAAGAAACTCTCATTGAGGATTCTAAAGTATCTGCAGATTTAATAAATTATTATTTAAAGAGAGGCAGGTGCATTATATTACTTGACGCTTTAGATGAAGTGGATAAAGATAAAAGACAGGACTTGCATAGCCATGTAATTAATTATTTCAAGAATCAAAATTTAAATAATAAAGTGTGTATTACATCAAGAGCAAGAGGTTTTTTGCCAGAAAAGGATATTGAAGTGTTTGAAATAGAACCATTAAATGGAACACAAATACAAGTTTATGTTGATAATATTATAAAATTGGGCAAATTTGACAAAAGTGACAGAGATGCTTTTTTGAAGCAAACACAGGCGCTAGTTGAAAAGAGATTTTTAAATAGTTTTTTAGTATTATCTCTTTTGATAAATATATACAAGGCAGAAAGAGAATTACCAGAAAATAAATTGGAATTATATCAAAAATGTTTTGAATACATTTCGAATAAGAGAGAAAAAGAAAAATCACAAGAAAAGTATGATTGGAATCTTATTTCTACAATAATGAAAGATAATACGTTTATGGAGTTAGCAAATCTTTGTCTGCCCAATAATAGTGATGTCAGCAAAGATAAGATAATAGAAAGATTAACTCAAATTTATAAAACTAAATATGTTTCAGAAAACCAAACTGAGTTAGCAATTGAACAATTTTTAATATTTTGTTCTGACCGAACTGAATTATTTGTTCCAGCATCTGGTGAAGATTGTTTTAAATTTTTCCATCGTTCTTTTTTTGAATATTTTTATTCACAGTATATATTTACAAGGATGTCAGATGTTGAAGATATATACAATGCCTGGAAAATGTTTGATGTGGACTCAGAGATATTTGAATTAACGCTAGCCATGTTTAAACAGAAAAATGAGAATAAATACCAAGCGATTGTTGAGTTTCTTTTTAAAAGACTGAATGAATCATTTTCTGATAGAAGCGAGAGAGTTAATGTACTTAATATGCTTATTTTATGTATGCAAGTAATAGATGATGAGTTGTATAAAAAGCAATTTATTGATTTCATAGCTGATAATGTGAAATTTTGTGTAAGTAATATCTCAAAAATTCATAACCAGACATTTATTATTAATGTTATAAATTCTAATGATATTTATAGAAATAAAATTATTGATAAATATAAAGATATTGCAACATTTGAATGTATTAAAGCATTTTTGGGAATATATACTGAAGTAGAAGAATTCTTTAAACAAAATAATAAACATAGTGATTTAAATGAGCAGATAGATATGTTGAAATTTAAATTTAAACATTTTTATAACTATAATTTTTATTCACAATTATATTTTTCTAATTTTGGATTAGATGAAGTGTTTGGAAGTCTTGCAAGTGAAGATATAGTTATAATTGGAAAAATTGCAGGAGCAAAAAAGAAGGAAATCAGCCATATGCAGGCCAAATATAAAAGATATCTCATGTTAAATTCAGAATTAAAAGAAAATGTAGATAAATTGTTGCTTCAAAGTTAACAAATGAGAAAAATATTGGAATACTCTGGAATTTCCAAACAGGAGATGCCAGAGTATTTTAGATTCATCACAATTGTATTCTGTTTCTCATGTAAACAGTCTGTTTTTAAGTCTGCTTATAGAAGTGGACAGAGAATGTGGGAAGATATTGCAATGGACTGGAAGCAATAGAAGATACTTATGCCAGTGCATTTAGTGAGTGGAAATTTCATTATAAGTATCCGACAGAATTTGTAATGGTTTTAAACTGGAAGTTATGGGAACATTACAAGAGCAATGCACCTTATGCAGAATTGTACGGCAGGCTTTTTTCTGAGGCTTCAGATTATGCAGAGAAAAATTTAAAAGGTGCAAAACTGGAGTATTTTATAAAGATAACTGGTTAAATTATTATGATGTTTTTTCTGTTTAAACAAGAAGGATATTGATATTGGGATTGAGGTATTTAAGGGTAATTAAAATGGCTGGGTTTTAAAAGTATTATAAGGTATTTTTTATAAAAAAACATGTTGGCAAAATACCACATTTGCCTATATCGGATTAATCATCATATAGGTAAGCAAAGCAGACTATTTTGACAATTATAAAAGCAGGAAAATAGTAAAAACAGGTATAATTTTGTGACTGTGTGGGTATTAAACAAGTTGCCAGACAATGTATGTGGAATACAGATCAGGACAAAGCAGGTATGCTGTATAAAATAATTAGCCTGAATTTAATATAGTAATATTAGAAGAAAGGTGTTATAATCGGGATAAGCGTTTGGAAAGTTTTTGTTTGGAAGTTTATATTAAATTTGTTACTAATATTGATTTTATGAAATATAGTTTCAGATTGCAATTAACCCACAAGTTTGATATAAGCAGACGGGGTTATATGAAATATGGGATTATGAAGATTGTGGAGAACTATTAAGTTCTTTTAATGTGTGGGTTTATCTGTGTGATGTTGTATGCAGGTGATATGAAGGTCTGTTTGTGTTAAACAAACCCGACTGTTACGCTGTTGTGTTATATAAAAATTATGCTGGAAAGGAGAACTTTTATGACAGGAGGGTTTAAGTTCCAGTTAAAATCCAAAAGACTGCAATATGAAATTTTAATAAAAAGAAAGATTACCAGGATTACAGGAGAATCTGCTAAAGGGAAATCTGAACTTGTCAGGGCACTTGAAGATGCTGGGAATTTATATGCGAAGATTGATATCCAGTGTGATTATGAGTGTTATGTGTTGAATAATAATCTGTTTAAAGAGATAGTCCGTTCTAATATCAACAGGGCACGTAATGAGACTGCCAGCCATGGTTCTGCTGGATTTGCAGAAAAATTACGTAGTCTTTTAAAACAATATGATAATATATTATTTTTTGCTGATGAATCATTCAGTATGGCTTGTTCTGATGAATTTTCCTTGTTTTGTAAATTCACTGATTCGTTTTTTGTGTTAATAAACCGTTCAGGTTTACCAAATCTGCCTTATAGCTACACTGACATTTATAATATTAAAACTAGTGGAAAATTCCATTGGATTGAACCTGTTTATAACCAAGAGAATTTTAATGTGTTCAGGGAAAGTGCCACAATAATAACAGAAGATAGCAATTCTGGATTTGAATTTTTCAACAGGTTCTATTCATGCGTTAAACCAGCTGGTGGTAAAAGCAATATCATACAACTGTTAGAAAATGTTACTGGAACTGTTGTTATTGTTGCTGATGGTGCTGCTTTTGGTTCTGAAATCGAAATATTAACAGAAAAAATTGCGAAAATGCAGGATGTTGTTTTATTATTTCTTCCAGAAAGTTTTGAATATTTACTGCTTTCATCAGGTCTTTTTAAAAATACAGAGGTTCAGAAAAAAATAAAAGAACCTGTTTCACAGGTTTCAGGTTTATTCTTTTCATGGGAACAGTTTTTCACTTATGTAATTAAAAAATATACAGAACGGTATCCATGTTGTTATTCAAAACATAAACTGAATAAATGTTATTTAGAGGATTGTTGTTTTAGAGAAGTTTCTGTCTGCTGTCTTTCACGTATGACAGATAAAAAAGAAGCAGTTCTGGGGAAATATCTGGAAATGGGGGACTGCCCCAGGTTAAATATATTTTAATAAAAATTAGTAATTTTGTGGAGGCTGGGGTATGTTAAATATTATTGTTGGAGAACAAGATATCAATGATGGTGGAATTAATAGTATTTTCCGTGCTAATTATGAAGATGTATGGTTTGATGACCCGTTTGTAAAACGTATAGTTATGGAAATTGATGAAAGTGAGGTTGTGTCAGCTAACCTGATTATAAGCCCGGTTCTGGGGGCAATTTCTTCTGAGCGTATCAGTGGAGGTTCAAAGGTATTGATTATGCTTTTAAAGGAACCTGAAACCCCGCAGTGGGGTTCAAGCTGTGGAGATAATTGTATGGATTTAATGCTTGAAATTTCTAAATTACACGACGTTACTGTAAAATTTTCACATTGTCCAGGATATTTTCCAGAAGATGCAGAAGCCAGGTTTCTTGATAATGGTGAACTAGTATTTGGCTGTGCTGCTTTGCAGCTTGGGATTATTAACCGACTAAGACCAGGAACAAGAGGTTAGACAACACAATATAATTTACAGCATTATCGGTTAATACGAAAATTACCTGGATATTATTATAATTATGAATAGTGTAGTACCAGCAGATGTTGTGTTTTAGTAAAATATAAATGTTTTTAGATTGTTAATGTTTAACAAGCTGCTATCCATCTGTCTGTTATATGCAGTTTACAGGAAGGATGGTAAAATAGGAAACAGATTATGAAATTGTACGGTGGCAAGGGTTCTTAGATGCTGCTATAGCTCCATTATACAGTAAATACACAAGCAGGGAACTAGAAAAGAAATTAGTAATTACAGTGGTATAGTGGCATGCTGTTTTATGTAAGGTAATGGCAGGGCAAAATTCTTTTATGCAAATAAAAAGTGACCGGTTTTTAAATATGTGTGTCATGGCTGTGTTTGGCAGAGAGGTTTTTTATTCTAAAAGTATTAGTGGTGGCAGGTAAATTTTTGAAATGGGCTGTAATGGTACAGCCTTTTTATTTTGTTTAAAAATGGAAAGATAAATCCGGATTTGTTTAGCTGCCATCAGAGCATATCTCAAAACACGAAAAAATTTTTTTCACTTTCTATAATAAAATAAACAATGCAAATGAGGCATTGGTTAATAGCCAGGCTGGAAAAATGTGGATTTAAAAAGTTTTCTTCCATTTATTGTGTATGGGAATTTCTGCTAATTCAATTGGTTTACTGTCTGTTGGGTTTTCTACTGTTATGGTGTGTCTGGTGTATTCATAATGGTATCCTATTTCAAGACTACCATTGCTTCTTGCACAAGTACGTATATGGTTATATTCAACAAGCAGAGTTCCTGTTTTTGTATCATAATAAGCTTGGGTTTTAGAGCTGTTTTACTCTTAATTTGTGTGGTTATCGGTGGAAATGAAGTTATAGACAAACAGTATGATGATAATATGCGTAATCTTTTTATGCAATGGAAGCAGTTGGGGCTTTGGCAGAAATTGTAAAATACTGGGTTGCTTATGGGATACTGCCATATGGGTTTGAAGATGTTTGTGATGGATTAACCAGTTCTGTTTCTGCAGTGTTTCAGAAGGTCATGGAAGATTTATAATAGGAGACCAAAAGACATTGGATTGTGCTATAAGTGCTTATATGATGGCTGTTGGTCCTTATATAGAAAGCCGTCTCATTGAATGGGACAGATATCGTATCCCTGATGCTGACGGAAATTTTGAGTGTACTTCTTTAACAGGACAATAAGAGGAATTTTAGTTCAGGAGACAGGTTCTTCTTTTATGTTAGAGATAAATTATGTATAGGGAAATAAATAATAGTATCAAATAATTTAAAAGGATTATTGTACTTGGTTTTGTCTAGAGGAGTGTGGATATATGGATTTTAAAAAGGTAATGCAAAATATGCGGGAAAGAAGAGAACTATCTGGTTTTCTTGAAAACCATTGTATTGGTGAAGCCAAAGAGATGTTCTCGGCTGAGGTGGCAAGAGGTCTTATAAAAGACAAATTATCACATAATGAAATTTTTAAGACAAACGGATTTGTCCAAAGTCTGGAGGATGATATTGTATGGGAATTAGCCAGCAGTACAGAAAAATTAGTTAAATGCTGGCAAAATTATAATACAGGTCTTCTTACTGGTATAACAGCAGAAGATGCCCAGGCGGGAATTATAGGAGTTACGGGTCACAGACCAGAAAAATTATATGGATATGACCTCACAGAACCAAGATGGATAAAGCTGAAAGAATTGTTTAAAAAGGTTCTTTTAAAAGAAAAAGCAACGGCTGGTGTGACTGGAATGGCTCTGGGAACAGACCAGGTATTTGCTATGTCTGTAATGGAATTGAAAGAACAAGGCTATGATATAAAACTTGTAACTATGCTGCCTTTTAAGAAATATTCGTGTAAATGGCCAATGGAGGCACAAATTTTATTTAAAAATATATTAGATAAGGCTGACAGGATAAATTATGTTAGTTCTGAATTACAAGGGGTTGGTCACTCCTTACAAAAAAGGAACGAAGCACTTGTTGATACTGTAAGAAAACTTATTTGTGTATGGGATGGCAGTGCATCTGGGACAAAAAACTGTATTGAATATGCTGATAGTAAAGGTGTTGGTTTAATCCCTGTAAATCCCAAGACTATAGAATTATTTTAGAATAAGATGTGGCCGGAATAACCTGGCTTATGCGTTGTGGCTACAGTTATTGGATTTATTTTGTTTTAGCAAAAGAAGTAAATAGAAAAATTTCTGGTACTTTATAGGGGACATACTATGAAAATATATTTTTAGAAATGGTATTCTTTTAGATGAATCTAATACCGAGTATGAAAAATATTCTGGTGTGTATGATAAAAAGCATGTGTTTTATGACGGGTGCCAGGAATATATTTCCAGCTTTGAGAAAGCTGTCCGAAAGGCGGAAAGGTATGTGCAGAACGGTGTAGAAAATACATATGCTGTAATATCTGAGTTTGAAACAAATTGTGTTTATGTGGAAGATGAACTGGATAATTTAGATTTACTAGATACAGACTGGAAGATGTTGTATTTTCATTAGTGAAAAGGGAAAATTGTCTGGTGAGGGGTTTTCTCGGGAAGTTATAAAGAGGGCGTACAAACACTCATTATCTTATTTTCAATGAATTTTGGAAGGAAATAAAGATGGAGAATTGCATTATACACAGATTGAAAAATTTGGATATTTTTGCAAATGATGTTTTTATGGGAAATAAGACCTTTTGAAATACGTTATAATGACAGGAATTACCAAAAAGGTGATATTATAAAAATTATTGTTGTAGACAGGGAAGGACATGCGTTCCGGCATCCTCTGGACATGGAGTTATTCCGAATTGTATATTTTTTGGAAGGATGGGGTCTGGAAGATGGTTATGTTGCACTGGGTATACAAAGATTGCTATAGCATTTTTGGATTAAACTTCAATTAGTCTTTTGAAAATATTAAAAAAAACCTGCTATACTTTAGCAAGAACCAGATCAAGAAGTTGTCTTACTTTTAATGTGCATTCTGCATAGATTTTTAAAAATTCAAGGAATGGGAAAATGCCAAAATACTGTCCCACATATACAACTACCTCTTTTGGTTTTGTTTCTTT
>JAAWKM010000138.1 GCA_022797375.1 Lachnospiraceae bacterium
CCTGCTATATACTGGATAATAGTATACTCCATCACACAGAAAAAAGCAAAATTTGCAATAAAATTTATTAATCATAAATTTTGACTGTGAATAGTAACATAAAAATTCCAGTTATCTTGAGTTTGTGTAAAAACGGACGCAGGGTTTCTGTGTCCAGGCTGTTATTATTCCATGACAGAGCACGCTTGCGCTACATCAGCCCACGCAGCGGCGCATAAAATCTGAAAAAACCAGATTCAAGCGCCGGCGGGGCTAAAGTGCTTCTGTCATGGAAAATACCAGCCTGGACATGTGAAACCTGCTGTCTTCTGGCAGACCTATAATTATAACTGGAAATTTTATTGTGTGTTAAATTATTTAGACAAATGGGAGATACTGCGGTATTCACCAAAGATGAGTATATCTTCATTTATGGGGTGTTTGAAAGGGAAAAGCACGCTCATGATTTATGACAGGCATCCAGAATTGCAGAACAAATGGAACAAAGCGTTTTGGGCGGGAGGATACTATATTGCGGCAATAGGCTATAGCCCTATGGAACGTTTTTTCAAGCCCCACTTAAAGTGGGGTTTGGTGGCTGGATGCGGTAAAATTTCCAGTTATAATCCCGGGTTTGCTGCCAAAAGACAGCAGGTTCCATATGCAGGGCTTAAGTTTATTCCATGACAGGTGCACTTTAACCCCGCCGGCATTTAAGCCCCTGTGTGGCAGAAGAAACGTAAGTTTCTTTTGAGGCACAGGGGCTTTATGTGCCGCTGCGTGGGTTAATGTAGCGCAATGCGTGCAAAAGCCATGTCTGCGACATGCTTTTCTGGAGTGGAATAAACTTAAGCCTTGGCACTGGAAAACCTGCGTCCGGATAAATGGCAGTATACCTTTAAAAACATTGTAAATGCATCCTATAATTCTTTTAGCAAAACCTGCAATAACATAATATGATATTCCTCATCTTTTATTATTCTTTCAAGTACAGCGTTTACACAATTATCCTTTATCATCTGTATATGTACCCTGTACTGTTTTATAGCCGCCTTTTCTGCTTCTATATCTGCTACAAGCATTTTCCTGGCATCACCAGGAATTGACAAATATGCAGGTGTCCACGGTTTTGCACCCCCGTTCTGGTATTTTGCTGTAAAGCTTACATCCCCGCCAAGAAGAAAAACCAGTTCACCTAATTTCTGTAAATGCATCATTTCAGCTATGGCAATTCCAAGAATTGTTTTTGCTATAGAACATTTACTACAGGACAACCGGTTTTCGTTATTGATATATTGTGTAATTGCTGATAATTCAGATACAGCACCACAATAATCAATACTTAAAAGATTGGCATATGCCTGGTTTTTATTTGTTACTTGTATTGGGGGATAAGGCAAATCTGCCATTGCTGGCCTTATCCCTGCAAAACTACAGTTATTGGTAAGTAAACATTCTTTTTCCATGCTAATTCCTCATTTCTGCGCTGCTTTATATCCAGACTATACAGGAAAAACGGCTTTGTACCAGGCAGTGCCCAGGCACAAAGCTTAAATTCTTTTTATAAAAAGAATAATTCTATATAAGGTTATTATATTATTGTACACATGAAATGGTTACCTGGAATTACAATCAATTCCTTTTATATGTTTTAATTGTGGTTTTTTCCCCGTTACTTAACACTGTAACAGCCCCTGCCTCACTTGTAGACACCCATTTGCTTCCACAATTTTCCAGCCTCTTTATAAGTTCTTTGTGCGGGTGTCCATAAAGATTATTTTTTCCACATGATATTACTGATATATCTGGTGCTGCCCGTTCCAAAAATTTTTCTTTAGAAGAATTCTTAGAACCGTGGTGTGCCACTTTCAGCACATTATAATATCCAGGCAGTGTTTTATCTGTATAAAGCCTGTCTGAAAGGGCATCCTCACCATTTCCTTCAATATCACCTGTAAGAAGAAAAGATGTATTTCCATATGAGACACTTAATACTGCTGAGTATGCATTAGCGCTGCCAGCATTAAACCCATGTTGTGGATGCAGGCACTTAATGCTAAAACCTGCATTGTTTGATATAATATCACCTGCCCCTATATAAGCTGTTTTTACATTATTTTCCATTGCTGTTTTTATTATATTGTAATATGCTGTATCCTTACAGGCAGAAGCAGGGTCTGGTACAAGCAGGGTTTCTGCCTTTATTCCGCCACCTGGTTGTTCTAATATCTCCCTTATTCCTGAAATATGGTCTTCATCGGGATGTGTAATTATTATATAGTCTATTTTTTTAATGCCATTATATTTCAGGAATGGAATTATCCTGTATGTACCAGCTTTTTCCACACTGCTGCTTCCGCCGTCAACCAGGTATACTGTACCCTTATTATCCTGTATAAATATAGCATCACCCTGCCCTGTATCAAGAAATGTTATATTGACACCATTATATCTTCTGGTATAAATAATTACGCAAAATGCCACTGTATATATGGCAAACGGCAATACTGGATTACAGTTGTCTGTATTATGGATAATATATAATGCAAAAACCACAATAAACAAATAAACTGCTATCTGCCATATCCCAGGCTTTCCTGCAATTACAATATTACATGGGAGTTTTGCCGCCAGCCTGCATACAGTTTCATAAATATCTAACAGGAATTTTGTGCTTCCAAGCAGGAACCCTGCCAGTGGCATAGAGAAAAGCCCTGCCACCCCTCCTGCTGCCGAAGTAATTACAACCAATGGCATAAGCGGAAGTATAATAATATTTATAAATATACCATATATTGGAAATTCATAATAGAAATATAAAATAACCGGGAGTGTTACAATCTGTATAGAAAGACTTGTTAAGAATAAATCTGCAGTTTTTTCCAGTATAAAATAAAAAATATATTTAAGAGACATCATGAGACTGGGATTTTTATTCTTGGATTTAAGCAGTTTTCCAAAACTGTACATATATTTCTTGCGCCTGTTATAACTATTATTACTATCCGGGCTTCCAGTATATATTTTATTTAATACAGGATAAACAAGTACGATGCCAAGGACTGCGCCATATGAAAGAAGAAAACTGCATGAAAATACAGCAAATGGCTTCTGGAATAATATAATTACTGCACTAGCCCCAAGTGCTGAAAGCATATCATAACTTTTATATATAACCGGGGCAAGAAGCATAAGCAGCATCATAGAAACTGCCCTGTCTGTTGATATGCCTGGACCTGTCATATTTCCATAAAACAATATAAAAATCATGGCAGCAAATGCGGGCATTATGCGTGATGCACCTGCAAGTACAGATAGAATTTTTAGATACTTCAGAGTAACTGCTTTATTTTTATATATATAACTAAATATGCTGCATAATAGTGCAACAGACCATTTTACCAGCTTATATACAGCTATACCAAGTATTGATATATGAAGTCCGCTTATTGCAAGCAGATGCCCAATACCACTCTGTTTATAAAGGTTTTTCATATCCAGGTCTGCCAATGTTTTATCACCAAGAAGCATAGCTGACACAATGCCACATTCCTTTTCTGGAAGGGCATTTTTATACACTTCTGCCAGTTTTTCCTTTATACCCATTGTAAATCCACGGAAACTATAACTAATGTTGTTCCCAGGATTTCCCATATCAGTTATTGATTTTGCTGTGGCTGTATAATATATATTCTTTTCCCTCAAATATTCTTTCTGGTTAAACTGCCCTGGATTAGATGGTGTTTCTGGTTTATAAATAATCCCATATATTTTTAACTGGCTGCCTGTGCTAAACCTGCTTTGTTCTTTGGTATAGATAAGTATATATGGCAGGCTGCAAAACACTTCACTGCCTTTAAGCTGTACATAAGCGTCTTTTAGATATATGGAACTGCCTCCTTCCCTTTCTTCATAATTATATACTCTGCCTGTAATGCCTGCTTCTGCCTTATCATTAAACATATTATCCATTACATAATATCTGTCATCATCTGCTTCTGCAAAAAAGTGCCTGTAAGTGCCAAATAATATAATAAGTGTGGCAAAAACCCATATAACTGGCCTTTTAATCTAATCCCCTCCTTAAACGTACTAATCCTCATCCAATGAAACAGGTGCATTAGAAAGCACGAGGTCAAGGTTTCTTTCAAATGGCTCTCCAAAATTAATTGAGGTACTATATTCAAGAACCTGTCCGCCATCTATGCTGAATTGTACTTTATTAACTGTTGAAAGTTCAACAAGTGTATTTACAACAGAGTAAATAGCAACATCTGCTGTAATTGATTTGCGTTTATTTAAAAATTCGGAAGAAAAATCTACATAACATGTATTTTCCCTTACTGTAACCTTATTAAGCCTTGTGCCATCAGGTATTGTAGGAAGCAGGCTTCTCTTATTAACGCCCTCAATAGAATATGGTCCTTTCATAAGCTGCTCAACTGCGAGCTGTTCTAATGGTATAGTGGCATCATAAGTAATTTCTACTGGTACTTCAACAAGTGCTGTACCCTTGTAATCAGAAAAATACATATTAAGTGTTGTGTTTTGTTTATAACTTGTTTCCCCGCCTGTATTATCAATAAAATCATCAGCCCGCATCAGCCCTATGGCATCCATATTTGAAGTGGTAAGGGGTTGTCCTGAAACATAAAACTGGATATCTGTTACTCTTGGCACCTGGCACAGTGTTTTCACAATAGCTGCCCTTCTGAGTATTTCAGATACACCTGTATAGTTTCCATATGATGAATTAAAATACAGTGAAAGCCCGCCTTCTTCAGATAAAACATAATTATCTATTTCCACATCATCGGGAATAGCCTTTTTCATATAAATATCTTCTGGCTCATTTGACATTTTATCTAAAAATTCCACAACAAGCTCTTCAGCGTCTTCTGAAACGGGTCTGTATTTTTCAAATACAACTTTGGTTTCATTAGCATCAAGCCCAAATATATAATAGCCATCATAATTTTCATTCCTGCTGCCTGCCTGGCATGAGACCAGAAAACAGGAAGAAAACAAAGAAATAGCCAGTATTATTAATTTATAAAACATGGATTTACCCATAATAAGCCCCCATATATGCGATGCTTTTATATTCCGGAAAATCTTTATGGTATATAGTTAAGCGGTATTCTTATTGTAAATGTAGTACCCTCTTTTTCCTTGCTGTAAAGCTTTATAGAACCTCTGTGCAAAAGGACAGCGTTCCTTGTAATCGAAAGCCCGAGCCCTGTACCTCCTGTTTCCCTTGACCTTGCCTTATCTACCCTGTAAAACCTTTCAAATACACTATCCTGCAAATCTTCTGGTATTCCAACACCTGAATCCTGTATTGTTACAAAGAAGAATTTATGGTCTGCATTCAGGGTAACCCTCACCCATCCATTGTCATAATTATATTTAATTGCATTCTCAATAATGTTATTTAACGCTATTGATATTTTGACTTCATCAACATCCGCCATAACTGGACGGTAACTTTCAAATATAAGTTCTATATTACGCTTTGCTGCTATTGGGCGTAAACGCTTGAGAAGCTGCTCTAAAAGTTCATTAATGCTTATATTGGCCACCTGCATTGAAGCACTGTTTTTATCCATTTTAACCATTGAAAGAAGGTCATTTATTATACGTGTCATTCTTTCAATTTCTGTAGTTATATCACCTAAAAATTCACGGTATATTTCTTCTGGCATCCCTTCCTGTGACAGAAGAGAGTCTGACAGCACTTTCATTGAAGCAAGAGGTGTTTTAAGCTCATGTGAAACATTAGAAACAAACTCCTGCCTGGAAATTTCCTGTTTTCTTATTACTTCTGTCATCTGGTTAAAAGATTCTGAAATCTTTACAAGTTCAGAATATCCATGCATATCAAGCTTTATCTCCATATCACCCTTTGATATATCATTAATTGAATCTGTTACTTTTTTTAAAGGTGATGTAAGCAGGATTGAACATGCAAATGACAAAATAATTATAATAAGTGCAATTCCAAGAAGCAGGAAAAGTGTCCTGTGTGACACTTCACGCGATATATTTGCCAGATTCCTGACAGAATAACTTATTACAATTACACCGCATACTTCATTAACAATTGGGTCTGTTATAGGCATTGTAAGCTGCATATACCCGCCTAAATCATTTACATATTTATTCTCACTATTGCCACTGAAGCACTTTACTACTTCCGTAGAAATAAGTGTCTTGCCTTCTTCTATGCCATAAGTATCTTTTACTATCTTTAAATCTTTATCAACTATAATTATACGTCCCTGGTATATATTGGCTATTTCTTCCGTTTCGCTGTCTACATTGCCAGAATTATTTCCTGAAAGATAACCTGATGAAACAACCAGGTTTGATATAACTGTCCCGCATGACTGCAGTTCATCAGTTCTCTGTGAAACCATCTGGGTATCATATGTATTTGTTATTACAGTAAATAAGAATATTATAGGTATAAGCCCAGTGCAAAGCAGTAACCCAAATACCTGGACACGCATACTCCTAATATTATATAACAGACTGCTCCAAGTGTTTTTCAAAGCGTTTCCTCCATACAGCTTATGTTATTTCTGGAAATAATAACCAACACCCCATTTTGTATGGATAAAAACAGGATTACTTGGGGATTCTTCTATTTTTTCCCTTAAACGGCGGATATGCACATCCACAGTCCTTACATCACCTGGATAGTCATATCCCCATACTGTATTAAGCAGTTCTTCCCTGCCATACACTTTATTGGGGTGCAGCATGAGAAGTTCTAAAAGGTCAAATTCTTTTGCTGTAAGGTTTACTTCCTTATCGTTTATATATCCTCTTCTGCTTTCTATATCAATCCTTAAACCATTATATGAATAAACCTTTGGCGGCTCTTTAGTTTCTGTTGCAGAACTTCTTCTTATAATCGCTTTAATGCGTGCCTTGACTTCCAGTATATTAAACGGTTTTGTAATATAATCATCTGCACCATACTCAAGCCCCAGGATTTTATCCATATCATCACCTTTAGCAGTAAGCATAATTACAGGTACATTTGAAAATTCACGTATCTGCTGGCATACTTCAAACCCGTTAAGCACTGGCAGCATAACATCCAGCAATATAACATCATATTTATTTTTATTAATGTAATCAAGCGCTTCCTGCCCGTCATATGCACAGTCAACCTCCATACCATCCTGCTCCAGGCTGAAACGGATTCCTTTAACAATTAATTTCTCGTCATCAACTACTAAAACTTTTCTAGCCATTGTTTTCCATCCTTCCATTTATACAGTAATCTGGTCTTTTATCTGGTTAAAAACGCCATCTTTAATTCCAGTAACATTTTTTATATCATCAATACTCTTAAAACTGCAAGACAACCGGTAGTCCATTACTGCGTCTGCCTTGCTTTCCCCAATGCCAGGCAGGGACATAAGTTCTTCTTTTGATGCAGTATTTATATTTATAAGCCCTCCATCCTGCTGTGGCTGGCTGTTATTATTTTTATTGTCAGAAACTGCTTGTTTTTTAGACAGTACAATTACCTGTTCGCCGTCTGCCAGTACCTTTGCAAGATTTATAGCAGAACGGGCAGCAGATTTCTTAAATCCTCCTGCTGCTTTTATAGCATCACAAATTCTTTGCCCATTTAATAAACTGTATACCCCTGGATGTTTTACAGCACCACATACATACACAGCTATCTCTTCCGTAGTATCTGTTTTATTGTCTTTCTCTTCTGTTTCCTGCCCGTCTTTATTATTTCCTGTTTCTTCATCCTGTAATATATCTTCTCCTGTATCCCCGGTAAAACTGGTACTTTTGCCACCTCCTGGCTGTAAATAAAGAATACCAGAAAACACTATAAATACAATACAGGCTATAATTATTATAATATTTTTCTTTCCCATATATAACCCTCCATAAAAATTTATGAAAGGTTACACAGCCCTGTTCTGCTTTTAAGCTTTAAAACACTACTATTTACCATAATAACCAATTAAAATAATTATTACAATAGGTACATTCAACAAATTTATTACATTTTAATTAAATATTTTCACTACTCGTCTGGTTATAAATTGCACAAGCCTTATAAATTTATTTTATTGACATCACATATACCTGACATGGATCCGCCGCATCCCATAACCCTTCCATACACTCTAACTCCCGGAATCCTGCTTTCTGGTAAAATACATTCGTCAAATCATAATCCGGATACATCCCTTCTCTGACTGTCTTTACCTGGATAAACTCATATCCCTGCTCTTTTGCATATTGATAAAATGCCTCGAAAAGTTTACTGCCAATACCCAAATGATGGAATTCTTTTCTGACACCCATAACACAGATTTCCACTGCATATTTACTGGTCTCCTTCATTACAATAAATCCTCTGGCAATGTCACTTTCCACATCTGCCCAGAAAGGCAATTCCCTGCAGTCTTTTGCATAAGACATTCTGCTCTCTGAAACTTCAAACCATTCTGGCAAGGCTTCTAAAATTTCCATGCAAATTTTTTCTTTTTCCCCTTTAGCGTCAATCTTCTTAATCATAGCTTTTCTCTTTCTGTTACCTCCCTTGTATAATATGAAAAGCATTTTATGCCTTACCTCATAAAAATATATCATAAAGCACACTCTTTTTCAATCATACTTATTTTTTAGGCTACGTCCGTTTCATAAAAATCCCCATGCCGTGCTTTGCACGGCACAAATAGTAATGAAAAATGCTGTCTTCTGGCAGACCCATAATTATAACTGGAAATTTTATTGTGTGTTAAATTATTCAAACAAACGGGAGATACTGCGGTATTATTTATATAATAATAAATGTGGTTGTGTGGTATGTGGAACCTGGCACTGGAAAACATGCGTCCGTATGGCAGTTCCAGGTATTTACGCAGCCATTTTTCTTTTTTTCTTGCAAATATTTCTATTTCTGCCCATTCATTTGCATCTGCAGGCATTGCAAAAAATGCAATCATAATAATGTCACCAAGGGGATGTTTTGTATAAGAATGATGACGGTAATCTGGAACTGCATCAGCATTTTTTTAATTTCTTTTACCAGGCTGGTATTTGTCTCTATATTTTTAAAACTGGTATAATTTTCTTTAAATATCCCTTGCAATTCTTAAAGTTTTGTTGATTTTTTAGCCATTTCATTTCCCTCCATCCTTTTTTAACTTTTATTATATATCCTTTTACTGCCAGACTTCTGTTAAGCCTGCTAAAAATGGGACATAATGGCATTTATTCTTCAAAAATGGGGAAACTCAAAAAAATTCAGGATATTGACAATTTTGATGTCATAATATACAATACAATAATAATTGTACAGATTTATTTAGAAAGTAAGGAATACAATGAGGTTAAAACAAGATAAAATTGAATATAATGAAAGTGAAATTGAAGCACAAGGCTGTTGGAATGATTGCTATCTGGGTA
>JAAWKM010000139.1 GCA_022797375.1 Lachnospiraceae bacterium
TTTTGGGAATACAGAAGTTTATAACCCATGGAGTGTAATAAATTATGTAAAAGATATTGTTTACCATAACACAGAATTTCCAAAACCATACTGGTCTAACACATCTTCTAACAGCATTGTACGTGAATTAATTGAAAATGCAGATGATGGTACAAGGCAGGAACTTGAAGAACTCACATGTGGAGGTATAATAGAAAAACCTGTACATGAAGATATAACCTATGCAGACATATACAAAACACAGGATAATTTATGGAACTTCCTGTTCTTTACAGGCTACCTTAAAACAGCAGGAAAAAAGTTTATGGAACGTAAAACCTACCTTTCCATGACAATACCAAATGAAGAAATCCTTTATATATATGAAAACCATATAAGGGAATGGTCTTTACAGTGCATAGAAAAACAGGACTTGTCAGGACTTGTTAAGGCATTTGAAGAAGGGAACTGTGAAACTGCATCTGATATTATTACAGAACAGCTTATGGACACAATAAGCTTTTATGACTACAAAGAAGACTATTACCATGGTTTTGTTGCAGGGCTTCTTAAACATAACGGGAAATACCTTATAAAATCCAACAGGGAAATCGGTCTTGGAAGATATGATTTAGTGCTTAAGACAAAGAGGATAAGAAAGGGCAGTGCTATAATACTTGAATTTAAAGTAACTGATAATATAAATGGTCTGGAAAAAGGCTGCATGGACGCACTGGGACAGATAGAAAGGCTTCATTATGATAATGATATAATAGAAGAAGGTTATAATGACATACTTAAATATGGTTTATGTTTCTATAAAAAAGAATGCATGGTAATGAAAAATAAATAATACTACAACAAAAATCTGCTATAAGCCTTATTAATTTGGTATTATAGCAGGTTTTGTAATTGTTAAAAATTTATTATGGATTATGTTTCAGTTTTCTACATATACACTATTCAACTAAAGTACACACTTTAAAAATAAATCTATGAATATAAAGTTGTAGATATTGTATAATATAGAAAGATTACAAGTATAAACTTTGTGTAATTAAAAAAACAAAAAAGGAAAAATCTACAAAAACCAGTTTACGCCATGTTTCTATAGATTTCTCCTTATAAATATCTGCATATATGGCATTAGCATATCCATAACCAGCTAAACCCATTACACATCTTGAATATTAAAATCATCCAGCAATTCAACTGCTGTCCTTTTCTGTTCTTCTACAAAATGTATATATGTACTACGGCACACATCAACACTATGTCCAAGCAGCGAAGCAATTAATTCAGCTTTTACCCCTTTACGGAAATACAGGCTTGCACAGGTATGCCTTATTACATGTGTTCCATGTGCCCTTACTTTTGTCCCTGCACAATTTTCTATTTCTTTTATATTATTAGATAAATAAGCTATTGCTGCATGTCTGCCATCACGTGTACAGCATACATAATCACTAGCATCCGTAAAATTTGAATATTCCTTCTGCAATTCCAAATAATGACGTGCTTTGTCATTCATAAAAATATGCCTGTCCTGGTAATTTTTTAGTGACTGTGTTTCATAAATCTGTCTGGGTACACCAGAAGGATTACTGACCAGTTGTAAATTTTCATGTACATATATTATACCTCTCTCAAAATCTACATCTTTCCATTTAAGCGCTAAAAGCTCTCCAGCACGCAAACCTAAAAATATATTTGCACACAGGCAAAAACCGTACTGGTATTTTGGCTTTTTACTCCACGAAAAAATACTGCAAGCCTGGTTAATAAACAGCCTGATATCCTCACTCTCAAAAAATTCTATTTTTTTAGTTTCTTTAATTACATTTTCCCTGTTTACCATCTGCACAGCAAGCATTGGGTTTATTTCTATTTTGCCTTGCAGAAAATAATTTCTGTAAAAATCATTCAGCGCATCATAACACTTTTTAATTGTAGAATATGAAAGGCAGTCTGTTTCATTAAGGCTGTTAAGATGTTCCTGTATCATATCAGCATCAATAGCATAAACTCTTATAAGACCTATATCATGGTTATCAATCCTTGAAGAAATGGTTTTTCTAAGAGTGTCATAGCTTGTCTTTTTGAGCTTTGGCTTCTTATACCTCTCCAGCCAGTTATACATTGCCTCTGCAAGTGTAATATTTTCTTTATGCACTTTCTTGCTTTTAATATCCCTTTCCAAAGCAGACATTAAAGACATTACCTCTTTTACACTTTTCCCATATACAGAACGGCGTTTTCCTTCTATATTCTTCTTATATATGTAAGTTTCACCATCTGGCATAATATTAATTGTACCTTGTCCATATGGAAGCTTTGGTATAATTTCCTTTTTATTTTTAGCATCTGCCATAACTTTTCCCCCGTTCTTTAATTCACAAATATAATTACAGTATTTTCAAGTTTCCAGTTCCATAATTCATTCCTAATATTTAATACTATATTGTAAAACAATAATAATGACTTCCCAGAATATAATTAATACACATTCATTATTATTCCTGCTTTCATTATAATTAATACAAAATATACTCTTTGCCAGTATATTTTTTTATCCAGCTTTCAAAAGCTGGTCTTGGAATATAATATCCCCTGCCAATAGTAATCTTAGGAAAATCATCCTGTCTTACTATCATGTAAGCTTTTTTTGTGGAACATCCTAATATATCCGCTATATCCACAACCTTTAATATTTCTTTTTGCATAAACTGTACCTCCTTTAATTTATCAATAAAATAATATATCAATTATTTTTACACTTTTACACCTTATGTTACATCTGTAGTCCCTGCACTATATCTGTTAAACCACCAGTTTTATTCCAGATAATCTCCCAGCCAGCTATTTCTAATAAATTGTAATTCATAGTCATCTGCAAAGTCTAAAAGCCTTCTTATATCAATATGGTAATACCTTGTTTTATTTTTACATGCATTGCATGGATAACTACGTTCACCTCCCTTAATCCTAAGCAGGTTATGATAATTTAACTGTTCTGAAATTGCCTTTTTACTTATAGCATATTTAAAATTTTCTAACTGGCTGAAATAATTTATTATATCTTCACCTGTAAAACATATATATCCATCATGTACAAAATAGTAAGGGTTTTCTCCATTATTTTTGCGCTTTCTATAAGCTTTATAATCAATTCTAGGTATATCAGAATAAAAATCATCTCCTCTTTCATATATAATTAATTCTAAAATCTTTTTAATATACATTGTTCCTATATCTGAATTTTCACCCCGTATATACTCCTTGGTAGTATCAACACAATTTCTTATAGAATTTTCAAACATCTTTTTATATATAGCAATTGCATCATCAGGCAGCTTTAAACTGTATTTAAAAAAATCAATTAAAATATTAAATGCAACCATCAAAGTTTTTTCTGTCTGTTCTAAACGCACAATACCCTTATAAGCATCTCTGCAATAAGTATTATTAACAGATATTGATTCCTTTAAATCCTTTATACGCATAACAAATTTTTTATGACCGTTATAAATATATCTTATAAAATCTTTTAAAAACCTTACATATAAGCCGTGTTTCTCTTTTAAATAATTTATTTTTTCAATATCTATCTCATTTAACATGTTAAGCAAGATACATCTGTTAATAGTGCTTACATTTTTCAGGACATATTCTGCTGTTATAAAAAGCAGCCCTTCAAAATATGTTTCTGTCCCTTTATACTTTATAATATCACCATTTGCTGCCTGCTGTATTATTTCAGAAACTTTTGATTCCTTAGATGCTTTAACCCTTGGTGATGAAGTAGAATTTAAATCATCTATTAACACAACAAAATCCCGTACCTGTACCATTACTTCCCTTATGTTTGTAATATCAGAAGAAAATGTCAAATGATTATTTCCATTTTTAAAAATATCTGTCAAAAGCTTGGCATATGTGCTTTTGCCCTTTCCCGTTTCTCCATAAATATAAGGAACAAATAAAGTGTCTGTTCCAGCCTCTTTTAATAAAGGTCTTATAATAGCAACAATAACAGATAATAATAACACAGGCATAGTGTCTTTATCTAATTCACAAAAATTATTAATCCATCCGATATAACTTACATCTTCTGCATAATTTTTAAGAATTTTATTAGATGAAGATACATATGTATTATTTAAACATCTGATAGGATTAACTACGCAATTGCCCAAGCAAAACATATGTTTATCTCCAATTTGGTTGTGTCCCTGTTCTAAGACATATTCTCTTTCTTGTTTTATATTTCTTAAATCATATAATATTTTATTACGTAAAAAATTTTCCTGAAAAGTATTTTTTCCTATATAAAATATAAATTCATCGGGTATATATTTATAGATTTTACAATTTTTAATATCTGCAAGAGGTATTTCTACTTCTTTATTAATTTTTGTGTTTTTTAATACAATAGTAAATTTTACATGTACCAAATTGCTTGAATAGTTTTTACCTTTAATGCTTCTATATCTTACAACCTCAAATATTCCATTTGTTATTTGTGTTCCATTTTCATCAAATATAACACCTTTTAATTCTTTATAAGTTTCAAAATTACCCATAGTTCCTTTATCTCCTTTATTTTATTTGCTATATTATAAAACGAAACAAACAAAACAAAAATGTTTTATTTTTTGCCTATTTTATAACATTGACTACATGTTACAAAAATAGTTATTGTTTGTTTGCTCTTTAACATAAACCAGTTTCTATTTAATAAAATACAAAAGGAGGCTTATTAATGGAAAATAATAAAATTGATTTATATTCTATAGTGTGTGAATATAGCGAAGATGAAAAAAGAATATCTGAAAGCTCTGATGAATACCAAAAAAACCAAAGGGTAAATCATTATACACACAATTATGAAAATTCCTTAACGGCAATAGGAATTAATTCTGAACTTCAAAAAGAATTAAGGAATGGGAAAAAGCATATATTTGAAAATACATACCATATTAAATTTATAGTTGCACTATTATGCCTGAACCCAAAAGAATACAATAGCAATATAAAATTCAAAAATTATTCTGTTAAAAACATAAGTGATAATATGTCACTTGTCCTTAAACAAGATTTTGAACATGTTGATATTAATTTTCTAAGCAGTTTATACAGAAGTATAATATTATTAATAAATAGTATAACTGATAACTATATCACAATAAATAAAGTTAAAGATACTATTAATTCCGCTACCAATTTAGTCGAATTAAAACGTAAAGCTTTTCTGAAAATAATTATTAATGAAAATTTATCATATAAGAAACTATTTGCTTCAGATTATGGACTATTATCAGAAGAAGACAAAATTATATATTTGGATTTAATACAATTCTGTTTTAAAAAAACATTTGAATTTACTTATCATTTGCAAGATTACATGAGTGCTACCAGGCAGGATGAATTATTTGAAAATCTTCCAGATGATGCCGATGATGATGGTCCGGTTATTTATGCGCCAAATACATGGATTCCTCTTTATTCATATAGAATTGAAAGCTTAACAAATAAAGAACAAAATATAATTAAAGATATATATTTTAAAGAGGATGAAAAATATAGAAATATGTGTGAGGGTAAAACAATTTCTTCAAGAAAAAAATTTTTTGCAACTATTAAAAATGAAATTAAAAATCAACTAAAAGAGGCTGATATAGATACCAATGTAATTCAAAACCTTATTAATGATTTGAAATATTGTAATTCAACTAAACAATCTTGTGATGATAAACGTTATTTATGGCAAAAACTTGAAGCAAAAGAATTACTTATTGAAGCAGTAAATGATTTTGAAAGTGATAATTCAATTTTTAATTTAGATAAAATATCAAATTATTTATCCGAATTTGATAATTAACACTTTAAATAATATTATTGTTTTAATAAATTTTATTCATCTGCAATACTATATATTACTTAATATAACCCACAATTTTTGATGTTTTTACCCATAATTTCCACAAAAAATTGTGGGTTATTAATATTTTTATTTAATTTATATGTACATAGCTAGCATATGACAATTATAATATTATTTTTTTGATTATCCAGAAATTTATCTATCTTGTAGTTTTACATTTATTCTAATTCTTATCACTTCTATTATTCATTTGTTTATATTTTAAAAATATTAATTTGTTTTATGAAATATAATAATTTTAAAATTATATATATTATTTTGTGTATAATCATATTTTATATTTAAAATTAACACATAAATAAAATTGTAGTACAAATTTTTTGTAATTTTTTTAATTATAAACCTTTTTATAAACTCTAATAAAGGAATTTTTTTATAATAAATCCATATATGCAATGCGTATCCTGTTTATACAGCTAAACCAATTTTGTTGTATACATGGTTGGTTCTAACTACACTTATATTTATGGTGTGAATTAGATTATACATATAGTATATAAATTATAATATATTGGTATACAACTAAATAATTCTACTATTTATCTTAAATAGATTTATAGATAAATTTATAGTTACATATATTAATATGTGTATATATTTATATAAAATTATATATATTAATACATATATATTAAAGATTATTATATTACTAAACCCATAGGAGGATATTATGAAACGATACAATCAACCTTTATCTTTTAGAACTAGTAAAAAAATAAAGTATAAACTAAACAAAAAAGTTAAGAGCAGCGACATGAATAAATCGCAATTCATTACTGATAAAATAATAAATGAACACAAATATGTGAAACAGTTACAAAAATTTGAGAAAGCATATGAAATTATAAATAATATAACCATTATACTATCCAATATTATATTGGATGAAAATAGCAGACCTTATGATGAATTTTATAATGATAATATACTAAAATCTTTTTATAATGTTAAATGTATAGCTGATAATACAGATTTTATATCCCCATGCTTTAAAACTAAATATGATGGTTCTAAAACAGAACACATTTCAGTAAGGCTTGACCAGAAAACCCTTAAAAAACTGGATTATATTACAAATTTCTATAACTGCAAAAAGTCTGGCATTATACCATTGCTGTTACAAGGTAACAAAGATACTTGCGTAATTTCCAGCTTGTCAGAATGTTTCTGCTATATAACAGATATAAATAACTATTTTTACGAAAAACACATTGATGTCCCATATTTTGAAAAGGAGTATAATTTATTATGGAAAACGATATCATAAAAAACTTTAAAGATATTATTGTAAAAAACGTTAAATGTGGTAAATATAAAGAGGAAAAAGATGTAAAGGATCTTATAAAATATATTACAGGGCACAGCATAATTGAAAAACACCAGAAAGCAGTAAGGTACACTGGTGGATACGGTGTCCATGCCTGCGACCCTGTATTATGTTATAAAGATATGTATATTATTAAAAAAATTTATGAAAAAACAACTTCAAAAAACCGCTCCATATACCATTTTGTAGTTTCATTTCCAGAATATATAGAAGATGCAAATACTGTAAAATTAATTTCTATTAATATATGCCATCATTTCTATGAACAAGGTTTCCAGTGTATGTATGGTGTCCATGAAGATACAGAAAATCTCCATATACATATAGCTGTAAACAGCACAAATTTTAAAACTGGCAAACAGATGCATTTAAAATACAATGAATTAAGTGATACCATAACTGGCTTAAAAAAATTAGCATACAATGTTTTAAAAGAAAATGGGTATTGAAATAGTAAAAAAAACATCTGGAAAATATCTTGTTTTACAGCCCTGGAAACTTATAATGGCTAGTGGAACATACTTTATGCGTTCCACTAGCCATTGGCAGTTCAATGAATTACCTGCCATGATGTAACAGGTTACAATAGATGGTTTTTATTCTGTTATGCCATCTGATGTAATATCTGTGCATAACCTGTCAGAATAACAGGCTAACATCTCATCAATATCTTCCCAGCTTGATACTGATATATATTCGTGACCAATATAATACATCCATAATTCTTCCAGTGGATGCCTTATATCTTTTAGTTTTTTTACAGCTTTTTTGCTTATCTCTTCATTCCACTCAAAATATTCAGATACACAGCTATAAAATTTAATTTTATCACAGGATTCAAAAATCTCTGTCTTATCCTTTTCCAGCATACTGTAATAAAAAATCTTATACTCATCAGAAACTTTTTCTGTAAGCTGCTTTACATCCTCTGTATGTTCATTTTTCCTGCTCACTCTTTGTTTCATTAACAACACACTCCTTTATATTATATATATGTACCTGATTTAACAGACCACTTACAGTATTTAAAATACAATCATAAAAATAAGACACCAGACTAAACTGTTCTGGTGTCTTTTAGTTTCCATATAGAAATAGCCTTATATTTTATTGCAGGTATTTTTCAGCGTCATTTTCTGTAAGGTGGTATTTTTCCATTATTATTGTTTTTATTTCTTCATTATTATTAAAATTTTTCAGGATTTCTACTGCACCAAGAATTTTACCTTCTTCAATACCCTCCGTTTTAGCCCTCTTTTCTCTTTCCAGTATTAAAGGCTGCACCACTTTTAATATCATTTCACCCATTTTAACATCTCCCCTCAGTTCCTCAATCAAGTTACTGTTTGCATTTAAAGTTACTTCAAGTATAGATTCCACAAGTTCCCTGTCATATTCACCAGAAACATTACTGGATTCTTCTATAAGTTTTTCCATGTCTTGTTTTTCCATTTTATCTGTAAGGGCTTTAAGCCATATATGCCCTTCCTGTTCCAGCTCACTTGTAGCTATTACCTGTGTTGGGAATGGCAACAGCCCACATACATAGTATATACCCTTATAAGGCATTGCCACTTCCAGACCATTGTCCTTAAAATATTTAAAAAGCTTTTCTGGTTTTGTTTCCCTTACAATGGATATTGTAACATCATCTGCACTTATGTTTTCTCCTGCCCCTTCATATGCTTTATACAGGCAGGCATAACCTGTTACTTTATAGAAAGTATTGACATTAAGTGTATCACCTGGCGATTTATACTCCATTATGTTATGCCCTCTGAAAAGCTTCCCTATCTCATTATGAAGTTCTGCATGTGGCTGCTTTTTTATTACCAGCAGGTCTATTTCCAGTGGCTTCCTGTTCAGGTTATGCTCACTTTCAAGTTCCAGAATTTCCCTGTCTTCCCTTAACTCCATGCCAACTGCAGCAACAAACCCTGGATGCCATTGTATTTTTGTATATTGCATATATTTTCCCCTTTTCTATATTATTACTATACCACATACAGCTAGTTTGTAACAGCCTGTTTTTATATAAAAATCCCCATGCCGTGCTTTGCACGGCACAAATAGTAATGAAAAATGCTGTTTTTGCATTTTTCTTGTGTGAAATTGTAATGATTGTTAGACAGC
>JAAWKM010000140.1 GCA_022797375.1 Lachnospiraceae bacterium
ATGCTTGTATGGGAGAAAAGACACAGAAAAGCAAATGGGAAATACATAGAAGCATTACGGGCAAGTATAAGCAGCCAGATATCTGCAAAAATATTTTTTGATGTAGCCATTGCTGGTTTATAGGCTTGTATATATTAATGTACCAAAAAATACTAAAATATATATACTCTGCCATGTACCCAAGTAAAGTTACACTATCAAAAAGTTTTATTATTATTGACAATAATATTATCACAACGTATAATTATAATAAATATTTAAAGGAGAATAATGATGAAAAAATTAGGAAACACAGAATTTGAGATAATGAAAATATTATGGAAACAGACAGAACCAGTTACATCAAGTTTCATATTAAAAGAACTAAGTCCATATAGAAAATGTAAATTAGCAAGTTTAATGACTTCACTACAACGGTTAGCTGATAAGGGCTTCGTATATTGTGATAGAACTACGAGGACAAATTTCTATACATTTATTATTTCTGAAGATAAATATAAGATGAATGAAAGCGTGTCTTTTTTAGAAAAGTTATTTGGTAATTCCCTGCAAAAATTAGTTGCAGAATTGTATGGAAATAATAAATTATCACAAGAGGATATAAAGGAATTAAGAAATTACTTGGAAAAATTGGAAAAAGAAAAGTGAGGGTAGCATATGATCTCTGTAGCATGGCAATTTCTATTAAATGTATTATATGCTTCAGTTTCAGTAGGGGGTGTTTTTCTACTTTTAAAAATATTTTCACAATGGATGGATGGACATTTCAATCTAAAATGGAAGAAATTATTATATTTATTTTTAACAATAAGACTTTTAATTCCTATAAATATGCAGATACCATATTATAATATTAAAACTGATAATTTAACTAGAGATATCGTAGATTTTTCTGGGAAAGCAGAAACAGATATTAACAATTATTCAAAAAACTTTTTATTGCCATTAAATATTAATATAGAAGCAGGCCATTATAAGATTTCTGTGCATGCAGTATTATTTTTTATATGGGTAATTGGATTTTTAATATATTTTGTTTTTACGTTTACAGGATATATAATAAACAGGCACAAAATTTTACAATATACAATAACTGCAAATAATATCCGTAAAGTTGCAATTAACATTTGTGAAGAAATAGGATTAAATAAAATTCCTGTAATTCTTTATAGTCCTATTGAAATTAGTCCTATGGTATTAGGAATGTTAAAGCCAATATTATTATTACCAGAAATCGAATATTCTGATGAAGAAATTTATTTTATATTAAAACATGAACTTATCCATTTAAAGCAAAAAGATAATATATATAAATATATATTGCAACTGGCTAATGCAGTACATTGGTTTAATCCATTAGTATATATGTTTGTGAGTGAAGCATCTTTGAATCTTGAATTCTTATGTGATGAAGAAGTTGTAAAAAATTCCAGTTTAGATATGAAAAAACGCTATACATATACAATATTAAATTCGGCCAGTAAGGCAGCTGGACCACCATTAAAATATTTTACCAAGTTTCAGGAAAATAAAAAGATTATGAAGAAACGGTTTCGGAATATTATAAAAAAAGTTACAGGAAATGTGGTTTAAGTGTATTTGGCACAGCTATTGTTATGACATTGCTATATGGAATATTTTTATCTTATTTTTTATCTTTTAGTGAAGTAAATAGCAAAAATAAAGCCAATTCAAATATACAACATTTAAAAAATAATGAACCTCCAAAGTTACAAATGCAACAAGAAAATGATACAGAAGTAGAAACTTCAGAAACACAAACTATAGGTGGTATAAAAAATACTATAGAAAAAGGCAACCAGGCAAATAATATAACTATAATACCAGCAGATAATTTTAAAGATATGCTGAAAATCCAAAAGATTATTTATGATTTTGCAGATGCTTATTTTAAAGGGGATATTGATACTGTTAAACAGTATATGGAAAATCCAGATAAAGCAGATGTATATAAAAATAATAATAAAGAGGGGATATATATTTCCTGTTTAAAAGGACTTGACGATTTGCAAGCAGGTAAACAAGTACATAAAATTACATCTTCTTTAGAATTTTTAACGTCAGAAATGCCAGATTCTTATACATATTTGACAATTAATTTGGTAAGAATAAAAAATAGCTGGAAAATTAGCTGGTATGGTCTTGAATTATAATAACAATATAACAAAAGGATACTGTAAATTCATATATATGCAGTATCCTTTTTGCTTCTAATATAAATGTAATTTAGTATTTAAAAATTTCTAGTGTAATAACTGTATTACGTTTAGCCTGACTATAATTTTTTTTGATTAGTTTTAATGAATAAATTTGTTTAATTAAATATTATTTTTGGTTGATAATTTCATGAAATTTTTCTTTCTAGTTAACAGGAGGGAAAAATATGGGTGAACTTAGTAAAATAATAAAATAGATTAAACAGGAAAATACAGAAAATGTTATTTATATAATTGAAAGAATGAAGCCAGTAATAAACAAATTTAAAAGAATACTATATAAGGACGATAAGGAGGATATAGAGGCTGAAATGATATTAGCATTATGGGATGCAATATGTAAGATGGAATATTTTTATAATGATGGAAAATATATTATCTATTTACAAAATGCTATTCATAATAAATTTTTAGAATTATATAGAGGAAGCAGGAAAAGGTTTGATAATGAAATAATTGAAGTATCTGAAATAAACAATGAAATAATTTTTAATGAAAAATATAGTGACATTGATTTAAGGGAATATATATTAATTTATACAAAACGTTATAAAGGTAATAAACAAAAAATAGCTAAAAAATATTAATTAATAATAAAAGTGACAAGGATATAGCCGAAGAATTAAATATATCTAAGCAATATATTAATAAAATAATATACCAGGATTTAGCTAAATATTTTAATTAGCAAATATATAATATAAAATAGTTTACCATTTATTATAATATTTAACTTTATAATTTAGTTTAACAATAAATATTATATAATAATTATTATATTTTTTAACTTTTATATATATACAGCATTGTAATTTATTATTAAAAATAATACAAGAATATGTACGAAAACCGTAAAGCATAAATACAAGAAATTTGTATCAGGAAAAAACAGAAATAAAGTGGTATCTGTGACATACGTAAAAAAATGAAATGGATTATAAGTAATAGAACTATAAAACAAGATTGGTGAATAAATTGTAAAATCATTAAAATTTGATAATTCTATCAAACGAAATGTGAATATTGTCAGCTTGTTGTTTTTTAATTTTACTCTTGACAAAAGCCATTTCATAACTAGGAGGTTAATTATGCAAAGCAAAAGAAGGATTGAAAAAAAACTTTTTAACAGTTTTAGGAACCGGAATTGGTAATTATTTTGGAGTTTTATATCCAGCCTTAATTTTATTTATTATTGTAATGTTTTCAGACTATATATCAGGCATTTTAGTAGCTAGGAAAGAAGCAATTGAAAATTCTGATAATATAAAATATGGCCTAAATAGTAAAAAAGGTATTTTGGGGATATATAAAAAAATAGGATATATATTAGCTGTTTTTGTTTCTATATGCATAGACTATATGATTTTTTGGTTTTCTAATGAAATTGGTATATCTGTAAAAAGAAATACATTATTTGGGTTATTAGTAACAATATGGTTTGTATTAAACGAAATAATATCAATTTTAGAAAATATAAAACGTATGGGAGTAAAATTACCTAAGTTTTTAATGAAATTTTTGAATAATATGCAAAAAAATATAAATGATAAAAACAAATAATTGATAGTATAATTTTAAATAAAAAATATAAAAGAATATCTTTTTTATAATATAAAATAATTAAATTTTAATATAATATATTAAAAATAAAATTAACTTTAAATACAACTGTGTATTGTTGAAAATTAGTATGTAATACATGTGAATTTTTGATATAAAAGTTAGATTTTTATTAAAGATTTTATGAAATTCATTTTATCGATATTTTTAACATTTTATTTCTATGAATAGTATTGCCGTTTTTTGGCTATACTATTCATATTTTTTTATTTTTATAATAAATTAAAGTTTGAAAAGAATCTATACATATATTCTAGTAATATAATTTTATTATTTCATGTTCATTAAAAACTTCATGTAACATTTCCATAAGCAGACCAAGGTATTCCTTAGATTGTCCATTTCTTAGTGATATTCTTTATTGTAAGATACAAAGTTTTTCGTAGTGCATCATCTTCTGGAAAAACAGCTTTACTTTTTGTCACTTTACGTAATTGACGATTAAATCCTTCTATAGCATTTGTTGTATAAATCAGTCTGCGTATCTGGTATCCATAACAAAAATATGTGGACAAGTTCTCCCATTTATCAAACCAACTGTCTAGCACAGGAGCATATTTTTTCCAGTCTTCTTGCATGGAAGATAAGTTTTCTAAGGCAATTTCCTTACTTTCAGCTCCATATAGTTTTTTCAAGTCTGCCATAAAAGCTTTTTGATCTTTGTATGAAATATATTTCATTGTATTGCGTATCTGATGGATGATGCACAGTTGGATCTAGGTTTCTGGAAATACAGTGTGTATACCTTGTTAATGCCTGCTTTTCTGGCATCAATAAGGAAACTTTCTGGTATGGTATTTTTTGCAGGCATCTGTGTTCCTGCTGGAACTTATCAGTAATATGGAAGAAAACCATAAACATTTTGTAAAAAATCCTAGAAAGGATTTTTCAAGAAACAGGAAGCTTACTTTCTCAAAAACCCTGTTTTTAATAATCTGCATGAAAGCACAGACATTGAAAAAGGAACTTCTTAAAATATTTAAGTTTGTATTGATGAATTATTGGTGGACAGTAACAAGTAATAGTTTTAATTATAAAAAAGCTAATATTATACTTGACAATAATATTATCATTACGTATAATTATATTAAAAATTTATAAAGGAGTGGTTTCATGGTGAAAAAATATTTTAAAAACCAAGGATTATACATTTTGATTGCTTTTGTTTTTATTACTTTTGTATGCAGTATATTGACATCTTGTTCAGTAAAAAATAAAAGTGGAACGGAAAAAGTTGGACAGAAAAAAACTGAAACTACAGTTAAACCAGAAAATATAGATAAGAAGGCTAATATATCAAATAAAGAAATGCAGACAAAAAATAAAACTTCATTAAAATTACCAGCAGATAATATAGAAAATATGCTGGATATCCAAAAAGTTATTTATGGTTTTGCAAGTGCTTATTTTGAAGGGAATCGTAAAATTGTCAAAAAATATGTGTACAAAACAAATGACCTGGAAGTTTATACAGATTTTTATGATACTGCTGAAGTATATATTTCTTGTTTAAAAGGTCTGGAGGATATACAGGCAGGTAAAAAAATAAATAAAGTTAACGTTTCGCTGGAATTTTTGGATTTATTAATTTCTGATGATTCTTATATGTATCTTTCTATGGAATTAATAAAAACTAAAAATGGCTGGAGGGTGAAAAATTATGGTCTTGAAAAATAAGTGCGCTTGGTAATGTTAGTAAAATATGATAAGTTATTTTATCCAAATAAAACAATACAGGATTATAATGCTTTCTATCTTTATATACTATTAACTGTTATTATAGTTTATTTAGATATGTGTGGCTGTAACCACTCCGCGGTTAAAAGAAGAGGCTGTCGCTTTAACGAATAAAAATTTGAGAAGAGGCAGCTTCGTTTTTGCTGTTTTAGGAATAAATCCCACCAAAAATCTTGGATTTACTGTATTGACCAATAATAAGAGCTCAATTTAATAAGCCATTCATGGTGGCTTGAAAATTCATTTTGGAAAGTCTGAATTTACGCACATTTTATCGGAAACAGATGCGTTCCGATTTTTCCATTCTGAACCTTATTATGAAGTTTGTTTATGTTTCTTGCCATGACAAGCAGCATGCTTTCTGCAAGTACATTTACTGTCCCTTTGTTTAAGTATCCCCGAAACTGCATATCCTGTTTCAAATCTCCAAAAGAACCCTCTGCCTGAATGCTTTGGTTTGTCCGCAAAAGAATACCTTCCTCCAAAAGTATACGTTCCAAATCTTCTTTCCTATGCTTCAGGAATGTTTTGGAAGCCTGAAGTGTTTTTGTCCTTTCTTCCATAAGCGTTTTATAATTGTTTCATTTGATGCATTTGCTCTTATACAGACATCCATTGCAATCCTCACATTTATAAACCGTTTTTTCACTTACATAGCCTGTTTGTTTTGTTTTTTGAGTAACGGACATGGTCTGCCCTTAACCTTTTTTCCGTTCCTATATGTATAGATGTTTGCTTCGGCATCATACTCCATGTTTTCAATTCTTCCGATATTATTTTTATATTTATGGTTTTTGCAAATCTCGTAGTTCGCTGGTTTTATGCAAGAAAGTTGTCCGTTTGGTTCCAGAAACAGATAGTTTTCTCCGCTTTCATATCTGGCATCTGTTGTTATGTTTTTATATTTGAATTTTAAATATTTCTCTGCATCTTTCAAAAATGATATAAGGGTTGTGGTGTCGGTGGGCTGGAATCCGATGGTAAGACATGTGATGTATTCGGAATCCACTCCATACTGAAGGTTGTAAGCCGGCTTCAGCTGCCCGTTTCCCATGCATCTTCCTTCATCCGCATGAATGTTGCATCATGGTCTGTCTTTGAATAACTGCTGCGTTCCCCGCATATCTGTGTCCTTCCCGCTACTGGGGCAGACTGGGACTTTCACCCAACGGAATCCCTTTGTCACCAGGTAGCAGATATTGGTATAAATCTTTTTTCCATCTTTATCCGTATTCCCTGTCCTGTGGATGACATAGAAACAAATATTTTGGCTGCATTGGAGAGAATGCTTGCTTTAAACATCTTTTTTGGCTGTACAATAGCACGGTCCAGTGCGCCTATACTGGCAAAATGGCAGTTAATCGGCGTGCCATCTGTTTTCAGATTAATAATACAGGCCACTTCCCTGTCCAGACCACACATCAGCTCCCCAGCCACATCCACGGCATCCTCTGGTGAAGTAATCGTATGGTCTGACAACAGTGGGGCATCTTTTACCAGCCGCACAGATACCACATCCAGTTTAAACGGGTTCTTCCTTGGCATTGCTTTCCCCACCTCCCACCTCTACATGGAAAATAAATTCCCCTTCCTGTGCTTCCAGAAGTTCCCGGTTCTGCTCTGTATTGATTAAAGATAAAACCAGCTTTGTTTCCGGTTCTGAAAAATCCATTCCTGCCATCTCCCTTGCATGTCCCAACCCCTCTGCCAGACGGGAAGCTGCCGCTGTCAAAGTTGCTTCCAGGTTTCCTGTACTTTTATAACTTTCATATAATTCCTGCAAATAAACGGTTGGCGCAACTGCCACGCCCTGTTTTCCAGCTTCTGTTACAAACAGCCCATCCAGTGTGCCGTTTACCTTATGGACAGGTTTCACATCTATCTGGCAATACGCAAATTTTTCTGACAGGTGATCCCGAATGCTTTCCTTTGCAACTTCTTTAAAAACTTTATACTCCATACCATACTCCTTCCTTGTTCCGAACGTATCTGGGACACGCCCTTATTTTCCTGCATAAAAAAGTGTCTTCGACACTTCAACCCCCTAGCCCCCATTCATGGGGGAATTAGGGGTTTCTTTTTGTTACTTTTTCATGCATAATAGTCTTATGAATATCTTACAAGAAATTTTTAACGGCCATTATGAAGAAATTAAATATACCCTGCATCCCAGAAAAACTGGGATGGAAAATATTGATAAAATGGTAAACTGCGGTGATCCTTCCTTTGGTGGGGCAATGTATGGCTGCCCACACTGCGGAAAATTGAAATTTGTTCCTTTCCGCTGCCACAGCCGTTTCTGCCCCACCTGCGGTAATAAATATGCCATGCAGCGCACTGCCTCCATGTCTTTTAAACTGGTCAATGTTACACACCGACATTGTGTTTTTACTATTGACAAAAACCTCTGGCACTTCTTTTTAGAAGACAGGACACTGCTTAACTGTCTCTTCCATGCGGTAAACAGTGTTATTTCACGTATGTTTTTCAAGCAAAACCATTCCATGGACTTTACTCCCGGTTTTATTATGGTTCTCCATACTTTTGGCAGGGATTTAAAATGGAACCCACATATCCACTGCCTTATTCCAGAAGGCGGCTACAGTGATAACGGTTTTTGGCGCAATGTACACCATTTTAACTACACATACCTCCGCAATGCATTCCGTACCGCACTCCCCAATGAAATGGAGGCAAATCCTGGTATTACATTTAAAAAGGTAAAATCACAATGCTGCCGTGAGCATAAGGACGGTTTCTACGTCTATGCCAGACCCAATAAATGTGATCCCAAAACCGTTGTAAAATACATTGGACGTTATCTGGGCCGTCCTGTAATTGCCACTTCCCGGATTGACAGGTATGATGGTGGATCTGTCACTTTCCATTACAACCGGCATGAAGATGATGCCTATGTGGAAGAAACTATTCCGATTATGGAATTCATAGGACGCCTGGTCCAGCACATCCCAGAAAAGCATTACAAAATGATCCGTTATGGTGGCATTTATGCACGCCACCGGGAAATTGATAAAAAGCCCCACCGTACCATCTCCCACAAAAAACATCATATTTACAGGAGCTTTAACCAGTGGCGCACAGCCATACTCTGTTCCTTTGGCTATGACCCATTAAAATGTGAATGTGGCACAACTATGCTGTTTTTAGAACTTTATTTTAACCATAAGCGTGTTTCTCTGGAAGAACTGTACGGAAAAGCTATGTCCCGTTCCCGTGGAAAAAGGTCATCTGCATGACTTTCCTAAATTTCATTCCTATGATATACTCCTTTCAAAGGAGGAAGCACACATGAACCCAGATACAGAGAAACTACGCAAAAAATATATGGATAATCCACTAGAAGGCATGACATCCGGGGACATCCGCCACATGAGCGGGGATGATCTTCTGGATATGGATTATTTCCTGAATGAAGATGAACTGCTTGATACCTTGTGACTTTGCTCATGTGAGATAAAGAAGTAAAAGAAGTGTAAAAAATTTTGCCGTTCCCTATCCGGCTGACTGCCGGACGGGTCGGGCTTTAGTCGGGCAGTTCTACCTTGCCGACAAAAGAGTAATAGATTTCGATTTCCTGTCTGCGGAGCTTCCCCC
>JAAWKM010000141.1 GCA_022797375.1 Lachnospiraceae bacterium
GCACTTTGGCATCGCCGGCGCTTGAATCCCGTACTTTGGGATTTTATGCGCCGCTGCGTATGCCAACGTAGTGAGAACGTGCCCTGGAATGGAATAATTTAGCTGGACACAGAAACCCTGCGTCAGTTTTCCAGTACCATGGCAGGTTTATTCTAACTTTTCTTTTTCTCACGTAATCCTTTAAAAAATTCTTTCATAAGGGTGCTGCATTCATCTACAAGCACACCTGTTACCTTTTCAGCCTGGTGGTTAAACCTTCTTTCAGACAGTAAATCAACTATACTTCCTGCACAGCCTGCTTTTGGATTTAAAGCCCCTATTACCACGCGTGGTATACGTGCCTGTACTACTGCCCCTGCACACATAGGGCAAGGTTCAAGTGTCACATACATTGTACATCCTTCAAGCCTCCAGTCTCCAAGCTTTTTACAAGCTTTTCTTATAGCTGTTATCTCTGCATGTGCAAGTGTGCTGTTTTCAATATTCCTGCGGTTATAACCTCTTGCTATAATTTTATTCTGGTATACAATTACACATCCAATAGGGACTTCCCCGGTAGCTTCTGCTTTCTTTGCTTGTTTTAAGGCCTCTTTCATAAATTTTTCATCCAATAGATTTTCTTGCATTATTTACTTTTATCTCCATATATATTATTCTAAAATATATTAGATTTATCACATAAACGGTAAATCTGCGGTACTTTTAAATTTGCAATAAGTTTACCACTATTGCCTGGTATAGTCAAAAGTAAATTTTTTATCTGGAAAGGAAGGCTTACATATGCTGGCTACATATAATACTAACCGTCTGGTCTTAAATGTCTTAAACCCTTCAAAAGCAGGCCTTGTTTTAAATTTTTATATTAAAAACAAGGATTTTCTTGAGCCTCATGAGCCTAAACGTGCAAGACTGTTTTATACATATGAATTCCAGCGTGCAAACCTTGCATGTGAATATAACGCTTTTATTAAACAGACAAATATAAGATACTGGATTTCTTTAAATACTAATCCTGATAAAATAATTGGGTCTGTCTGTTTTAGCAATATCCTGCGGGGGGCATTTTGCAGCTGCATGGCAGGCTATAAGCTAGGCAAAGAATACTGTGGCAATGGTTATATGTACGAAACATTATACACCCTTATTCCTTTAATCTGCAAAGAACTTTCAATGCACCGTATAGAAGCAATGGTTATGCCTGGTAATACACCATCAATCAGCCTGCTTAACAGGCTTCATTTTACAGAGGAGGGTTATCTGCGCTCATTTGCCCAGATAAACGGGGTATGGGAAGACCATATACTATACTCCTATATAAACCCTGGATTTAATTAAACCATTATATTAATTCAGACATTTATTTCTGCAATCCAGTAACCAAATACACCATACATTACCTTTCCAGGTCCTATTGGCTGGAAACTATTAAAAGAAAATGCTGCTGCTCTTTTACTTTCCTGGTCACTAAATACGCCAGGAACACCCAGTGCATAGCAGCCACTGCTTAATTTCGCAAATATAAGATGCTTATAACAATAATATCCATGCAGCAAAAACCTGTTATTAGCAAAAGACCAGAGACGTATAGGCATACAGCCTATATCTTTCGGCTCTATCCGGACACTTTCTTCTATGTTTCCTGACCTGAAAGGATACATAACAGGAAAATTCCTAAGTATGCGCACACCAAAGTCCTCATCTTTCTTATTATAGCTCTTATATGGACATGCACTGCAGCCATAAACACTTTTTTCTTCTTCAATATCCTGTGTTTTGATATCTGCTTCTTGTTCTTCCTGCCTGTCAACAGTCTTTATATCCTCTTTTACATTACTTTTGCTGTTATTACCGTTATTATTGTTATCAGTGTTTACCTGGCTGTTCTCTTTAACAGCATCTGCTTTAATAATATCCTCCTTGCCACCATCCGCATTACCACTTCCATCTCCAGTTACTTCCACAGATATGCCTTCACTTATATTATTCTTATTACTATTATCCACATTACTGTTAGTGGCTGTCACATTATCCCTGGTTTTACCTGCTACAGCCATGCCTGCCGGACTTATGCTATCTGCAATAACACCTTTGCCTGTACTTGCACCAGTATTTCTGGAAATATCCTCTACAGTTTCTTTTACAGCTTCTTCCCCGCTTTTATTATTTGCATCCCTGGCAAGCATATTTATTTTGTTTCCAATAAAAATACTTTCATTTGTCCATGTTGTTGCATAATACTCCTTATCACTAATATATATTACTGCCCCGTCAAAGTCACTGGCAGGATGTCCACTTGAACACACATCCTCTGCATTAGTAACTGTCTTAACCTGCAGGCTTCCAGAATGTGCCGACAGCCTTCCTATACTTACATACTCTATTGCAGATGGCTCTTGTTTAAAAAGCCATACCTCTGGCATAAAAGAGGTTTCCACTGCTCTCATCTGCACTGTTACCCTGCACTGCCTTCCCTTCTGTTCAAGTCTGGCATAACCTATATTCTGTCCCTTTTCACCATTTAAATACTGGTAAAGATACGAAACAATCCGTCTGTACTGGTTCATCAAATCCCTCCATTCCAACCCGTCGCATGGATATTGTTATTAACTGGCTTATATGTCCCGTATTGCCTTATCAAACTATATTCATACTACAACATTAAATAGAACCAGAAATTTGATTTTTTCTCTTTAAATGTTTATACTATATATGTTAGATTTAACCAATATTCAATTAGGAGGGTTATTTATTATGGATGAAACATGTACACATGACTGTTCAAACTGCAGTGCCAATTGTGAAAGCAGAGACCCTAAAAGCCTGTTAGAGCCACCACATAAAGACAGCAGCATTAAAAAAGTTATAGGTGTTATAAGTGGCAAAGGCGGTGTAGGAAAATCCATGGTCTCTTCCATGCTCGCTGTTAATTTCCAGAAAAAGGGCTTTCATACTGCTGTACTTGATGCAGATATTACAGGCCCGTCCATACCTAAAGCCTTTGGCATAACAGAGCGTGCAATGGGCGACGAAAATGGTATATTCCCTGTTACCAGCAAGACAGGCATACAGACAATGTCAGTAAACCTGCTTCTTGAAAACACTACAGACCCTGTTATCTGGAGAGGGCCTGTTATAGCAGGTACTGTAAAGCAGTTCTGGCAGGATGTAATATGGAAAGATGTTGATTATATGTTTGTAGATATGCCACCAGGAACAGGTGATGTGGCACTTACTGTATTCCAGTCTATACCTGTAGATGGAATTGTTATTGTCACTTCCCCACAGGAACTCGTTTCCATGATTGTTTCCAAAGCTGTTAAAATGGCCCAGATGATGGATGTACCTGTTATTGGCATTATCGAAAATATGAGTTATATAGAATGTCCTTGCTGTGGTGAACACATTGAGATGTTTGGCAAAAGCCACCTTGATGAAGTTGCTGGTGAATATGGCATACCAGTGCTTGGACGTATCCCTATGGCTCCTGCCATTGCCGCTGCAAGCGACGCTGGCAACGTGGAAGAACTGGAATGTGACTGGTTTGGCAATGCAATTACAGCAATAGAAAATATATAAATATTATCTGGACATCCTTATAGCTAAATACCCAGGTGCAAGTATCCGTGGCATGACCTGGCTTCACTTTAGCAATTCCGGCAAAGAGGGGCGGGGTATCTGGTTCCGCGGGAATAAACCGGCCTGCTGGCAGCAGGCTGGCTTTATTTTTTATATTATATAATTTATATTCCCTGCAGATAATTAATATTGTGAATTTTTAAATAAGCTTTGCGAAAAAAATATTTAATTCCCTTATTAAAAATATTATATAATACAACAGGCTGGATATTAAAAGTTCCATGCAGGGAAATAATTGCCTTACGGCCAGTAACTATTTATATCCAAAATAAGGTACTTAATACACAATAAGGAGAGATAACGTGAATGAATTAAAATGGCATAATAATTATGCTCTAGGTATAGAGCACATTGACTATGAACACAGGCAGCTGTTTTTAACTATGAATAAGCTGCTTAAAATTATTTCAGATGAAGAAAAAAAGGAATGGGGATGCCAGGAAGGTGCTAAATATTTAAAAAACCATACAATCGAGCATTTTGAACATGAAGAGAAATATATGCTCTCTATTAATTATAAAGACTATGAATTACATAAACGCCTTCATGATGATTTCCGTTACATAACCCTTCCAGCTCTGGAAATGGAATTAGAAAGGACAAATTACTCAACAGACTCTGTACGCCACTTCCTTGGTGTATGTATTGGCTGGGTAGTTGCACATACACAGACAGAAGATTTAGCAATTGCTGGAAAAATAACAAGCAAATGGTCTGGAATATCCCACAAAGAGGATGTTGGCGCTTTAGAACAAGCCATTATACAACTTACTTATGATATGTTCCAGCTAAGCGCCCAAAAAATCAGTGAGCAATATGCAGGAGAAGATTTTGGCAAAATAATTTGTAACCGCCTGGTTTACCGCAGCCAGAATAATGAGAAAAAGGAAATTATATTAGTCTTTGAAGAAAACTTCTTATTAAGGATTATTGGCAGGATATTAAATACAGACTTCCTTAAAATTGATGATATGGTTATAAATATCACACGCTATATTACGCGGCAGCTTTTAGAAAAGCTAAGGGAACATATTCCTTCTTTAGACTTGTATGAAATAGAAAAAGAAAGCCTTCTCACACATGAACAACTGGTTAATTCATTTAAACGGGCACATCCTTCATACAGTCTGCTGTTTGGTACTAAAGATGGATATTTTGCATTCTGCATGGCAGATTCTGTTTCTGTGCGGAAAAAAGACATGACATCATTTGTCCATTCCAATGCAATGGAAACAATACATAAATATATACATAAAAATAAAACTGTAAAATACACAAAAAATAACGGAACTGCTACAGATACAGGAAATACTAATAAAAAACATAAAATCCTTATAGTAGATGATTCATGCTTTATGCGCAGCAGGATGGTTAATATGCTGGCTTCAAACTATGAAGTATCAGAAGCAGATTCAGGTGTATCAGCAATTAAAAAACTGACACTTGATAAGCCGGACTTAATACTGCTAGATTATGAAATGCCTATCTGCGATGGAAAGCAAACCCTTGAAATGATACGTTCTGAAAAAGATATTGCAGATATACCAGTTATTTTCCTGACTAGCAGAAGAGACAAGAAAACTGTCCAGGCAGTAATGGAATTAAAACCTGAAAGATATCTTATCAAGACTCTTCCAGATGAAAAAATCAAAGAGAATATTGATATATTCTTTAGAAATAAAATTTAATATAAACCCATATAATATAACAAAGGACTGGACATCCAGACCTTTGTTTTTTGCATAGTATTTCCACAACCCTGCTATTCTGGCTGACAGCTTATAAAGGCATGACAAACTTTATTATAAACATATCATTTTCTACTGAAGCGTTTATCTCCCCTTCCATCCTGCCTGCCAGTTCTTTTGCAACTGAAAGCCCAAGCCCTGTCGAACCTTTTGTCCTTGCTGCATCTGCTTTATAAAACCTGTCAAAGACTTGTGATATATCTATTTCCCAGGGATTGTCAACTTTGTTTTTACATATAAATTCAACCCTGCCATTTCCCGTTTTATAGGTTATGCTAATATTTCCACTGCCATGCAGAATTGCATTCTTCAATATATTGGAAAGCATTCTTTTAACTGCCACATCATTGCAGGTTACTATTGCAGGCCCTTCATCTATATCTACTTCTGCCTCTATATTTTTCTCCTTAAATATACCATAAAATGAAAACAACGTACCAAGCACAATTTTTGTAAAATCATATTCTCCAAGTTCCAGTACATAGTCTTCATTCTGGAGTTTTGTATATGTGAAAAGCTCTTCTAAAAGTTCTGTAAGCTCAATAAGTTTCCCGTCTATTATTTTACTATAGTCTCTCTTTTTCTTTGTATCATTTTCATTTTCCAGCAATTCAAAAAACCCTCTGAGTGATGTAAGAGGTGTCCTTATATCATGTGAAATTCCAGCCATTGCTGCTTTGAGCTGTTTATCTTTTTCCCTTAAAATATTTTCTTTAGCCTTATGCTCTTCGCACATCAGGTTTATTAAACCGGTAAGTTCTAAAACTTCTTTTTCTATTATATCATTAGAAATAATCCTGTTAGTATTATTTTCCATTATAAACACCATCTGGCGGCAGATATTTACTATCTGCCGCCTGTATAAAATATACTTTATAATAACAATTACTAACAATATGCCAGACACTGCAAATGCAATAAGTTCCATATCCATATCATCCCGCTATTTATACAATATCCTTTTTTGAAAACCACAAAATATTTAAAGCATTATATATAATAAAATACACTATACCAATAACAAGTGCAAATTTAATAATATCTGCCCCCGCATCCATATTTACTTTTGATATATTTGTGTTTATATAATACTTGGAAATATCAAAATCTGTATTAAAAACTTTCTGTGAAATTGTTACAAAAAGCATACCAAATCCCATAATCCCAAACGAGCCAGCAGTTATCCCTACGGCTGTGCTTTTAGTAACTTCCGTTATTAACAAGAGCCCGCTTATAAATGCCATATAAAGAAGATACTGCAGTGCAAAAATTTTAATTGCTTCTGGCAGGTATTCTATACCAAAACTAATGCCGCCATCTACCAAAGCAACTCCTGTAGCAAATGACAAATATCCTATTAACATATAGCATAACATGCAGACAAATGTATAAACTCCAACTGCTACTAGTTTTGAAAGCAATATATTATACTTATGTTTTGTCTGGCCTGCAATATTTTTAATAAATCCATTCTTTTCATCACCTCTGAAAAACAATACTGCACCTATAAGTATAAATAAAAGCAGAAGCCCGCTGTTAAGGTCTGAACAGTATACATAAACATATTCCTTTAATGTCCCGTCACTTCTTACAGGTGTATCAACATAAATTCCAAAACTGGCAGATAAGTCATCAGAGCTATAAAGAGTAACTTCCCCTTTTTGTATATCCTTTACCATCTCCTGGCTTTCATCTGCTGTTAAGCAGCTGCTTATATTAGAAAAAACCATTAATACGGCAAATACAACAATTATACTTTTTGTATGTACCATCTTGAATAAATTCATTCTTATAAGATTAAGCATTCTGTACACCTCCTGTTAATTCAAGGAAATAATTCTCCAGGTTTTCCTGCACAAGTTTTATTGAGTTTACTATACAGCCAGATATTACAAGTTCCCTGTTAATTTCTCCAAGCCTGTCTAATTCCCTGTAAATATGGATAGAACCATCATCCATTACTTTATAATCACTAAATCCAAGTTTTTCAATATTAGTACATGCCTTTGCACTGTCATTAACAATAATCTCAATATAATCATTACACTTTGCAGAAAGTTCCTCCCTTGAAATTTCCTGTACAAGCTTTCCATTATTTATAATGCCAAATGTATCTGCAACTTTATAAAGTTCTTCAAGAATATGGCTTGAAACCATAATTGTCATATTTTTTTCATTTTTCAGCTTAAGCAGCATATCCCTTATTTCTGCAATTCCCTGTGGGTCAAGCCCGTTAATCGGCTCATCCAGTATAAGAAGGTCTGGTCCTCCTACAAGTGCCATTGCGATACCAAGCCTCTGTTTCATGCCCAGTGAATACTTTTTAACCTTCTTTTTGCCAGCATCTTTAAGCCCTACTGTTTCCAGCAGATATTCCTCATATCCTTTTTTATAAATTCCAAGGGCATAGCACTTGCATTTCAGGTTATTAATTCCATTCATATCTGGAAAAATGCCTGGCTCTTCAATAAGATTACCAATTCTCTGCCTGTGCATATTAATGCCGCTTCCCCTTGCACCAAACAGCTCTATTTCACCGCTTGTTGGCGTTGCAAGCCCACATGCCATCTTCATAAATGTTGTTTTGCCTGCACCATTCCTTCCAATAAAACCATATATTTCACCACGTTTAATATGAAGGCTTACATTATCTACTGCAAGGTGCTTTGAATACTGTTTACACAAATTTTCTGTACTCAATATATACTCCATAGCTTTCCTCATTTCTGTGCTTATGCACTAAACTGTTTTTCTTTCAATGAATATATAATACACCAGCAAATATAAGAAACCACCAAAAAAGTATAAAGAAAAGTTAAAGAAATATTTATACAGAAGCAAGTTTAAAACCAAGCCCCCACACAGTCTCTATATATTCAGTATCTGTGATCTTTTTTATTTTCTGCCTGATATTGCTGATATGCACATTTATTGTCTTATCTTCACCTATATAATAATCATTCCATGCATACTCATAAATTTCATTCTTAGAAAAAACCTGCCCTGGATGGCGCAAAAGCAGTTCCATAATTTTCAATTCGTGTACAGTAAGTTGTATATTTTCCCCGTTAATGCTTACCTGTTTCTTTTGTATATCATATTTAAGCTGGTTAAATTCAATAATGCCACTATCATGTTCTATTTTATTGTCACGCAGCTGTACAAGTGCCCTTGCCTCCAGTTCTTTAAGCTCAAATGGCTTTGTCATATAGTCATTAGCTCCAAGAGTGAGCAAATCTACCTTTGTATCAAGTTCATCTTTTGCCGAAAGGACAATAACAGGTACGTTGTTCTTTTTTCTTATATTTTTTAAAACCTCATCACCAGACATTCCTGGAAGCATCAAATCAAGTATAATTAATCCAAACTCTCCGTTTTCAGCATGTAAAAGGGCTTCCGTCCCGGAAAATGCACTTGTACATTTATAACCTGCTTTTGTAAATGTCTCATATATCATCTGGTTTATATTATTGTCATCTTCAACTATAAGTATTTTTTCCATAAGCAAACCTCTCTGCTAAATTTCACTTTAAATCATTCTTAATTATATAGTAACAGTCCAGCCATCGTCAACATTATGTGTCCACTCATGCAAGCATGATGTCCACATAATGTTGACGATGGCTGGACTGTTGTTACTATTCACAGCCACTCCACAGGACACTCCACAGACCGCTGCAAAAACAGTGTCTGTTGTCTGAGGCTTTGTGGAGTGACAGCTTTCGCAGTCCAGT
>JAAWKM010000142.1 GCA_022797375.1 Lachnospiraceae bacterium
TATATTTGATACCATTAAATCTGAGTCTGCTAATGGAATAAAACATAAATTATCCTTGTCTGACAGAATTTATCTGGCATATGAAATAGAAAAAATTTTAGCACCTGTTACTATTAACTGCTTATATCATAATATTGTTAATATAGAAGAAGGCAGCCCTCTCAAAAATGATTACAACTACATAATAAACTCTTGTCTGCAGCTTCCAAATTTATTTACAAGGAAGTATATATTACAGATTGCTGTAGACATGATTACAAAACATTTTGATAAAGATTTTGAAGATACATATTTTTTTACTAAACTTACTGAAAACTTTGGTTCAGGGTTAATATTTATGGAAAGTAAAGATTTTGTCGATACCCGCCAAAAATTTTATTTTTTGGTAAACAGGTATAAAAATTTTATTGACTATATGGTGGAAATTGCTTTTCCTGTGTATGAAAATTATTTTTTCTGTACACTATGGAACTCAATATCAAAATCCTGTAGCAGTAATAAAGCCACATTTATTAATTTCTATAAAAAACTGGCTGTATACCTTAATAATACTGAAAATGCAGAAAGGCTGTTTGACACTGAAAAAATAATCCAGGAATGGGGCAGAAATGCTGTCAGTATTATTAAAACAGACTTTATGAGCAATAATTGTAATAAATGTGATATTCCATTATATTATGAATGTCTTAAAGCACTGAAAACAGCTTCTGGAAACAAGCATATTCCTGATTTTATCAGCCTTGACTATATATCTGGAAATTACTCTGGAAAGAAAAAAAGAGAACCAAAATTTAAGCAATATGCAAGAGCTTCCATTATTAAAAATATGATAAGCAGTTAATATAAAGCCAGGCATCTATCCAAATTTTTAATACATCTTTTTATTTGCATATTTGCCTGTTGCACCCATGTTTTTACCAGTGGTTAAAAAAAACTGGCAAAATCCCTATGAATTTGCCAGTTTTTTATTTTATTTATTCTGGTTTATGGGTGTAACCATGTCCTTCTACATAAACTTGCAGCAGGTTTTCTATTTTCTCCCATGTGCAAGCCCTGGCGTATTCATATTCCAGGTAAATTTTCCACAGTTCCTTAATAACCGTGCTGCTTCCAGAAGAAGCATTTATAAATTCTTTGTTTATCTGTTCATTATATAAGAAATATCTATAATGTTTTCATAAAAATATATCTTTTTACATGAACCATAAATTTCCTGTGTTGTTCCTGATAATATACTGTGTTTGAATAATTCGTGCTCTGCCTTTATTCTTCCAAGCCTTTCTTTTTCTGCCGCATTGCTTCCATAACGTACCATCATAATGTTTCCCTCTTCCTGCCTTTACAATCAAAATACACAGGGATACTCCCGTTCATTCCTGCTGGTATCTGGGAATATTCCCTGCATATTATAACATGCCATATATTTTAACCTTTTTACTGGCTGTCATCTTTTGACAATGCAGAAGCAACTGCTGTAAGTACTGCTATCACTACTATTTTTATTATTTCTTCCATATATATGCCGCCCTTCTTTTATTATGGTAAACTTGTACCAGTATTTTTATTTTCTTATTCTGGTTTCCTTTCTTTCTGCATCATAATAGTAACAATGGTCTGAAAGTTTCTCATCATTTGCTGTTACAGTGCTGTTGGCTTCCAGTACCATCATATCAAGTTCTTCCTGGTCAATATCCCCGCTGTCTGCCACAAAAACCAGTTCATGTACAGATGATGGTATTATATAACAGCTTGTGCCGCCTGTATTTTCATATAACCACTGGCTGTCAAGTATGCCTGCTGTCCCGTAAAACATTGCCTTGTTTGTCATTATATACATAATGCCATCTGTAATGCTTTTTGTCTCTTTTATGCTGGCTGTAAATGCCCCATCTTCTGTTAAACCTCCAAAAACCTTTGTAAAACTGTAAAGGCTGTAGCCATCCTTTTTTACATTGGACAATGCCTGCATATGCAGCTCTTTCCTGCTTATTCCGTAATGCGCAAGCATACTGTTCTTGATTTTAACGCTTGTAAAGCTGCCATCTGCTGCTTTCCCGCGTATAATATAAATTACTGCCAGGTCAAGCAGTCTTTCTGTTACAAGGTCTTTAAGAAGGTTTTTATTATTTTTTTCTGGAAGCAGCACAGGATATACATTATTTCTTACACATTCCCATTCCATAATTTTTGCAGGCATGTCTTTTATTTCTTCATGCTGGTTTAAAAACTCTTCCCTTTTGTTAATGATTTCACCCATACAGCTATCAATATCCATTATTCCATCTGTATAATATTTGTACAGCCCTTCAAGGTAAATTAATGGTACAATGCCATCTGTACCGCCATCTGTAAACTGTATAAGTACCCCATATTTTTCTATATCGTTGTTTTTATATGTTTTATGTATTTTTACAGAAGCATCTTTGCCATAAAAATCTTCCAGTTCCAGTAATATTTTTCCCCTGAAATCTTTATAATCCATATATATCCCCTTTCCTGGCATAAACCCTTTATATCTGTTATTTATGCTGTCCTTGCAGTTTCCGCACTTTTAGTCCTTGCAAGTGCATTCATTGCCCTGGCGTAAAGCCCTGGTGAAATCTGTGATGGCTCTTTTATTTTGTACCTGTCCATAACTTCACCCATTGTCACGCCAGTACGCCTTAATTCTGTTTCTAATGATTCCATCTGCTTTCTTGAAACGGTCATATTATCCTTGCCATCCTGTACAATGTTTTCTGGTGTATATCTGTAAACCTCCTGCCCTTTTCCATTTACTACTGTAAGGGCTGAAATTTTCCTGGCTGTGTTGTAGCTTACTGATTTTACAGAAAAACGGCTGTTACAGCATAAATGCCCGTCCCGCTTCTGTATATCTGCCATGCTGGAAGGAACCCATATAAATGGTGCACTGTAAAGTTCCCTGCCTATGCCCCAGTTAAAACATGCACGCTTGAATGAATCTGATGCCTGGGATTTTTCTTTTTCTGTTTCTGACCTGCCTGCACTCCCTGCATCCTGTTTTGATACCCATTCCCCAGTTTCTTTATTAAACACTTCAACAGTACAGTATAAATTGCCCCCGATGCACTGGTGGCTTCTCTTCCATCCAAAAATTCCGAATGTTTCGTCAAGTATCCCCTGGTCTGCCCTTGCATTTTTATAAAGAAGCAGGCTTACCCCCTTTTCATTTATATATGACACCCTGCATTCTATTTCATCTGCATTTAAAAGACGTACTAAACATTCCATATAAAACACCCCCTGTATATAAGCTGTATACACAAACCAGAAAAAGGCTGCTTCCTTTCATTTGCCTGTTGAAACAGCCTTTTTCATGGTTTCTTTACGCTGCCTTTATCTGCAGCCTGCGCGAAACTGACACTTTGGAATAATCTTCATATATTTGTGGCTGTTCCATGCGTATGCGCTTTGTTTCAAGCCTTACTGTTTCAACATTGCTCCATGAAACTTTGTACCTGCCGCTTGAAGCTGTTTCATTCTCACCCATATATTTTTTCAGTTCCTGCTCAATCTTTGCCTGCTCCTGCTGCAATGCGGCTATCTGCCCTGTTATTTCAGCCCTCCTGTCAAGCTTCTCATCAAAACCAGACAGTTCTATAAAACTTCCTTTTTTTGCAGTATGGAAATATTGTGCAAGTACTTCATCACATGCCTTTGAGCCGTCTGGTTCTGGCATTATGCCTTTTATTATATTTTCATGCCAGAACCTTCCTTCTGTTTCCCTTAGCTGTGAAATTAAAGCATCATCCCATTCAAGCCTGTGGTATACAAAATCTTTCCCAAGGATTACTGCCGCTATATACCATACCTTTTTTCCTGTAACAGCCATATAATGGTAGCATTGTACCAGATAATGTAATGGTATGTTCCCGTTTTTCCATTTGTCCGCACTGTAAGCACTTGCAGTTTTACACTCAAGCCCCGCATCCATACCCGTTACAAGACGGTCTACGTCTGCAACCATATATGGGTATTCCAGGCTTCTGTACATAAAATTTGAGCGGCGGGTTTTAAGCCCTGTGGCTTCTGAAAAACGTGCTGCCACATAATCCTCTAAATCCCTTCCCTGCCTCATGCTTTCATTATCCTTTGTTTCTGTACTGCCACATGTTTTGTCTTTAAAAACCCCTGTAATGCTTCTGTATGGGTCAAGCCTGCATACTGCCCCTGCATCTGAACCGCCTATGCCTGTTTTCCTTAATTTAAGCCATTCTTCCCTGCTTATCCCTGCTGTTGGTATTTTTTCGTACATAATAACACTCCTTTCATTTATTAAGTAAGTCCAGCCTGCAAAACCTGTTTATTAACTGCTGCCACACATAAATCATGCCGCACATACAAGCTGGTATGCCCTGTCAATTACAGGGTTTCCATCCATAGTACGTATAAACAGGTTTTCATTGTAATTTGCCGTGCGGCGTAGCGGTGCCGCATGTGTGGCAAAATCACTGGCTGCATTTAAAAACCTGTATGCATTCATGCCTGTGCCTTGTAAATCAGGCGCATCAAAATAACGCATTTTAAAATCCTCCCGTAGCCTGTTTATATTTTTTTCCTGTGTTTTTGTAGTATCTCCGGTAACTGGCAGCAGGATTTCTATATATTCTGTAAGCTGCTGTTCAGTTATTTTCTTTTTACGGAGCTGTTCAAATTCAGTCCCCAGCCTGTCCATGTAATCTTCCGCCTTAAAAAGTGTGTCTTCTGCTTCTTTAATCTTTCCTTTGATATCACCTGTATGTACCATGCTCCAGCTACGGCTTGCCGTCTGCAATGCAAGATTAAGTGTATTGTTGCATACAACCCTTATTGGCGTAACAGCCACCCTGACAGCACCAGAACCGTCATGTGTATTACTGAATACCAGATATGGTGAAATGCGCTCACCTGCAATAATGTACTCCCTTGGAAGCCTTGCAAGAAGCCATACTCTCCTGCCTCCCTGCAAAGAACCAGCGGTTTCATACCTGACACCGTTCCCAAGCAGGGTGTCTGTGAATGCAAATGCCTCCGTATTCTGTACAACTTTGTACCTGTCAGTTACTATGCCAAGCACTTTCTGGTCTGTGCTCCTTACATTTGCCTTGTACCCTGGGATAAATTCCCTGCTGCCTTTTGTGTAAACTGGTTTCTGCAATACCTCCCAGTTAAGACCTGCAACCCTTAAAGCTTCTTCCGATACAGGTGCTTCCTGTACACATACCCCCAGCCCGTGCCATGGTTTCTCCCTTGTGTAAAACATAGTTTCTACTTCTGCTGCCATAATATTCCTTCCTTTCTGTTGGCTTGTTTATAAGCCTGTGCCTGTTATTTATTATTAATGCGCAAAATAAAAGCCAGTAGTTAAACTACCAGCTATTTACAGGAATATAATATATAACTGAAAATTTATATGGTTACAAATTTTTTTAACAGGACTGGTTATCAATAGTAAAATAACAATTATTTGTTATATAATTCCAAATAGTGTTTTATTCCATATCTGCCATACCATCAAAATCAAATTCCTCCAGTTCATAATACCTTTTCATTATTTCATTAAACTTCTGTTCCCTGTGCCTGTTGCCTTCTACCGAAGTATCAAACTTTTTCCCTGTAATAAAGCTTACTGCATTGACTGCAAAATGTATATGTAACTTCTTTATTTCTTCCCTGTGTACTGCATAAACAACCTGGAAACCTTCATTAAAGTATTCCCTGCACATTTCTAAAGCTACCTGGTTTACTATCCCCATATCAGAACCAATATTTTCAAACTCGCTGTCTGTAATTGAAAAAACCTCATGGAATATCCTTCTTCCTTTCCTGTAATTTATCCCATAAAGTTTCTGTATAGTATTAAACCTCTGTTCCATTACTTCTGGGCTGTCATAATTTCCAACCCCTGCCCCTCCATATCCCCTTAGTTCATTAAAACGTGTTTCATTAGCACGTGTCCTTGTAATATACCTTATTACATTTCCTACAACATCAGCATTATCATAACGTCCTTTTATGTTTATAAGTTTTCCCATAATTTACCTGCTCCTTCCATTATCCTGTTAAACATTACTTCTAAAACTTCTGTTTCAATATTTCCTGAATGTATATATCCATAACAGTCATCTAAACATTGTATAAACTCTACAAGGTTTCTTGCCATCCTCCTGTCTTTGCTCATGTGCCTTTCCCTTCCTGCCATTCCTGCATCTGTAAGGTATGCGCTCACAGTTTTTCCATGTTTATTCGCTTTTTCTTTTATAACATCCTTTTCATGGCTTGTGCACCGTATGGTGATTGTTTCATTTTTTCTTTTTGATGGAATAATTGTATTCACAGATATTTCCCCTCCTTGCATATATGCTGCTTATTAAAAATAAATTATATATAATATTTTAATTATTTTTAATATATATTAAAAATAATTATAGTTTGCATATTTTAATAGCTATAATTATTGTATATTTAAACTAATATATTTAATTATTATTATTAAAGAATAAATAATTTATACCACAAGGTATAGTAATAAACTATACCTTGTGGTATATTAACAAGTAATGATAATGTATTACATTTTATTATACTTTATTATTATATAATTTTTATTTCTTTTGTTTATTTTTTTGTATTATATTTAGTTATTTTTTATTATTTAATGCTTTGTTAGATTTTTTTTAATAATTTATTTTAAACATATCTGTAAAAATTAATAATACTAAAAAGGAGATAATAACAATGTATAATGAAACTACAGATTTAATAAGCATAGAAGAGCTATGTGATATCCTTTTAATCGGGCGTAGCAAAGCATATGAATTATTAAACAGTAAAAAAATTAAAGCTTTCCGTATTGGAAATTCATGGAAAATACCAAGGCTAGCCGTTGAGGAATTTATATTATCGGAAAGCAGGCTTATTAAAAAATAAAATATATTAATAATAACTGCCATAGTCTTCTTCCAACATGGGCATTGAATATATGATATAGTGTTCTCATATTCACCCCTATATGCTATATAGGTTAATTAATCTAAATTAATTATTGATAAAGTATTTTCATAAAAACTATTACAACATCCCGATTCAATACACTTTAAGAACTCTGTATTTCAGTATACCTCTTTGCACTTTCCTTAAATACTTCTCTGCTAAAATATTTTGTGATAAAACTTATATTCATAGCCATAACTATTTCCTCCATTTCTGTTTATTACCACCAGTTTTTCCTAATCACTTTACGTATATGATTATTATAAATAAATGCCATTGTACCACAATGATTAATTTCATTTGTAGGTTCAAATCCTAACTCTTCAAGCATTTCAATATCATTTTTGTTTATCTTGCTTGCTGGGTCTTCTTCATCATATGACACATCTATACAGATAAGATAGTCACCATCTTTATATTTATCACAAATATCTCTAATAACAGATCTCCTCTCCTTAATATCCATTACAGTCTTTGGAATTTTTATTATTGTAGCATTTATTTCAGACATTGCAATTGCCCTTGTTAGCTCTGTTATTACATCACCTTTTCTTACAGGTATAGTGACATTATAAGTTTCGTATTTCATAGTCTTATCCTCTCTTTCTTTGTTTTTAATATATTCTATTGGTGGTAAAATACTTCCCCTGTAAGTGGGTTTATATCTTTTCTCGATTCTTTATCAAACCTTGCCAGTTTCTGGAATGCATCTGGACGCATAGCAAAGCGCATAGGTTTCCCACATTTAAGACAGCAATAATGTTTTTTACCCTTGCCTTTTATCATATCGTGCAACTCCTGCACAGTAACTTTATTAAAGCTTAACTTGCAACTTGGTGTATCTGGTGCATCACAGTATACAACTCCTGCATAATCCTCATCTTTTTCTATATCATTTAAAGCATAAATTACTTTTTCTTCATCAGTAAGTACCCATTGACTTGTTTTTCCATTGCTTATCTTTTGATATCTTCTATTTTCATTATTAATTTTATTTATATCTTCCTGTTTCATAGCTAATTCACCCTCCTCGCTTTCTGTTAGTATTTTACCCATCTTATTTGAGTAAATCATAACTGTCTGTGACTGGTCAGGTAACTGGTATTTACTGGTAACAAACCCAATGGATTCAAGCATACCAGTAATATCACCGTAAAAAGAAGTGGGATTCTTCCCTGGAGATGGAACACAAATAACAGTATCATCATCTCTATCACCATATTCCTTACATAATTGCTCAATATCAAATAATTCATTTGCTCTGCCATTGAATCCATTAATGGAAATTAACTTTGCTTCTTTTTCAATAAACTTTTTCATATCTTTTAAAATACACTTGATATGTTCTTCTTGTCTTGAATTATCAATATCTTCTTCGGTAAATGATTTAGCGACAGTGATAAATTTTGGTGCTATATATAAATATTTCATAACTATTTTCCTCTCTTTTTTGTTTAAATAAAAATTAGATGTTTAATGTTTAGCAGCCTGGATAGTAACCTGTTATAGTTTCCCATAACCCTATTTCAATCATCATGGATATGCTCCCTATTAATTTGGACTTATCTTCTTCATTCTGGAGTTCTCCTGCTGCTTCTACAACCGAGGTTATAAGCTCTTCGGATTGTACGAAAATTTTATTCAAAGACTCTTCTGATATACTAGGGTAGTGTTTCCTAAGACTATCATGTAACTTATTATTTGCCATAACTATTCCTCTCTTTCTTGGTTTTGTTTATATAAAATCAGTTCTGGATATTAGAAATATAGATCTTCGTCTTCCTCTTCTTCCTCGTCCTCTTCTTCCTCATCATCACTCTCATAAGAACGTGCTTTCTCATATATTTCTGCAAAAGCATCGTATGGAAGAACAACTGACATAAACTCACCGCAGTCTGGACATTCAAATATTTCTTTTACTTCCTCTTCATCCAAACTCATCTTCTCTCTCTTCCTAAGAGATATATCAGCCAAGTAATCTAAATCAATAGCATCAAATCCAATGTCACTAATGCTATATCTTTCATTTGAACTGCAATCAGGGTTAGTACATTTTAAAAATCCTGAGGCCGGCAAGCGCCTCCACACCGCCCGGTCCCGAAACGACCAGGTGGCCTTGGA
>JAAWKM010000143.1 GCA_022797375.1 Lachnospiraceae bacterium
TGCCATAAATTCAAGAAGCCCTGTCCTTATATCTGTATACAGAATTACACCATTTTCATTACAAATACTGGCATAACGGCAGAGGATTGAATTTAAAAGCCCGTTTCCGCACATTTGTATAGAGCCATGTAAACCAGGGGAATTTATAATGCTTCTGATATATTCAGCAATTTTTTCTTTCTCACCGTTTTTATTCAGCTCAGATATTGATATAAAATGTTTTTTAATATCATGTATAAGTATTTTCTGGTTTTCGTCCTGTTTTAAAAGCATATTGTAATATTCTGAGTAATTGTTTTCCTTTTGCATCTGCATCTGGAGTTTAGTAAACTCATAATTTTTATTTTGTATATAATTATAAATATAAAAAACAAGGAGGTTTATTGCAAGCAGGAGGACAGTAATAACAGAAACCATATAGCCAAATGTACGTGGAAGTGGGAATGAAAGGCATGCTGTTATCAGGATTATAACAATAAACAGTGAAATAACTGGCACAATATTAAGCAGGAATGTCCTCTTGTCTGGTTTTATATCATTTTTTGTAAATTTTTTTAATATATACATGGCAGCCAGAAGCACGATAAAATACAACAACTTGCTTGAAACTGTTAATACCAGCATATTTCTTGTATAGAGCTGTTCTGTGAAAAATGTTGGTGCCAGTCCGCCGCAGCTTATAACAGCCAGTTCACTGAAGTTCATTGATATGGTTATAACTAGTGAATTAAAAATAGCAGAGTGCCACGCTTCATTGTACAGCACAAGGATAAAAATAAAATTAAACAATGTAAAGAAGGCGGTATTAACCCATGTAATTCCGGCAAATGACATAATAAATAGAATGATATATGAAACAGCCAGGCACACACCTTCAGTTTTCCTGGAATATACAGGAGTAAACATGCAGCAGCAGTAATGCCATAAAATAAAAGCTTCAGAGATATAAGCAGTTATAAAGAATACTGTTTTTTCCATTATTAAGTCACCTTGTGCTTTCTAAGTATAAAAAATATGCTTCTTTAAATTTTGTATATTTTCTGCGTGCCAGGTATGCAGTGAACCGTCCGTTGCACAAGCTGATTGTTGTGTGGCCAAAATCTGACACATGTTCCATGTTTACAATAAAACTTCTGTGTGAGGCGAAAAAGCAGGGCATGTCCAGTTTCTTCGCCCAGTGCTGTATATTGTCTATAGACATATAATTGATGCCAGTTGTATGTACAACAGATTTGTTACCAGAAGATTCAATAGATATGATGTCTGATGAACGTATGGTATATATCCTGTCTTTTGTTTCAACAGGAATTTTTTCAACAGAGGAGTTATATAACAGCAAGGCATCTTTAAGATTTCTTAGAACCCTTTTTTTGTCCAGCGGTTTGGAAAGATAACGGAATACATGGAACTGCATTGCTTCGTCAAGGTATTCCATGTAAGATGTTATTATGAATATGATTACATTGTTGTCTGCCTGTTTAAGTTTCCTGCCAGTATATATGCCACTTAACCCTGGCATTTCTATATCAAGGAATACAATGCTTTTTTCACCGTTGTCAGAAAGGAGTTCTTCACCGTTTGTATAACACAGGATTTCTGGACATGCTAATTTACTTTTTGTAAAAAATTCCTGTATATACTGGCTGATTAATAGAGAAATAGAAGTGTCATCATCACAGATTAAGATACGCATATATGTATTCCTCCTTATAAATATAAATAATAGACATTTTAATCATACTATATTATAGAAATAAAAAATTCAAGTATAGATTTTATATAAATTATACATTTTTATTCTGTATAGCATATAAAAATAGATATAAATTACTAATAATTGACCATTTTAAATATAAAAATGTAATTAGGTAATTTGACACAAAAATAATAAAAAATATAGATAAGAAGGACTATATATTATAAAAATACATTCTTACCCAAAATTATCTTCGTTCCATCTTTTACTGTTTCTCTTTATAAAGATTTCCAGGAACTGCCGTATAAGGTCTATATCTTCTTCGCTACAAAGGCGTAGTCCGTCAATAATATCTTTTGGTACATTATTTGCATGTATATTTCCAAGGAGAAAATAATCAGGTGTAGTGTTTAATTCATTACATATTGAAATTAATGTATCCAGACTTGGCTTTTCTCTTCCGTTTTCGATTGAGGACATATGGTTGTTAGATATACCAAGCCTTTCTGCAAGTTCATTTTGTTTCATGCGGAATTCTTTTCTTCTTGTTTTTATGCGCCTTCCCATTTCTTTATAATACTGGATTTCCTGTTCCATAATACCCCTGTACCTTTCTATATATAATCTAAATAATTATACAATTTTTACCAGCATAGCAACAAACTGGAAGTTTTTGAAGAATGTATTACAGAATATTTCTTAAATATACTATATTTTATATAAATTATACATTTTTATTCTGTAATATATATAAAAAATATGGTATATGGAGCATTATTGACCATTTAACACATAAAAGTGTAATTAAGTGTTTCAAATGTAGAAATATGTAGTTTTTTGTGTTAATATTGTCATGACTGGACAATGGTAGTAATTAAGAATTGGTTAGTTTTATTGGAATGTTTAATTTACATTAAAAAAATTATATTTTAGTCATAGCAATAATAGAGAAAAGGGGATTACAGACATGGGGTTTTTAAGTGGTATATCATCTTTTGTAAAAGAACATTCTGATGTTATACATGGGGTACTGGATGTAGCTGGGTTTATACCAGGCATAGGTGCAGTAGCAGACCTGGCAAATGCAGGGCTTTATGCTGCTGAGGGCGACTATTTGAATGCAGGACTAAGCCTGGTATCAGCAATTCCTGGAATTGGTGATACAGTAGCATTAGCAAAAAAATCAGTAAATGCTGTAAAGGGTGGTTTAAAAGGTTTAAAGGGGATGAAGAACATAAATGCCCTGAAAAAAGCAAAAGGGATAAAAAAAGCGCTTTCAGGATTACGTGGAAAGGCAAAGACAGGTGCATCAAGACCCAAAAAGGCAAAAGTAAAGAAAAAAGGGAAACTTTATCCACAAGAAGATGCAATAAATGCTATAAAGAAAGACCAGAAAAAAGGGTGTGTAAATGGAAAGTGTTTTACTGGTGATACTTTGGTTTATACAAACCAAGGATATAAGTTTATTAAGGAAATACAAAAAGGTGACGAAGTATATTCCAGAAATGAAGAAACAGGAGAAACAGGTCTTAAAGAAGTAGAAGAAGTATTTTGTACAACAGCAAATACAATTTACCATGTCTGGGTAGATGGTAAAGAAGAATTTAGAATTACTGCGTATCATCCAGTTTATGTACAGGAACAAGGATGGGTAACAGCAATTAACCTGCGTGTGGGTGATACCATAAATACAATGAATGGCTTTGCATATATAACAAAAGTTGAAAAAACAAGGCATGAAGAACCAGTAATTGTGTATAATTTTCATGTGAAAGATTGGACATCATATTTTGTTGGAAAAATAAGAGGATATGTACATAATGATGAAAAAATTGAACATAAAGGATTGGGAATATCAGATGAAGATATCATAGAGGGATATAAAAAAATTGAAAGTTTTAGAAAAAAAGCAGGATTAAAAGCATATTCTGAAGACTCTGGTGATACAGTTGCATATGTTGTTATAAATAGAAAAACTTACTTTGGTGTAAATTCAACTATTACAAAAGAATCTCATGCAGCGTCTATAGAGTTAAGACGAAAATGGCTGAAGGAAATAGAATGGGTTCCTCCAAAAAAGAAAATACCTAAACATTTGGGATGTGCACAATCTCTTACACATGCTGAAGCACATTCATTAATAAGGGCATATGAAAGGCAAGGAACTTTACCTGAAAAAGTTACAATGTATGTTGACAGGAAAACATGTAATATATGTCGTGGAGAATTACCAGCATTATTAAAACGGATAGGCGTTAAAGAACTAAAAGTATTTAGTGGAAATTCAAGAAAACCAATTATAATAAAAGCAACAGAATAGGAGATGGAGTATGGTAATATATAATGGACCAGTAGGAGAACCGGTTGAAAATCCAGATGAGGCATTTATAAAGGATATATTTTTTAATAAAGAAAATGATTATTGGAAACAAGGAAGTGGGGATTCATGTTTTGAAGTTGAAGGATGTGATGAATGGCTGATATTTTTTTATGATGAGCCATATGGTTTTTTTATAATGAGGCATCCTGATTATTTGGTTATATTTAATGAAAGTATTAAAATAGATACTATAGAACATTTAGTAGGAGGAGAGCCAATGAAAATTCCGACATGTAGTTATGTAAACCGTGAAGTAGCATATAAAATAGTAGAACAATTTATTAGGACAAAAAAAATTCCTACATCTGTTAATTGGGTAGAATTATATGATATAGAATTTGATTATGGTTTTATATAAAACAAAGCAGAATAATGAGTTGTGTATAAATTAAATACAAATTTAACAGACAAGGAAAAGAAATTTCTTATAGAATATGCAAATTATGATTAAAAAATATTATCATATACTAAAGGTGGAAATTTAGAATATGATTGTTATATGGAAAGTCTTGAAGAAGCATTTATGAGTTTATAAATAAAATTATTTGAAAACTGGAGAATTTTAGTCCAGGATATAATCTTTTAAAGGGAAAAAATATAAAAAGATATCTAAACACTTGGGATATATACAGCCACTTACACATGCTGAAAATAGTATTTCGAGTTTAAGGGATCTAATGACACCAGAAGAAATTGCAAGATATGATGAATATTGGATAGATGTTGCTGAAAATATAAGTAATGAAGCACTTGACAGACAAATTGCGTATATAAAACAAGGTGGTATTACGAAACCAGGAGGAGGAAAGTTCAATCCTGCAAAAATTAGTGCAACAGTTGATTTAAATAATGGAAATATATATTTTGGTTATAATGGAGCTAATAAGTTTAATCCTTCAAAACAGAGAATACATCCAGATTTACAGCAAAGAATTGATTATACAAAAGATTTAGCTAAAAATTCAAAAAATAATGATTATGCTAGTAGAATGAGTTTTGAGAAATGGAGTGTAGATAACTGTGCAGAAGTATATTCAGCAAATAATGCTTTACAAAATGGTGCATCTTTAAAGAAAATTTTTATTAATACTAAAGTTTTTAAAAATGGAGAGTATGCTCCACCATGCCGAAATTGTAAAATAACTTTTAAAGGGTGTCACTTTCCAAAAATAAAAAGTAAATTAATAAAGGTTATAAAGTAAAAATCTAAAATTAAAATATCAAGAATTATATAAGTGTTAATGTTGATATAATTTAAAACTAATAAATTATTATAAAATAATACATTGATAAATTTTTATTTAATAAAATAATTTTTATATATAAGGAGAGAATGATGGAAAAAATAACTGAAAAGAGATTATTGGAAGCAGGATGGACCAGGAAAAGAAAAATAGATATTTCAAGTTTTAAGGAAAAATATTTAAAAGCTGGGATTATAATGCCAGAAAACGTGCAGGAATTTCTTAGTGTATATGGATTATTGGTTTTTGATAGCAACGATAGAAAAGAGGATTTGGAATTTATTCCAGATAAAGCAATAGGTTATAATTTAGATAAGAGTTATTTTGAAGATATGCTTGAGGAATATGGTATTAATGGAATGATGTATCCAGTTGGAATTACATGCAGAGACAATTTAACAGTATTAATGACTAATGAGAATACATTTTATTGTTATACGAATGGATATTTAGAAAAAGCAGGTTATAATGTTGAAACTATGCTTGATTGTCTGGTGGGAGAATGTTATGAAGCTGAAGAAATAGAATGAATTCTGAAAATAATTTTATAAATCATGCAATATATAGAGTTTTGAACATAAAAATAATATTTAAAAAATATGTTTATTGTAAATAAATAGGAATCTTTAAGAAATATTTAAAAATTTGTATAAATTTTTAAATATCATTTTATATGAGTGTTATATACCAGAGTTAAAAAAGGATTATTAAATATTTTATAGAATAATGGATACCCTCATTAATTCCAGTATGGATAAATGTACAATATATTGGAAGTATCCAGGAAAAAATGATTTTTTCAATTTAAATAAATGTTACTTTTTATTATTCTTTAAATACTTAATATATTTAAAAAAATATAATGTTTATTAATTAAATGTAAACAGTAACCAGTGAATAAATCCTGCCTTATATATTTTAATCCAGGCAGGATTTATTATATTATTGTTTCTATAACAATATGCAAAAATGTTTATATATCCATAGAGAGACGTTTAAATCCCAGTCCGCAAAACCCCCGCCGTAATATGCTTTCTGCAATGGACATGTGTACAATAACAAAGGGTGTTCCTTTTGGGTTAGGGATATAGAAAATTCCAGAGGATTTTCTGTAACCTTCTTTTTCATTTATTGTAATAGAACATGGTATGCCATTAGAGGCAAAAACTATATTATCTAAAGAACTGGCAAGTGGTGGGAGAAACCAGAAGGTTTTTTGCTTTTGTCTTGATGGTTCTATAAATACACAAGGCTGCCAGTCCTGTTCAATAAGGTATTGTTCTAAGAGAAGTTTTATCCTGTCACTAAAGAGTGCTTCTGATGCAATATAATCAAATTTATCCAGATAAGAAACATTTTCCATAATTCTGGCAGATGGTTCTTTCTGGTTATGTTCCTTTTGCTTAGGAATAGAAACTGTACCTGTTTGCTTTAATAAAAAATAGTCCATGTTTTACCTCGTTTCTGTATTTTGTATATGTAAATCAGTTAACAATATTTATAGCTTTCATTTGTTCTGGTGAAAGTTCAAAGTATGGAAGCTGGCTTTGCTGGAAGAGTGCGCCATCCATAACAGCACCTGTAAAATCTGCATCCCATATGCGTGTTCTTTGGAAATCTGCTTTTTTAAGGCAGGCGTTACGGAAGCTGACACGCTGGTAGCCTGTAATAATCCATTTATTATGGTTTGGTACACCGGCATGTGCCTGGGCAGCGGTAAATTTAGCGCCTGTAAGGTCTGCCCCAGTAAAATCTGCTTCATGTACAAGACAGTAACGCAGGTCAGCATCTTTCATAACTGCATTACAGAAACGTGTGCCAAAAAGCATTGAATCCTGGAAATCTGTACCAGAAAGTTTTGTATTACGCAAATCAGAATAACGCAGGTCAATTTCTGAAAGGTCTGCCCCAGAGAAATCCAGACCAGAGAAATCTTCAAAAGCATATTCAAATTCGCGGCGTAATGAAAACCATGCAAGTGAATCTTCAGAAGTGCGGTTATGGTTTTCTTTATATACCGCTTCCGTATAGCCCATGTATTCGCCAATGTTTATCTCAAATTTATCTGCACGCTGTATGGATAAGAATGGTTCTTTGCTAATACATGGCAGTATTGAATAGCGGAAGATTGATATAATATAACAATAAAAGGGTCTTATACACGAAAACAGAAAAGACTGTACTTCCTGTGAACTGGTTTCATCTGCAAACCTTTTGCGGTACGCCATAAGTTCTGATTCAAGTTCATGGTATTTAGTAAATAAAGCAGAGAAATCAAATAAGCCAACAATCTTCTGTTTATGTCCAAAGTACCAGTTGTCATCATAAACACGCACTTCGGCAGTTTCCTTTTTTTCAAGCATGTTTGTATACAGAAGAGTATATTCCAGATAAGATATTTCTTCAAGTGTACCATTTTTTTGAAGTGTTAGAATATTTTTACAAATTTCCTGGAAGTGTTTCTGGAAAAAAGGTACAAATTCAGAAAAATGTTCCTGGTATATTTTTTCCATTTCAAATAGTTTTTGGTTTTTTAACTGTATAGCATATTCTTCAAATATTTTATTCATAAAAAATCCTTTCATTTGTTACTAAAAGATAATTTATTGTCTGTAAATGCTGTTTCAGGTATGGTGTTAATACGCCAGGTATGAGAGATATTTATCGTCCCAGTTTTTTGTGTAAAACAGCATGTCACCAGACAGACCCACAAGAGAGTAGAAGTCTGGTATATTTTCTATTTTAGTGATGATAGATGTCTTTATATCATATATAAGTACATTATTGTCACGGAAACCATACTTCTGGCTGCTGTTGCTGCAATAACGCATGGCAATTTTGCCTGGGGTACAGTATGCTTCTGTAACTGTAAGACCAGACTCCCATATTTTTTTATCCTTTTTTCCTTTGCAGTACATATATATGGCAGCTTTTTCCCTTGACCACCAGTATTCCAGGTAGCAGGGTTTCCCTTCTGATTCTGTAACTGCATAACTGGCTGTATCTGCAATAAGGGCACGCCTGCCTGTATGTATATCTACCCTGTAGAGGGAATCGTAGAAATATTCTGTATAATACAACGTATTGCCACATAAGCATCCGGCAACGATGTTATAATCATCTGGTGTTTCTGTGGCTTTTTTTGTTTCCAGGTCCAGCCTGTATATGGACCACCAAGAAGACGGCAGGTACAGGCTTCCTTTATGGAAACGCATTGCATATACATTAGCCAGTCCGGTCAGTTTTTTTAGTTTTTTACGTGATAGTATTTTATGGAAATTCTCCCCGTCAAAGTCACAGGAGTATATGCTGCCGTCATATGAGGTGAACAGCCTGCTGTCTGACAGGCAGAAATGTATGTCTGTTATACTGTGTTTCTTTTTGGCAGGGTCAAACCTGCATACAAGCTTTACTGTTTTGTCTTTTTTATTTATTCTTATAATCTTGCAGCCGTCTTCAGGGTAGAAAATATAGTTTTCATTCTGCAAAACCGGACCAATACCCAAATCTGGTATGTTTACTTTATCGTAATCATTCGTAATTTTTGCGCTGTCCCAGTCATATTTGTCTGACAGTTTTTCTTCCTGGTTTTCCTGCGGTGTATATTCTGTGCTGTCTGGCTGTGTAATACTTTCCCTGGTAATTTTATAGGTTTTATCCCTGGCAGGCTCAAGCTGGGGGTATGACAGGGACGAAATATATTTTTCTTCATAATGGTATGTAGTGGAATAAAACAGCATATCACCAGCAAAGTATCTCAAATAAGTAATGT
>JAAWKM010000008.1 GCA_022797375.1 Lachnospiraceae bacterium
AGATACAAATATAAATAATATACATAAACAGATGGAAATTTATTCTTTTTCATTAAACCTTGACAAAAATAACCATGTAAAATTAAAATGGAATAAAAACCAGGATGCATCAGGGTATATTATTTACCGTTCGGTAAAACGTAATAAAAATTATGTGAAAATACATACAATAAAAAATCCTTCAAAGAACTTTTACACTGATAAAAAAGTTTCTCCAAATAAAAAATATTATTACCGTATATGTGCATATAAACTATATGGAAAGATAAAATATCCTGGCAGGTACAGCAGTATACAAAGTATAAAGACATTGTATCTTATTAAGCCAGAGATTAAGGCTTCTAGTGGAAAGACGGCAAGTAAGGTAAGGTATATACAACTGGATTTAAAAAAATACAGTGGCACAGATATTGCTATTTACATTAAAAACAATAATAAAAAGTATAAACGCCTGGAACTTACAGAAAGTTCTATAAAAAAATATAATGCTTCTTTTAAGTTAAGGTATAATAGCAAGAAGAAAACCTGCTGTCTTAAAGTAAAAACATTTATTAAGAAAAACGGGAAAAAATATTATAGTGCCTTTTCAAATATAGCAAAGGTTAAAATGTAGGCAGTAAAATTCCCAGGGCTTTCCACAGACCTGGGAATTTTTATATCAGAGTAATATATAATATTAAAACTTATAGTTTGTTTATTTTAGAAAAATATTTTATAAATGCCTGGTTTACATCTTTGTGAAGCCGTCTGCTTACAGGAATATGGCTGCCTGTATCAAATGTTACTTCTGTTTTTCCAATATGGTGTATATTTGGTATTGAACATAGATATGAACGGTGGCACCTGGTAAAATTTTTCGCTTTGACAATAGTTTCTAATTCCGAAATGCTTTCTGATACTTCAAGAAGTTTTGTGTTTTTAATGCCATTTTCTTTTGAAAACAATTCAATAATGCATCCATGCCCCCTGGCTTCAATGTAATTAATCTGGTTTGTCATGATTTTATGCACTTCATCTTTGGAATGTACAAGTATAAAGCTGTTTTCTTTTTTCCTATTAAAGATTTTATCCATACATACATATATTTTACTTTTATTAACTGGTTTGACAAGATAGTGCATAGCCTCAACATCATAGCCTTCTTCCATATAACCAGTAATTCCTGTAGTAAAAATTATATTAACTATATTGTCTTTTTTTCTGACTGTCCTGGCCATTTCCACGCCATTCATTTTCTGCATCTGGATATCAATAAAAAGTACATCAAAACCAAGCCCTGGTTCCCATTCAAATAAAAAATTTTCTGCATCTGGATATTTGTTTATTTCAATAATAATATTTTTATTACTGCTCCATTCAAGAAGGTATTTTTCGAGTAAATCTGCATGGATTTCATCGTCTTCTATAATTGCTGCTTTCATAAATATTCCCCATTTTTAATTATTTTGTATTTTGTTTAAAATAAAAAAGGTATTATAGTATAATCTACTTAGGATTTTTTAATTAGCAGGTTATATTGTACTGGCAATATGTATTATATCTTATTTAGCAGGCACAGGCAATAATAATATAATACAGCCGCGTCCGTTTCATAAAAATCCCCATGCCGTGCTTTGCACGGCACAAATAGTAATGAAAAATGCTGTCTTAGAATCATTTTTCACACTATTTCCAGTTATCCTGTGCTGGCAGATGGACGCAGATTGTTAAAAAATATGCTTGACATATACCAGGAATAGATATATAGTATTTATATATTAAAAGAATATTGTAAAAGTCTCTTATTAAGAGTGGCGGAGAGTTAAGGCTCTGTGAAACCACGGCAACCCCCTAAAAAGGAAGGTGCTAATCTGAGCGGGCAACCGAACAATAAGAGGAGTTGTTATATCAAGTCCGCATTATTGTGGGCTTATTTTTTATTTTGCAGGAAATTATGTACTATAAAACATACAACACAAGTATAACAAAGACAAGTTAAAGTAATACCTGGCTTACTGCCCGCAGGTATTATATAAACAGGTGGCAGATGAAAAGAGGTATAATATGGAGAGAAGATTATTTACATCCGAATCAGTTACAGAAGGGCATCCTGATAAAATATGTGACAATATTTCTGATGCAGTTTTAGATGCGCTTATGGCACAAGACCCAATGAGCCGCGTAGCTTGTGAAACAGTTATTACTACAGACTATGTAATGGTAATGGGTGAGATTACTACTAAAGCACAAGTAGATTATGAAAAAATTGCACGTGAGACAATACGTGAAACTGGTTATGACAGTGATGAGAAAGGGTTTAACTGTGATACATGCAAAGTGAATATACTGCTTGACCAGCAGTCTGCTGATATTGCAATGGGAGTTGACAAAGCACTAGAGGCTAAGGAAAACCAGATGAGTGATGCAGAAATTGATGCTATTGGTGCAGGTGACCAGGGAATGATGTTTGGTTTTGCAACAAATGAGACAGAAGAGTACATGCCATATCCAATATCGCTTGCGCATAAACTTGCACACAAACTTACAGAAACCAGGAAAGACGGGACTTTAAGCTATCTCCGTCCAGATGGGAAAAGCCAGGTTACGGTTGAATATGATGAAAAGGGCAAACCTGTACATATTGATACTGTAGTTATTTCATCACAGCATTCAGAGGAAGTAACACAGGAACAGATACATAAAGATATACGCAAATATGTAATTGACCCTGTACTTCCAGCGGAACTTGCAGATGAAAAAACAAAATATTTTATTAACCCAACAGGCAGATTCGTTATAGGGGGGCCAAATGGTGACAGCGGGCTTACAGGACGTAAGATTATAGTAGATACATATGGTGGTTATGCACGTCACGGCGGCGGGGCATTTTCTGGAAAAGACTGTACAAAGGTTGACCGTTCAGCTGCTTATGCAGCGAGATATGTTGCAAAAAATATTGTAGCAGCAGGGCTTGCAGATAAATGTGAGATACAGCTTTCATATGCTATAGGTGTTGCACAGCCTACATCTGTAATGGCAGATACATTTGGCACAGGTAAACTTAGTGATGAAGAGCTTGTTGGCATAATACGTGACAACTTTGACCTGCGTCCAGCAGGAATAATTAAAATGCTTGATTTGCGCAGGCCTGTTTACAGGCAGACAGCGGCCTATGGGCATTTTGGCCGCAATGACCTTGATTTGTCATGGGAAAAGACAGATAAAGCAGAACTGTTAAAGAAATATCTGTAGTTATGGCAGCTTTCTGTTTTCTCCTTTATAAGAAATAGCAGGAATTTCAATTCTTTTATGAAGGGATGGATTAACAGGACTAAGCTTAACAGAAGTGGCGGCTGGAACAGCTTGTATAAATATGCTATATTGCACAGTTATATTAATTATTATATTTTATAATATCTCCCATAATTGGTTTTATGGGAGATTTATTTTTGGGCAGCTGGTTTGCATTGCTGGTAATTTTATGTTATCATGTCTAAGATATGCTATTTATGGTATAGCAGAGAGAAAACCATTTATGCTGCGTAAGCAGCAAGGGGATTTATTATGGAAATTATATTACCTGGGGATGTTTCATATATTATTAACAGACTGGAAGAAGCAGGCTATGAAGCATATGCAGTTGGCGGATGCGTAAGGGATACACTGCTTGGAAGGGAACCTTTAGACTGGGATATAACAACCTCAGCAGAGCCCTTATTTATAAAATCATGTTTCCGGAGGACAGTTGACACAGGAATTAAGCATGGTACTGTTACAGTTATGATTGGTGGTACTGGATATGAAGTGACTACTTATAGGATAGATGGGAAATATGAAGATGGAAGGCATCCTGAAAATGTTGAGTTTACAAGTAACCTGCGGCTTGACCTTGGACGAAGGGATTTTACAGTTAATGCGATGGCATATAATAACAAAAGCGGGCTTATAGATGAATTTAATGGTGTTAAAGATTTAAAAGACGGGATAATACGCTGCGTAGGCAATCCTGGCAGCAGGTTTGATGAAGATGCACTCAGGATGTTAAGGGCAGTAAGGTTTTCGGGCCAGCTTGGGTTTACTATCGAAGAAAATACAAGGCAGGCGGCTACGGAAAGAGCAGAGAACCTTAAAAAGATTAGTGCAGAAAGAATAAGGACGGAACTCTCCAAGCTTCTTGTATCAAAGTATCCAGGGAAGATACGTGAAGCATATAATACTGGAATGACAAAGGTTTTTCTGCCAGAATTTGATAAAATGATGGAAACTGTACAATATAACCCGCATCATATATATACTGTTGGTGAGCACTCTGTGCGTAGTGTGGAAATTATGGGCTGTTTTTTAAGGGAGGATGGTAACAGTATAAGGAACCATGTAAGTTTTGTCCCTGAAGGTGTGCTGGAACAGACAGAAAAACTTAGAACAGGGATTGATAAAAAGCACAAGCTTATGTTATGTATAGTAATGCTTTTACATGATGTTGCCAAGCCAGAAGTTATGACAGTTGATGAAAATGGTACAGGGCATTTTTATGGCCATCCACAGAAGGGTGAAGAAATGGCAGAAGGTATTTTAAAAAGACTTTCATTTGATAATAATACGGTTTCGGTTGTGAAAAGGCTTATAAAGTACCATGATTACAGGATTGTTCCAGTGAAACGTGCTGTGAGGAGGGCAGTTTCAAAAATAGGCAGGGATATTATGGAAATGCTGTTTCTTGTACAGTATGCGGATATACTTGCACAAAACCCTGTAACATTTGAGGAAAAAGTTAAGAACCTTAAAAATGTAATTGGAAAATACAAGGAAATAATAGAGGAAGAAACACCTCTTTGTATAAAAGACCTGGATATAAATGGAAATGATTTGATTAGCGCAGGTATAAAACCTGGACCGGAAATAGGCAGGGTTTTGGGCATGCTGCTTGATATAGTCCTTGAGGAACCTGGACAGAATAAAAAGGATATATTGTTAAGCCATGCAAAGGAAATAGCTGGTGCTTAAAAGAGCTATATACCGTATGGAAGGAGATGGAAAGATGGACTTTAATGTTAGATTTGACAAAATGTCTAAAGCTATGAAAACCCAGCTTTTTATAGATAATCTGACTATGATTTTTAACCCGCAGGCATTATTCAGTGATGGAACGCCATTTTACAGAATACCATCAGAACCAGGTGAGAATGAGCTGGTAAGGATACGTTTCAGAAGTGCCAGGGAAAATGTAGATGAAGTTTACCTCGTCTGTGACAACAACAGGCAGATTATGGAAAAAACTTCCAATGACAGGCTTTTTGATTATTATGAAGGTACAATACAGCTTGGAACAGAGAAAGTGGAATATTATTTTGAAGTCCACAGCGGGCAGATTGTATGTTATTATAACAGTGTTGGTGTGTGCAGTGGTATTGAACCATATTATAATTTCTTTATTACACCTTCATATAATACGCCTGACTGGGCTAAGGGTGCAATATTTTACCAGATATATGTTGACAGGTTTTACAACGGAGACCGTACTAATGATGTAGAAACAGATGAGTATATATATATAGGCGAAGGTACACAGAAAGTTACTGACTGGTTTAAATATCCTGCCGCAATGGGGGTAAGGGAATTTTATGGTGGTGATATTGCTGGTGTAATGCAGAAGCTTGATTACCTGCAGAAACTAGGTGTTGATGCAATTTATTTAAACCCTGTATTTGTTTCACCTTCTAACCATAAATATGATATACAAGATTATGATTATATAGACCCGCATTTTGGAAAGATTGTAAAAGATGAAGGGGAACTTTTAAAACGTGGGGATAACGGGGAGGTTATATGTAACCCTGTGAACCCGAATAAAGATGCAACACGCTATATCTGCCGTGTAACTGATAAGGAAAACCTTGAGGCAAGTAATGAAATGTTTGCACATTTTGTGGAAGAGGTCCACAAGAGAGGCATGAAAGTTATACTTGATGGTGTATTTAACCATTGTGGTTCTTTTAATAAATGGCTTGACAGGGAATGCATATATGAAAATGCAGAAGGTTATGCAAAGGGTGGTTTTGTTGCAGGTGACAGCCCTTACCGTTCATTTTTTAAATTTTATGAGGACAAATGGCCATATAATACACATTATGACGGCTGGTGGGGGCATGACACACTGCCAAAGCTGAATTATGAGGAATCACCAGAACTTTTTAATTATATTATGAGAATTGCACGTAAATGGGTTTCACCTCCATATAATGTAGACGGATGGAGGCTTGACGTGGCAGCAGACCTTGGAAATTCTCCTGATTTTAACCATTATTTCTGGCAGGAGTTCCGAAAGAATGTTAAAGAGGCAAACCCGGAAGCCATAATACTTGCAGAGCATTATGGCGACCCTACAGACTGGCTGCGCGGGGGACAGTGGGACACTGTTATGAACTATGATGCATTTATGGAGCCTGTAACATGGTTTCTTACAGGTGTAGAAAAGCACAGTGATGAATACCGTGGTGACCTGCTTGGAAATGCAGATGCATTTTTTGGTTCAATGCGTAATTTTATGACAAGGTTCAGTACACAGTCACTACAGGTTGCAATGAATGAGCTTTCAAACCATGACCATTCAAGGTTCCTTACACGTACTAACAAGAAAGTAGGCAGAACAGCAACATTAGGACCAGAGGCGGCAAATGAGGGTGTTGACAAAGCGGTGTTCCGTATTGCTGTAATGATGCAGATGACATGGCCGGGTGCGCCTACAATATATTATGGTGATGAGGCAGGTCTTTGCGGATGGACTGACCCTGATAACAGGCGTACTTACCCCTGGGGGCATGAAGACCATGAGCTTATAGAGTACCACAGGGAGCTTATACGTATACACAAGGATTACCAGGTATTAAAGACTGGCTCAATACTTTTCCTTAATGGTGAATACCAGCTTATAAGTTATGGCAGGTTTGATGAAAATGACAGGATAGTTGTAATTGTCAATAGCAGTGAAGAAACCAGGAATTTAAGTATACCTGTATGGCGTCTTGGAATGGTTGACAATACACATATGGCAAGACTTATGATAACAAGCAGGGACGGCTATTCAGATGAAGCCAGATTATATTCTCTGGAAGGTGGAATTCTTAATGTAGAATGCCCTCCAATGTCAGGAGCTATTATAAAAGATATTAAAAACCAGGTATAGGGTAATTATTTATATAGGAATGCACTATGCTTTTGGGAATATATTTAATGCCGGACCGGATTATTAATTCTTCCTGTCTGGCAGAACGGAGGAAAAATGTTTAATTTAATACAAGTATTTTGTGCACGTGATATTACAGCTTTAATACGTGCACTTCCAGGTTCAGCGGCACAGGGGCTTATATGGGGGATTATGGCAATAGGCGTGTTCCTTACATATAAAATCCTGGATTTTGCAGACCTTACAGTTGATGGTACACTTGGAACAGGTGGTGCAGTTACAGTTATGCTTATACTTGCAGGTTTTCCACCAGTTGTGGCGGTCGGGATTGCCTGTCTTGCAGGTATGCTTGCAGGTATAGTAACAGGTATATTACATACGGTTTTTGGTATACCTGCAATCCTTTCAGGAATACTGACACAGATTGCACTTTATTCTGTAAACCTGAATATTGCGCAGGGCAGGGCAAACCAGGCTGTAAGTGTAGATATGTATAACCTTGTAGTTTCAGGGAGGGATAACCCTCTTACAATATTAAAAGTTGTTGGAATGCTGGTTGTAATAATTGCACTGCTATATTGGTTCTTTGGTACAGAAATAGGTTTTACATTAAGGGCAACGGGCTGTAATGAGAATATGTCACGTGCGCAGGGTATAAACACGTCTGTAGCCAAAGTTATTGCACTTGCATTTTCAAACGGGCTTGTAGGGCTTTCAGGAGGCATACTGGCACAGTACCAGGGGAATTTTGACGTAAATATGGGACGTGGCGCTATTGTTATAGGGCTTGCGTCAGTTATTATAGGTGAGGTTATAGGTGAAGCATTATTTGGTAAAAGGCTTAACTTCTCAGCAAAACTGGCATTTGTTGCCGTGGGGAGCATTATTTACTATGTAGTAATACAGTTTGTATTGTGGCTTGGGCTTCCTACTATTGATATGAAACTGTTCTCTGCCATAGTAGTTGCAATATTCCTTGCAGTACCTTATATGCGTGCAAGGTCTAAAAATTCATACAGAAAGGCAGCTAAAAGCTGATAATGGTAACAATGCCTTCACATACAGGCGTTGGGCAAAATGATTTCCTGGTTCTGGTATTCAGAATTGGGAAAATTGGGGGATAAATATGTTAGAAATTAATAATATTCATAAAACATTTAATATTGGTACAATTAATGAAAAGAAAGCATTGAACGGGGTGACTCTTTATCTTGATGAAGGCGATTTCGTAACAGTTATAGGAGGCAATGGTGCAGGCAAGTCTACAATGCTTAATGCCGTTGCAGGTGTATGGCCTATAGACAGTGGAAGCATTATAATTGATGGTAATGATGTAACCGGGCTTCCAGAACATAAAAGAGCGCCTTACCTTGGCAGGGTATTCCAGGACCCTATGAATGGCACAACAGCCACAATGGAGATACAGGAAAATCTTGCACTTGCAGCAAGGCGGGGGCAGAGAAGGACACTCAGGTGGGGCATAACAAAGTCTGAAAAGGCCAGATACCACACACTGCTGAAAAGCCTTGACCTTGGACTTGAAGACAGGATGTCATCAAAGGTGGGGCTGTTATCTGGAGGACAGCGCCAGGCAGTAACTCTTCTTATGGCAACACTTAAAAAGCCAAAGCTTCTGTTGCTTGATGAGCACACAGCAGCACTTGACCCGAAGACTGCTGCAAAGGTTCTTGAACTGTCAGATAAGATTATTGCAGAAAATAACCTTACTGCAATGATGGTTACACATAACATGCGCGATGCAATAGTACATGGCAACCGCCTGGTTATGATGAACGAAGGGCAGATTATACTTGATATAAAAGGAGAGGAGAAGAAGAAATTATCAGTGGAAGATTTACTTCAGAAGTTTGAAGAAGTAAGTGGTGAAGAATTTACCAGTGATAAAGCACTTCTGGGATAAGATTATATTGTACAGTGGTAATAAAAATTATTACCACTGTACATATTTATTTACAACATGGTTTTTACATTAACATGGTATTTATACGTAAAAGCATATTAATGGGTGTAATAATCTGATATTATTTGTATTGCAATTTCCTTTGCAATAGAACTGTTTACTTCCCTGTTATTAGTTTTTCCAAGATATATACAAAAATAAACCTGGTTTTCTTCTGTTCCTGCAGTACCAGTAAACCATGCATCAATAGTGGTTCCCTGTTTTACGCCCGTTCCTGTTTTTCCATATATAGGTATTCCAGCTTTATTTTTTTCTGTTACAAGCATTGCATCTTTTAGTCTTTTTTGTGATTTCTGGGAATAAACAGACTGGTTTCCAAATATGCGTTCCATTACTTCTGTCTGTTCTTTTGGTGAAATTTTTAATGATGATTCAACCCAGAAGCCTGTGAGGGAGCGGTTATTGTTATTTGTATTTAACTTTCCTTTCCAGTCGGAAATATCACAGTTGCCATATTGGAGCTTATTTAACTGTTTCTGCATTTCTTTTTTGCCTGTTTCATCTATAACTTCCCTGAAATACCATATACATGATGTCTGGAATGCTTCTTTAAAACCAATATCAGTATTCCAGCTGTCATTCCAGAATATTTCACCGCTCCATTTACGTATAGATTTGCCTGGTTTTATAATTCCATTTTCCAAAGCAATTAGTGACGAAATAATTTTAAATGTTGAACATGGTGATTTTCTTTTAAATGCCAGTTTCTTATTATATATGGTATACTTCCCGCTAGAAGCATTATAGATAACAGCTGCACCGTTTAACCCATTAAAATATGCAGACAGGTCTGTGGGTATTATTTCTGGTTCTGGCGTCTGTGTAAAAGATGGTTTTATGGAAGGTTTTTTTGTAACAGGGATGTCTGTTACAGAATAAATGTCTGAAACATCCTCTGTTTTATTGTTTCCTGTAGAAGACTGTTTTATTTCTGTATTTCCATTTGCAGAACATCCGCTTATTAAAAGCGCAGATACAAATATATTGCATATAAATTTTATACATAAAGTCCATTTTTTCATAAATTGCTCCTGTACCTCCAGCATTGGATGTTATAATTTTATTATTTTAACATAAGCCTGGATGTAAGTCTATGGCAATTTTGCATTTTATTGTGTGCTAAATTATTTAGATAAACGGTAGATACTGCATTATAGTAATAATAAATATATGAATAAAACGAACATATGTACTTGAAATGGAATTCAATTCGTGGTATGCTGTTTACATAAATTATGAAAGGATATTACAGAAAACATGGCAGTGCATAAAGAAGTAATGAAATATATTAAAATCAGGAAAGCATATGAACATAACCTTAAAGGCATAGATATTGATATACCACGTGACAGTTTTGTTGTATTTACAGGGCTTAGTGGTTCTGGCAAGTCGTCACTTGCTTTTGATACTATATATGCAGAGGGGCAGAGAAGGTATATGGAATCTTTGTCTTCTTATGCAAGGCAGTTCCTTGGGCTGATGGAGAAGCCAAATGTTGAAAGCATAGAGGGGCTTCCACCAGCTATTTCTATTGACCAAAAGTCTACTAACAGAAACCCCCGTTCAACTGTTGGCACTGTAACGGAAATTTATGATTATTTCAGGCTGCTTTATGCAAGGGCAGGTATACCACACTGCCCAGAATGTGGCAAGGAAATTAAAAGGCAGACTGTTGACCAGATAGTAGATGAAATTATGTCATTTCCTGAAAATACAAAAATACAGCTTTTAGCACCAGTTGTAAGAGGAAGGAAAGGGCAACATGCCAAAGTATTTGAGAGTGCAAGGAAGAGCGGGTATATAAGGGTTGTTGTGGATGGCAATGTATATGAACTTTCAGAGGAGATTAGCCTGGATAAGAATAAAAAACATAATATAGAAATTATGGTGGACAGGCTTATTGTCAGGGATGGTATAGAAAGAAGGCTGACAGATTCAGTAGAAAGTGTAATGCGTTTGTCAGATGGCCTTCTGGCAGTTGATATTCCTGGAGGGGAAAGGGTAAATTTCAGCCAGAGCTTTTCATGTGCAGACTGTGGTGTAAGTATTGATGAAATAGAACCAAGAATATTTTCATTTAACAACCCTTTTGGTGCTTGTGAAGTGTGTAATGGAATAGGTTATAAAATGGAATTTGACGAGGAACTCATACTGCCTGACAAGACATTAAGCCTTGCAGACGGAGCAATTTCTATAAGCGGCTGGCAGTCTGTTCCTGATAAGAACAGTTTTTCAAGATGTCTTCTTGAGGCACTGGCAAAAGAGTATAATTTCAGCCTTGACACGCCATATGTTGAACTTCCAAAGGATATACAGAATATAATAATGCATGGGACAGATGGCAGGGAAGTTAAGGTACATTATAAAGGGCAGCGTGGCGAGGGCGTTTATGATGTTGCCTTTGAGGGTGTTATTAAAAATGTAGAACGCAGGTACAGGGAAACAAACTCTGACGTTTCAAAAAGGGAATATGAAACGTTTATGCGTATAACACCTTGTAAAGCATGTGGCGGCAGAAGGCTTAAGAAAGAGGCGCTTGCTGTTACAATAGCGGATAAGAATATTGCTGAAATTACTAATATGCCAATATGTACACTGATGGATTTCCTGGAGAACCTTAAACTCAGTGAGAAACAGCTTAAAATAGGCAAGGCAGTCCTTAAAGAGATACGTTCAAGGGTGAGGTTTCTTGTAGATGTTGGTCTTGACTATCTTTCACTGGCACGTTATACAGGAAGCTTGTCAGGTGGTGAAGCACAGCGTATACGCCTTGCTACCCAGATTGGTTCAGGGCTTGTAGGTGTTGCTTATATACTTGATGAGCCAAGTATAGGGCTTCACCAGCGTGATAATGACAAGCTGCTCCAGACACTTAATAAGCTAAAAGACCTTGGAAATACACTTATAGTTGTGGAACATGATGAAGATACAATGTTTGCAGCTGATTATATAGTTGATATAGGGCCAGGTGCAGGGGAACATGGGGGACAAGTTGTGGCACAGGGTACAGCACAGGAAATAATTGATACACCTGGTTCGGTTACAGGTGATTACCTGGCAGGCAGGAAGAAAATCCCAGTGCCTGTTTCAAGAAGGAAACCAAAGGGATGGATTACTGTAAAAGGTGCGAAGGAGAATAACCTTAAAAATATTAATGTATCATTTCCTATAGGAGTACTGACTTGTGTTACAGGTGTATCTGGCTCTGGAAAGAGCTCACTTGTAAACGAGATATTATATAAATACCTTGCTAAAAACCTTAACCATGCAAGATGCATACCAGGTTCATGCAGAAGTGTTGAAGGCATAGAAAATCTTGATAAGGTTATTAATATTGACCAGTCGCCTATAGGCAGGACCCCACGTTCAAATCCTGCAACATATACAGGCGTTTTTGATATGATAAGGGATATATTTGCATCTACATCTGATGCTAAAATGAAAGGTTACAAAAAGGGAAGATTTAGTTTTAATGTTAAGGGTGGAAGATGTGAGGCGTGCAACGGTGATGGCATAATTAAAATAGAGATGAATTTCCTTCCAGATGTTTATGTGCCTTGTGAAGTATGCGGGGGCAAAAGGTATAACAGGGAAACGCTAGATGTAAAGTATAAGGGTAAAAGCATATATGATGTGCTGGATATGACGGTTGAAGAGGCACGTATATTTTTTGAAAATATACCAAGTATACGTAATAAAATGGATACACTTTATGATGTCGGGCTTTCATATATTAAACTTGGACAGCCGTCTACAACACTGTCAGGTGGTGAGGCACAGCGTGTAAAGCTTGCCACAGAACTTAGCAGGAGAAGCACAGGAAAGACAGTATATATACTTGATGAACCAACAACAGGGCTCCATTTTGCAGATGTGCATAAACTTGTGGATATTTTAAGCAGGCTTGCAGAAACTGGCAATACAGTAATTGTAATAGAACATAACCTTGATGTAATTAAGACTGCGGATTATATTATTGATATGGGGCCAGAAGGCGGCGGAAACGGAGGCACACTTCTTACATCAGGTACACCTGAAAATGTAGCAGAGGTAAAGGAATCATATACAGGCTACTATATAAAGAAAATGCTTGGAAGGTGATGGTATGGCGGGAAGCCAGAATACTTTTTTTGCTATGATGTCACGTATGAAATATATTGAGAGATGGGCACTTATGAGAAATTCTGCAAGTGAAAATATAAGTGAGCATTCCCTGGAAGTGGCAATAATAGCACATGCACTTGCAGTTATTGGAAATACCAGGCTTGGAAAAAACTATAACCCTGAACATATTGCAATGCTTGGTATCTATCACGATTGCACAGAAATAATTACAGGTGATATGCCAACTCCTGTAAAATATAATAATGAATTAATCCGTATGGCATATAAAGAGATTGAAGAAGAAGCTGCTTTACGTATAATTAATATGCTGCCAGCAGATATGCAGGAATATTATAAATGTTATTTTGGCGGGGAAGAAGACAAGGAGGCATTAAAGCTTGTAAAAGCAGCAGATAAACTGTCTGCACTTGTTAAGTGTATTGAGGAAGAAAAGGCAGGTAATAAAGAATTTGTGTGCGCAAAAGCTTCTGTTATATCATCAATAGAGGGAATGGACTGCATGGAGGCGGGAATATTTTGTAATGAATTCCTTGGTGCATATGGAAAGACGTTAGATGAATTATAAATCTGGAACAATATAAAAGTATTAGTAAAAACTACGGTTAATTTGTATTGCCGTAGTTTTTATTATATATTACTATACAGCTCCAGCCTGGACACAGAAGCCCCGTGTCCGTTTCCTGGCACAGAATAACTGGAAATTTTATGAAACGGACGTTTCCAGATATAAAAATATAGTAGACAGCTTTGTAACCTTTTGTTATACTTGTTTTTGTATCTATTTTTAACAGACACAAACTTGGCACTGGTAAGCCAGGGATAAGGCGGGATATAATGGAAAGTAATAATAATGATGGCATATATACAGGTTTTGCTTATGTATATGACAAATTTATGGACAATATCCCATATAGCAGATGGCACAGTTATATACATATGCTTCTTAAAGAATATGGTATAACAAGTGGAATTGTAGCTGAACTTGCATGTGGTACAGGCACAATAACATCAATGCTTGCAGAAGATGGTTATGATATGATAGGCATTGATATATCATATGACATGCTTGGGATTGCACGTGGCAAATGCCCTGGAAATGTGCTTTTATTACAACAGGATATAAGGGAACTTGATTTATATGGTTCAGCAGCAGCAATGGTATGTGTATGTGATGGCATGAATTATATGGATTGTGCAGACAGCCTTTACAATGTATTTTGTAAGGTAAATATATTTCTTGATTATGGTGGCATATTTATATTCGACCTTAAAACAAGGTATTTTTACGAAAATATCCTTGGCAGCAGGGTAATTGCAGAAAACAGGGAAGATGCAAGCCTTATATGGGAAAATGAATTCAATAAGGAAACAGGGATAAATGAATACCTGGTTACAATTTACAGCCTTTATGATGAAGAAAATGGTTTATTTACAAGATATGAAGAGCTTCATACACAGAAAGCATATTCCATAGAGGAAACCAAAGAACTGGCAGAAAGAGCTGGTCTGGAGACAGTTGCAGTTTATAATGCATTTACAAAAGAGGAACCTAAGGAAGATAGTGAGAGAGTTTATTTTATATTAAAAAAAGCATTTGGAGGGTAATTTCAGGTTATGGAAAGTGATTATATTGCCAGGGCAACGGCAGCAAACCACCAGTTGCGTGCTTTTGCTATTACAAGCAGGAATATTGCAGAAGAGGCAAGGCGCATACACAATACAAGCCCTGTTGCAACAGCAGCATTAGGAAGGCTTTTGTCAGCAGGCAGCATGATGGGAAGCATGATGAAGGGCGGAAAGGACGTACTTACATTACAGATAGAATGTGGAGGCCCTATAGGGGGCATGGTAGTAACAGCAGGTTCTGATGGCTGTGTGAAGGGGTACGTAAACCATCCAGATATAGTGCTTCCTCCAAACCCACAGGGAAAACTTGATGTATCTGGTGCACTTGGACCAGGTTTTTTAAATGTAATAAGAGATACAGGGTTAAAGGAACCTTATAATGGCCAGGTGCATCTTGTTTCCGGGGAAATTGCCGAGGATTTGACATATTATTATGCTACATCTGAACAAGTACCTTCAACAGTTGGGCTTGGTGTGTTAATGGATATGGATAATACTGTCAGACAGGCAGGGGGATTTATAATACAGGTTATGCCAGATGCAGAAGATAGCGTTATAGACAGGCTGGAGGAGTCTGTAAACAATATTAAATCTGTAACAGATATGCTGGAAAGCGGCATGGGGCCTGAAGATATCCTTAAGTATATTATTAAAGAAGACAGTGTGGAAATCCTGGAGAAAATACCAGTAAAATACTACTGTAACTGTTCAAAGGACAGGTTTTACAGGGCAATTGCAAGCCTTGGGCAGAGTAGTTTACAGGAAATCGCAAAGGATGGAAATCCAGTTGAAACCAGCTGCCAGTTTTGCGGCTCACATTATGTTTTTGGTATGGAGGAAATAAATGGACTAATTAGATGAGGAGTGGTCGGATGCCAAAAAGATACAAAAAAATAGTATGTATATGTATTATTTCTTTATTAATGTTTGTTATTGCAGGCAAGTTTAATACTACAGGTATTGTACATGCAGAAGCAGTAGGTGTTGTCAAAGTAAGCGGGTACCTGAATGTAAGAAAAGGCCCTGGAACATCATATGCTCTTTTAAAATCGGGCGGTACAAATGTTACATTGTCTAATGGGCAGAAAGTGTCAATTATTGCAAAAGCAGGTGACTGGTACCAGGTAAGTTTTAAGCTCAATGGAAAAAGCCAGAAGGGTTATGTACTTGGTTCATACATTAAAGTACAGGGCGGAAGTGTATGTACATCCGTTAAGGCTCTGGTGGCAGTAAAAAACCTGAAACTTAAAACAAAAGCTTCAGATAAAGGTGCTAATGTTAAATCAGGGCTTAAGGATATTACAATTAGCAAGGACAGTAATGTGCTGGTGCTGGATGATATTACAGCAGAGAACCAGAAGTGGTATTATATATCATGCCAGTATTCTGGAAAAACATATAAAGGATATGTAAAACCAGAAAGCCTTAAGATTTCATATGGGGATGGCATACCAGGCATATGGGAAGGAAGTGTTAAATTTCCGCTTTATAAAGAGGCTGGTAAAAATACTGTGGTAGAGAATGCAGGCAAGAAAGTAAACATAGGTGTAAATAAACAGTTTACAATATTAAATGAAAAGACTGTTGCCGGAACCAGGTATTTTTATATAAAGGCAAGTGCAGGCAAGGCTGTTGTACGCGGCTATCTTCCAGCAGATGCTTCCAGGTTCCAGATAGTACAGGCAAAAGGGAGTACGGCAAAAGAAACAGAAGCACCAGATAAAACAAAAGAACCAGCTGATACAAAGAAACCAGCAGATACAAAAGAACCAGCAGATACAAAAGAGCCAGCAGATACAGGAACACCAGCAGGTACAGAAACACCAGCAAGTACAGGAGCACCAGCAGATACAGGAGCACCAGAACAGACTGCTGCACCAACAAAGAAACCAGAACCGCTGGATAATGCAGAATTTAAGAAAAAACTTAAAGATGAGGGGTTCCCGGATGATTATATAACCCCTCTTATGGAATTACATGAAAAGTACCCATATTGGGAGTTTAAGGCATTTAAGACAGGGCTTAAATGGGGTACTGTAATAAAAAAAGAGTCTGCTGTTGGTGTTAATTTATTAAGCAATAATAAATCATATGACTGGAAGTCAACGGCAGAAGGGGCATATGACTGGACAAAAGATAAATATATACCATTCGACGGCAGTACATGGGTAACAGCTTCTGTAAAAGCTGTAAAATACTATATGGACCCAAGGAATTTTTTAGATGAAAGAGGGATTTTCCAGTTTGAAAACCTTGAATACCAGAGCAGTACACAAACGCAGGATGGCGTGGAGAAAATATTAAATAATACTCCTATGTATAATGCAAAGTTTTCATATCCAAATTCTTTAGGCAATTCTGTTGATATAAAATATTCAAAAGCATTTATGAAAGCAGCAGAATCATCAAAAGTCAGCCCTTACCATCTTGCATCACGTGTTAAACAGGAGGTTGTGTTAAGTAATACACTTATGAGCAGTTCTGTTTCAGGTAATGTTTCGGGATATGAGGGGATTTATAATTTTTACAATATTGGTGCATATAACAGCACTGAGGCAGGAGGAGCAATTGCCAATGGCTTGAAATGGGCAAGTTCAGGTACTACATACAACCGTCCGTGGAAAGACCGTTACAAGTCAATAACCGGGGGTGCTGAATATATTGGCAAAAATTATATTAACGTAGGGCAGAATACACTTTATCTCCAAAAATTTAATGTTACATCAAAGAACCGGTATGAGCACCAGTATATGTCAAATGTTGAAGCTCCAAACAGTGAGGCAACAAAGACTGTTTCAGCATATGGCGTAATTGACAAGGATATGCCAATTACATTTTCAATACCAGTATATGAAGAAATGCCAGAGAAGCCGTGCGAAGTGCCATCAGGTGGCAAAAACCCTAATAATTATTTAAAAACATTGTATGTTAAAAACCATCCATTTACTTCAAACTTTGTACTAGGTGATGATGGCAGTAAAAAATATAAACTTGTTGTGGATAAAAGTGTTGAAAGTATAAAAATATGTGCAACAAAGGTAAGCACACATGCAACACTTACAGGCACAGGGTCTAAAACACTGGGAGACGGCACTACAACATTTACGGTTAAAGTTACTTCTGAAAGTGGCGAAGCAAGAAAATATACAATAGAAGTAATAAGGCAATAGTATTATATGTAATTACCAGGCAGGACGAAGTACAGCACAGGGATTGGAGAATGGTGGCAGACATGTGTTTTTTTAAGAAGCGGGCATTATATATTATAACAGTATTTATGCTTTTTATGGCAGCCTGTTTAATAAGCAGCAGGAATGTACAGGCTTCAAGCGCTGTGGTTAATGTCACAGCTAATAACAGCAATGTGGTGAAAGGTGATACAGTATATGTTATTATAACTATAACTTCCAGTGATGAAATCGGGGGATTTAAAGGATATTTCAGTTATGATAACAGTGTCCTTAAATATGTTACAGGAGGCAGTGTTGCAAGTGGCAATGATGATGAATTCCTTATATCTGATACAGACAGGGAAAGTGGAAGCTACAGGCTGAAATATGCAGTAAAATTTACTGCAAGGGCAGCTGGCAATACTACAATTATGCTTAAAAGTCCTTATTCAGTATATGGGTATGGTGACAATACAGAAGAAATGTCAGTTTCTTACAGTCCCTTAAATATTGTTGTAAGTCCTAAAAAAGAAAAACCACCAGAAGTTACTAAAAAACCAGTAAGCACAAAAAAGCCAGCTGCCACAAAGAAACCAGCAGTTACAGAAGAACCGCCTGCCCTTCCTTCACCTGCTGTATACAATAATTCTGGTTCTGCCAGGCTCAGGTCATTAAATATAAAAGATGTAACACTGTCGCCAGCATTTTCACCAGATATTTATAAATACAGCAGCATTGTGTATACAGACAATACAAGCCTTGATATTTCTTATGAAACAGAAGACATGGATGCAGATGTTACAATAAAGGGCAACGGGGGACTGTCAGAGGGCAAAAATACTATAAAAATAATTGTAAGTAATTCCATTGGAAAGAAAGCTGTATATAAATTGTCAGTAAAAGTAAAACATGAGGAAGTACAATATAGTGGCAATATAAGCACTTCTTTAAGAAATGGCAGCATTGTATTAAAAACCAGTGATGAGTATACAGTTGCAGAGCTTAAAGACAAGGAATTAATACCTGAAGGCTTTGGTGAAACAGAAATGAAGATGGATGGCCAGGTTATTAAAGTTTATTCGTCTGAGAGTGACACAGAACATAAATTTGTGCTTATATATTGTAAAAGGGGAGATAATAAACCAGAGTTTTATCTTTATGACAAAGAAGAGCAGTCTCTTATGCCATATACTAAAGTACAGTCATGGTACAGGGGGGTTAATGGAAATGCCGTTGTGGCAGAAGAGCCAGAAGTTAGTGTAGAGAAACAAAGGCTTATATATATACTTGCAATAGTAATAATAATATGCCTTCTGTTAGTAATAATAATTATATCTGTGTATATGCATTTTAAAGGCATGGATAAAGATGATTTGTCAGATATATTAAAATAAAATATAAAATGCCAGGCCATCGTTTGTTACTATTCACAGATATCCTGTTTATGGCAACCATCATTTTTATTTATTAATTGTGCCGCTTAAAGCGGCGTTTGGATTAAAATGACAGTAGAATGGAGGACTAAAACGTTATGCAGAAACGTTTCACAAAAAATGCAGAGAAAGCCTTAAATTATGCAAAAAAGTCTGCAAAATCGCTTGGACATAATTATACTGGCACGGAGCATATCCTGCTTGGGCTATTAAAATCAAAGGGAGTTGCAGCAGATATATTGCAGGCAAATAATGTTGACGCTGATGGGATAAAGGAACTTATGGAGGATTTCCTTCTGGGCAGCAAGTCTGTAATTACAGATGGGGATGCAGAATTTACACCAAGGGCACAAGGGGTTGTTGACAGAAGTTTTGCTGAAGCAGAAAGGCTTGGTTCTTCATCTGTTGGAACAGAACATCTGCTTGTATCTCTTTTAAAGGAAAATGAAAGCATGGCTCTGCGCCTTTTAAGCACAAAGGGCGTTAATATACAGAGGGTTTATATAGATACCCTTGCTGCAACGGGCCAGGATGCAGCAAGTGCAAAAAGTGAATACCTGATGCAGCGTGGAAGAAGGAATGGAAAATCAGCTACACCAGTGCTTGACCAGTACAGCAGGGATTTAACAGAGTATGCAAGGGAGGGAAAACTGGATCCCGTAATAGGCAGGGACGCAGAGATAAAGCGCCTTGTTGAAATAATTAGCAGGCGTACTAAAAACAACCCTTGCCTTACAGGTGAGCCAGGGGTTGGCAAAACTGCTGTTGTAGAAGGGCTTGCACAGGATATTGTGTCAGGCAATATACCAGAAGTAATCCAGAATAAGAGGGTACTGGCACTTGATTTATCAGGAATGGTAGCAGGTTCTAAATACAGGGGTGAATTTGAGGAGCGTATTAAGCGTGTAATCAAGGAAGTCATACAATCAGGAAATGTAATTCTTTTTATAGATGAAATCCATACAATTATTGGTGCTGGTGGGGCAGAGGGTGCACTTGATGCTGCCAATATACTAAAACCTTCACTTGCACGTGGTGAATTACAGATTATTGGTGCTACAACAAGAGAGGAATACCGTAAATATATAGAAAAAGACGCAGCACTTGAAAGGCGTTTCCAGCCAGTTGAAGTAAAAGAACCTGACGAGGAAGAAACAATAGCTATATTAAAGGGGCTGCGTGACAGGTATGAGGAGCATCATGGCGTTGAGATAACAGACAGTGCATTAGAAAGTGCAGTAAAAATGTCTGAACGCTATGTCAATGACAGGTTTCTTCCAGACAAAGCTATAGATGCACTGGATGAGGCGGCAGCAAGGGCAGGGCTTAAAAGGTATATGCCTTCGCCAGAGCTCCGGGAGCTGGAAGAACAGCAGAGGCTCTTTGACAAAGAAAAAGAAGATGCCATAAGGAAAGAAGATTTTAAACTTGCAGGAAGCATAAAGCACAGACAAGAGGAAAATGCAGCAAGTATAAAGGCAATACGCAGGCAGATGGAAGAAGAACGTAACAGTTCAAAAGCAGTTGTAACAGAAAATGATATTGCTGGTGTAATAGCAGACTGGACAAAGATACCTGTGCAGAAACTCCAGGAAGAGGAAACAGAACGTTTAAGGAAGCTTGAAGAAATACTGCATAAACGCGTTGTAGGGCAGGAGGAAGCTGTAAATGCAGTGTCCAAGGCAGTAAGGCGCGGAAGGGCAGGACTTAAAGACCCACGGCGCCCGATAGGCTCATTCCTTTTCTTAGGGCCTACAGGCGTGGGCAAAACAGAACTTTCAAAAGCACTTGCAGAAGCAGTGTTTGGCAAAGAAAATGAAATAATCAGGGTAGATATGTCTGAATATATGGAGAAGCATAGTGTATCTAAAATGATTGGTTCACCTCCAGGGTATGTAGGTTATGAGGATGGCGGGCAGCTTAGCGAGAAGGTCAGAAGGCATCCGTATTCAGTAATACTTTTTGATGAGATAGAAAAAGCACATGCGGATGTGTTTAATATATTGCTACAGATATTAGAAGACGGGCATGTAACAGATGCACATGGAAGGAAAGTAAGTTTTAAAAACACAATAATAATAATGACTTCAAATGCAGGCGCACAACAGATAGTATCCCCTAAACACCTTGGCTTTGGGATTAACGAAGATGAAGAAACAGATTATAAAAAGATGAAATCCAGTGTAATGGAAGAGGTAAAACGTATTTTTAAACCTGAATTTATAAACAGGATAGACGAAGTTCTGGTATTCCGTGTATTAAATAAAGAAGATATAAAAGAGGTTGTTAAAATACTTCTTGCCAGTTTTATTAAAAGGGTTAAGGAGCAGATGGACATATCTCTTGAAGTAACAGAAGAAGCAATATGCCATATAGCTGAAAGTGGTTTTGACAAGACATATGGCGCAAGGCCTGTAAGGCGCGCAATACAGACTATGATAGAGGATGGCATGGCTGACAGGCTGCTTTCACATGAGATAACACAGGGCAGTAAAGTGGTTGTGGATTATATTGGTGAAAAGATTATATTTTCCACCGGTAAATAGTAGAAATAATATACAAAATATGTTATCCTGTATATATGAATTTATATATAATATACAAAAATACAAACTAAAAATGCTGCCGGCTATCGTGCCGGGGCTGTATTTAGAGATACAAGGAGGAGAAAAATGGCTGTAGTTGAAGAGTTAATCCGTAAGGAGGAGGATGGGACATTAAGTTTTGGAAACTTTGAACTTGATACCAAAAAGAAACTTTCTGACTTTAAATTTGAAGGGGACTTATATAAGGTCAAGACCTTTAAAGAAATTACAAAGCTTGAGAAAAATGGCCTTTTTGTTTATGAATCTGTACCAGGGACAGTTGTTACCCATATGAAGGCAGATGAAACAGGTATACAGTTTATGGCAGAGGGGCTGGAAGATACATCTGTTACCCTTGAACTTGAACCTGAGAAGGAATATGAAGTTTTTATAGGGGGAACTAATGCAGGCAGGATGAAAACCAACCTTGGCGGAAAGCTTGTTTTAAGCATTGAAATTGACCCAGGCCAGGTTAAAGAGGTCAGGGTGGTTAAATTATAGTATGGCTAAGGCAAAGAAAAAGGCAGTTTTCTTTTGCAAGGAGTGTGGCTATGAATCGCCAAAATGGCTTGGCCAGTGTCCAATGTGCCATGAATGGGACGCGTTTACGGAAGCACCAGCAGCAAAATATCTTCCGGACAGCATAAAAGGGTCTGTACCTGGAATAGCACGCAACACCCCTGCAAGGCTTAATGAGATAAAAGCAGGTGAGGAAGAAAGGACAGTAACAGGCATAGGGGAACTTGACAGGGTTCTTGGAGGAGGCATTGTTGCTGGTTCACTTATACTTGTCGGAGGCGACCCGGGCATTGGCAAATCTACCCTTCTTCTGCAGATGTGCAGGCAGTTATCAGCAGACGGGCATAAGATACTTTATGTATCAGGAGAAGAATCCCCTAAGCAGATAAAGATGAGGGCTGAAAGGCTTGGAAGTTTTGACAGCAACCTGTACATATTGTGTGAAACAGACCTTGGCGCAGTTTCTTCTGCTATTACAGAGATGAAACCTGGCATGGTTATAATTGATTCAATACAGACAATGTACAGTGAGGAAGCAGGACAGGTGCCTGGCAGCCCAGGGCAGGTAAGGGAAGCAACAAGTGTTCTTATGAAACTTGCCAAAAGCCTGCAGGTATCTATATTTATTGTAGGACATGTGACAAAAGAAGGTGTAGTAGCAGGCCCGCGCATGTTAGAGCATATGGTAGATACTGTGCTGTATTTTGAAGGTGAGGGTGGCGCTTCTTACAGGTTTCTGCGTGGTGTTAAGAACCGTTTTGGTTCAACTAATGAGATAGGTGTATTTGAAATGCGTCCAGACGGGCTGGAAGAAGTTTTAAACCCGTCTGGCTATATGCTGCAGGGCAAACCTGAAGATGAACCAGGTTCAGTGGTCACATGTTCTATAGAGGGCACAAGGCCTATACTTGCTGAAGTACAGGCACTTGTATGCCAGACAAATTTTAATATGCCAAGGCGTACAGCAGCAGGCACTGACTATAACAGGGTAAACCTTTTAATGGCAGTAATAGAGAAAAGGCTTGGCATAAGAATGGGTGACTATGATGCCTATATTAATGTGGCAGGTGGGATGAAAATAAATGAACCAGCACTTGATTTAGGGATTGTTGCTGCAATACTTTCAAGTTACCGTAACCAGGCATTTGACAATAAAACTGTATGTTTTGGTGAAGTGGGGCTTGTTGGTGAAGTCAGGGCAGTTAATTTGCCTGGCCAGCGTGTCATGGAAGCCGCAAAGCTTGGTTTTAGCCGCTGTATCCTGCCAAAAGCAAACAGCCAGAAACTTGAACTGGATGCTAGCAGTTTAAACGGGATGCAGGTAACAGGAGTTGGCAGTATTTATGAATTGCTGGAGGTAATTTAATGGGATTTAGGGAAAATGAAACGGATACTCAGCACATTTTAGAGAGAATGGAAAATACCATGAATAATCTGGAGCAGATGTCATATGATTCCATAAATATTACAGACCGTCTTGTAACTCTTCTTAGTGATGCAAGGGAACATGCTGCCAAAATGACAACAGGGACAGAAGAAGAGCGGATAAAGGAATTTGACATTTTAATGGAAATCCTTAGCCGTATTCTTGACACTGCATTTATTGTAAATAATATAGCACATGAGCTTGAAAGGGAAACCCTGTACCAGCGCGATTCTGTTGAAGCTATAAAACAGGTTTTTGATTTCTTCTATTCAATGACTGATGGTATCGACTTATAAATTATGGATTAATTATAGTTTATTTAAAAAGGCGGCATTTATGCCGCCTTTATTTGAGCACTAACGAGGCAAAGCCGGACCAGTGCTAGTGGACGGACGCAGGGTTTCTGTATCCAGGCTGGTATTTTCCATTCCAGAGCACGCTTCCGCTACGTCAGCCCACGCAGCGGCGCATAAAATCCCGAAGTACGGGATTCAAGCGCCGGCGGGGCTAAAGTGCTTCTGTCATGGAATAATATCCAGCCTGGACATGTGAAACCTGCTGTCTGCTGGCAAAATGAATGATATAACTGGAAACTGTATTGTATGGCAGGATATCCAGATGGACAGAAGATACAGGAATATTGCCTGGTATATAACAGCATTTATTCCATTTGCTGCCATATAAATAATATCATAATATCTCCCGTTTGTCTGAATAATTTAACACACAATAAAAATTCCAGTTATAATTCCGGGTCCGCCAGAAGACAGCAGGTTTCACATGTCCAGGCTGGTATTTTCCATGACAGAAGCACTTTAGCCCCGTCGGCGCTTGAATCTGGTTTTTTCAGATTTTATGCGCCGTTGCGTGGGCTAATGTAGCGGAAGCGTGCTCTGGAATGGAATAATACCAGCCTGGCACTGGAAACCCTGCGTCCGTCTGCCAGCACACGGTAACTGGAAATTTTATTAAACGGACGCAGGGTAATTTACAACTTTGTATTGTATTTATTCCAGACAATAATGTATAATAATTACCTGGCAGGCAATACGTTTATAAATATGAAAATATAAATTGTGGTAAAAAACTTTAATGGAGGCTGGTTATGGATAAATACGAATTTATTGCCCCATGCCATTTTGGGCTGGAAGCAGTTTTAAAAAGGGAGATTACAGAACTTGGATATGAAATAACACATGTAGAGGATGGTAAAGTAACTTTTACGGGGAATGAAAGTGCAATATGCCGTGCAAATATCTTTCTAAGGACAACAGAACGTGTGCTTTTGAAAGTGGGAAGTTTTAAGGCGGAAACATTTGACGCGCTCTTTGAGAATACAAAAGCACTCCCCTGGGAAAATTTTATACCAGAAAATGGAAGGTTCTGGGTTACAAAAGCAACATCAGTCAAAAGTAAACTTTTTAGTCCGTCAGATATACAATCAATTATGAAAAAAGCTATAGTTGAACGTCTGAAATCCAAATATAATATAAACTGGTTTAAAGAGGATGGCGCTTCATTTCCTATACGGGTTACAATTATGAAAGATGAAGTTACAATAGGGCTTGATACATCTGGAGAATCACTCCATAAACGTGGATACCGCAAGGCTGTTGTTAAAGCTCCTATTACAGAGACACTTGCTGCTGCACTGCTTATGCTTACGCCCTGGAATAAAGACCGTATATTGGCAGACCCGTTTTGTGGGAGTGGTACTTTTCCTATAGAAGCAGCACTTATCGGCGCTAATATTGCACCTGGTATTAACCGTTCCTTTACTGCTGAAGAATGGACACATATTGTCCCTAAAAAAGAATGGTATAATGCTGTGAATGAGGCACAGGACTTAATAATAAACGGATTAGACATGGATATACAAGGTTATGATATAAGTAATGATGCAATTAAAGCAGCAATGGAAAATGCCAGGAATGCAGGGGTAGACCATCTTATACATTTCCAAAGACGTGCACTTGGGCAGTTCAGCCATAGAAAGAAATATGGGTTTATTATAACAAATCCACCATATGGGAAGCGTCTTGATTTACCAGATGAAATCCCTTCTTTATATAAAGAACTTGGACAGGTATATGGAAAACTTGATGAATGGTCAATGTATCTTATAACTGCTTATGAACAGGCAGAAAAATATATTGGCAGGAAAGCTGATAAGAACCGCAAAATATATAATGGAATGATAAAAACATATTTTTACCAGTATTATGGCAAAAAACCTCCAAAACGTTTAAAAGAATAAAAAAACAAACTATATAAATTATTTTTGCAGAAATGAGGTTAAGGGCAAATGAAGGAATTACTTGTCTATATAAAGGAGTATACCAGGGAGTGTATACTTGGACCGTTTTTTAAATTATTAGAGGCATGTTTTGACCTGGCAGTGCCACTTGTAATGGCGTCAGTTATTGACAAAGGTATTGCATCAGGTGATAAGGGATATATTTTTAAATATGGTGGCATTTTAATACTGCTTGCAGTTATAGGGCTCACATGTTCAATTACTGCACAGTTTTTCGCTGCCAAAGCTGCTACAGGCTTTGCAGCAAATATAAGATATGCTTTATTTAAACATATAGAGTCGCTTTCATTTACGGAGATGGATAGTATAGGCACATCTACAATGATTACCCGTATGACAAGTGATATAAACCAGCTGCAGTCTGGTGTTAATATGGCATTAAGGCTTTTCCTGCGCTCACCGTTTATTGTTTTTGGCGCTGCTGTTATGGCATTTACAATAGATGTAAAAGCTGCAGTTATATTTGTAATTGTAATTCCACTTCTTGCCATTGTTGTATTTGGAATAATGTTAGCCAGTATGCCATTATTTAAAAAAGTACAGTCAAGGCTTGACAATGTAATGGGCATTACAAGGCAGAACCTTACTGGTGTGCGTGTAATACGTGCTTTTAATAAAGAACCAGCAGAAATTGAAAACTTTGCAGATAGTAATGAAAAACTGGCTTCAATGCAGCTTTTTGTAGGAAGGATATCTGCACTTGCGAACCCTGTTACTTATGTAATGGTTAATATAGCACTTATAGCACTTTTGTGGACTGGCGGTATACAGGTTGATGCAGGAAACCTTACGCAAGGGGAAATAGTTGCACTTGTTAATTATATGTCCCAGATACTTGTTGAACTTGTAAAGCTTGCCAATACAATAGTGCTTTCTACAAAGGCGGTGGCATGCGGTGGCAGGGTACAGGCAATACTTGCAGTTAATTCTTCAATGGAGGAAGGGGACTATAGTTCTGTAAGCACGGCAGAAGGCGGGCTGGAGGTAGAATTTGAACATGCCAGCATGATGTACAAAGGAGCAGGGGCTGATTCTGTTTCAGATATAAGCTTTAAAGCAGGTCCAGGAAGTGTAACAGGCATTATTGGGGGTACAGGTTCTGGCAAGTCTACACTTGTGAACCTTATACCAAGATTTTATGATGTTTCAGAGGGGTGTGTGAAAGTTGGCGGCAGGGATGTAAAGTCATACAAGATGGACACACTAAGACAGAAGACTGGCATAGTATTGCAAAAGTCTGTTCTTTTTCATGGGACAATACGTGATAATATATTATGGGGTAATCCGGATGCTACAGATGAAGAGGTAATAGAAGCACTAAAAGCCGCCCAGGCATGGGAAATTGTGCAGGGCAAGGAAAAAGGCCTTGACTATGTTATAGAACAAGGCGGGCGAAACCTTTCAGGCGGACAGAAGCAGAGGCTTGCAATAGCCAGGGCACTTGTGCGCAAACCGCCAGTCCTGGTTTTTGATGACAGTTCTTCTGCATTGGACTTTGCCACAGAAGCAAAACTTAGGAAATCATTACAAGAACTGGAATATAATCCTACTATATTTATAGTATCCCAAAGGACTTCATCAATCCAGCATGCAGATAATATCCTTGTACTGGAAGACGGCGTACTTGTGGGGCAGGGGACACATGAAGAACTTGTAAATAATTGTGAAGTTTACAAGGAAATATATAATTCCCAGTCATAAGCAGGGCTTTCTTTGTGGTATAAGTATTATAGGTGGATTTAAGATATAATGGAGGAAGTAATGAAAAAAGTAAAAAATAATGATACCATAAAAATGGTTTTAAATTATATTAAGAAGTACAGGGTTTCAGTTGTATTATCACTTTTATTTGCTGCTGTAACTGTGGTCCTTACCCTGTATCTTCCTATCCTTACTGGTGATGCGGTTGACTATATGATTGGAAAGGGCAGGGTGGATTTTGAAAAGCTTGCAGGGCTTATAGCTAAAATGGCTGTAATAATATGTCTTACAGGGATATCACAATGGATTATGAATATATGTAATAATAAAATCACATATAATGTTGTAAGGGATATAAGGGAAGATGCATTTAACAGGGTGGAAATACTACCACTTAAATACCTTGATGCACATGCGCCAGGAGATATTGCCAGCCGTATTATTGCAGATGCGGACCAGTTTGCGGACGGGCTTCTTATGGGATTTACACAGGCATTTACAGGAGTGCTGTCAATTATAGGCACACTTTTGTTTATGTTAAGCATTAATGTATGGATAACTATAGTAGTCGTAGTTGTAACGCCGCTTTCATTTTTTGTTGCAGGTTTTATTTCAAGAAGGACATATAAAATGTTCCAGATGCAGTCAGCAGCAAGAGGTGAGCAGACTTCACTTATTGATGAAATGATAGGGAACCAGAAAGTTGTCCAGGCGTACAGCCATGAAGATGAAGCACTGGAAAGGTTTGCGGATATAAATAAAAGGCTGGCAAAATATTCACTGGATGCAACATTTTATTCATCAATTACAAACCCGGCAACCAGGTTTGTAAATAACCTTGTATATGCAGGTGTTGGCATTACAGGTGCACTATTTGTATTAAATGGTTTTATTACAGTGGGAGGGCTTTCCTGCTTCTTAGGTTATGCCAACCAGTATACAAAGCCCTTTAATGAAATATCAGGGGTTGTGACAGAGTTACAGAATGCACTTGCATGTGCTGCACGCATATTTGCACTTGCCAATGAAGAACCACAAGTGCCAGATGCAAGTGATGCCAAAGCACCAGAAACCGTAAAAGGTGAAGTTGTATTTGACAATGTACATTTCTCATATGTGCCAGGGCAGAAGCTTATTACAGGTTTTAACCTGCATGTAAAGCCAGGACAGCGCATAGCCATTGTTGGGCCTACAGGATGTGGCAAGACTACTCTTATTAACCTTGTAATGAGGTTTTATGATGCTACAAGCGGAAGCATCAGGGTTGATGGCACTGATATAAAAGATATGACAAGGAAAAGCCTGCGCGGCAATATAGGAATGGTGCTGCAGGAAACATGGATTAAGGATGGCACAATATTTGATAATATAGTAATAGGAAAACCAGAAGCATCAATGGAAGAGGTTATAGAGGCAGCAAAAGCATCACATGCACATAGTTTTATAAAAAGGCTTCCAGATGGCTATGATACAATAGTTAAAGAAGATGGCAGCAGCCTTTCCGGTGGGCAGAAACAGCTTTTGTGCATAGCCAGGGTAATGCTGTGCAGCCCTCCAATGCTTATTCTGGATGAGGCAACCTCTTCTATAGATACACGTACAGAAGTTAAAATACAGAATGCATTTGCAAAGCTTATGGAGGGCAGGACTAGTTTTATAGTTGCACACCGCCTTTCCACAATACAAAATGCTGATATAATACTTGTAATGAAAGATGGCAATATAATAGAGCAGGGCAGCCATGAGAAACTGCTTGAAAAGGGAGGTTTTTATGCAAACTTATATAACAGCCAGTTTGCATGACCAGATACAAAAATGATACATGCTGGCTGTAAATTAAAGGGCATGGAGGCTGTTTATGAATAAAATATTAGTAGTAGAAGATGAAGAAGCCATTGCTGCATTAATAAGAATGAATTTAACAAAAGCCGGGTACCAGTGTGACCTGGCTTTCAGTGGTGATAAAGGTGCGGACATGCTTTCTGAAAATAATTATGATTTATGTATTTTTGATATAATGCTTCCTGGGTTTAACGGCTATGAACTGCTGTCTTATGCAAAATCACTTGAAATCCCGGTTATTTTTGTTACAGCCAAAGGAACTGTAGAGGATAAGGTGAAAGGTTTAAAATCTGGTGCAGATGATTATATTACTAAGCCATTTGAAGTGCTTGAACTTCTTGCAAGGGTAGAAAATGTTTTAAGACGTTTTAATAAAACAGGCAGGTATATAAATATTGCGGGGATCCAGATAGACACAACAGCACGTATTGTAAAAAAGGATGGTGAAATCCTTAAACTTACGTATAAAGAGTATGATTTGCTGCTTCTTTTTACAAGAAACCCAGGTACAGCGCTTTACAGGGAAACTATATATGAAAGGGTGTGGGACAGCCCATATATGGGTGACAGCAGGACAGTTGATTTACATGTCCAGCGTCTGCGTAAGAAAGCAGGGCTTGAAAAAAATATTGAGGCAGTGTACAAAGTTGGATACAGGTTTGTAGCAGGGGAAAATGGATGAAATTATTCTGGAAATTATTTATAACAATGTTAGGCTTTGTAACAGCGGCATTTATGGTATTTGGCAATATAATTATAAATATTCCGTTTAAATCTTCTATTGAAAGGGAAAAAGACAGAAGCGTGGAGGAAATGCATATACTGCTGTATGCCTTTACAGCTTCACTTGACGGGCTGCCAGACGGGTACATGGCATCAGCGCTTGCAGTTACAGAGATAACAAAATCACTGGAAAAGAATCTTAGAAATAACAATATCGTTGTTTATAATGAAGACAGGGAAATAATATATAATAGCAGCAGTTATGAAAGTATGCTGGTTAATGCAAGCCAAAAAGAAGATTATGGCATATGCAGTATAACAAAACACAATGGAAGTTATTTTACAGAGTGTTTTTTTAAGGTTAGAAGCAAAGCTGGCAATTATTATATTGGGATAAATAAAGAGATAGATTTTATATTTGAGGACAGGGAAATATTATATAATAATTACAGGCTTGCACTTATTGTGTTGTTTATATTTTCAGCAGTCCTGTCTTTTTTATTTTCTATAGGGTTTACAAGGCCTGTAAGAAAACTTTCTGCTGCTGCAAAGGATTTCGCAAATGGCAATTACCAAAGGCGTGTAAAACCATCAGGCAATGACGAAGTTACAGCCCTTGTCAATGATTTTAACAGCATGGCAGGGCAGCTTGAAGATAATATACACAAACTGGAAGAGGATGCAAGAAAACAGGAAGAGTTTACAGAAGCATTTTCACATGAATTAAAGACGCCGCTTACTTCGGTTATTGGTTATTCAGACATGCTGCGTTCAATGGATTTGCCAAAGGAAGATATTGTAACGTCCGCAAGTTATATTTTTAAGGAGGGTAAACGGCTTGAAAGGCTTGCCTATAAAATGATGGAACTTTCATTTGCAGACAGGCAGGAAATAGAAATGGCAGCAGTGGACACAGAAGAGCTTGCGGAAAAAATACAGAAAAATACAGAATACATTTTAAGAGAAAAGGAAATTATTTTAACAACAGATATAGAAAAAAGTGTTATATACGGAGATATGGACTTACTCCAGTCATTGTTTTTAAATCTTGTTGATAATGCACGTAAAGCATGCAGTGAGGGTGGCAGCATTATACTGGAAGGAAAGGACTGCAAAGAGGAATATAAGTTCTATGTAAAAGACAATGGCTGTGGCATACCAGAAAATGAAACAGAAAAAATTAAAGAAGCATTTTATATGGTAGATAAATCACGTGCAAGAAAAGAAGGCGGTGCGGGCATAGGGCTTGCACTATGTGTTAAAATAGCGGGGCTCCATAATGCGGGATTTGAAATAAAAAGCAGTGAAGGAAAAGGTACACAGGTTATATTAAGTTTTAAGAAGCAAATGTTATAGAAAGGGAAAAATGAACAAGAAGAAACAGGTTATATATACAGCAGCAGGCATTCTTTTTATCTGCCTGCTTTTTATGGCAGCAGTGGTTTCACCTGGATATTTTAAGAATTATACAGACAGGCAGCTTTTTAATAAAATAGAATATATAAGTGCGGGATATGATACATATGAGGTAATATACACATCATTTGCAGAGAAGATAAGGGCAATAGGCAGAATCACTAATAGTGGTACAGGCTATAATTCTGTAAAAATAAATGATGCAGATTTTGATTATAAATATATTAATAAAATAATCAGAAAAGAGTTTAATGTTTTATACAAATGTGGTGTGCTGCAAAGAAAAATACGTCCAAAAGCCAAAAAAATGGTTTCATGTGAAAAATATATTTTATACCCGTCTGTTGAAAAGAGCGATTTAAAAGGCATATCATTTATAAAGGCTGTCTATAAATTAAAAAAAGGGATAATAGAAGTTTATATAGATGAGGAATACCATAAAATATATGATTTTATAATTCCGTTTCCGCTATACCAGATACAGAAGGTCCATGTACAGGTACAGAAAGAAAAAGCAAAAAAATTTGCAGGAACTGTTACTTATACAGATGTATACAGCAAGGATGAATATGTAATTAACACATATTATGATGATATGGTAAATTTGCTGGAATATTATGATTATAACGCATCAGGCAGCATATTATTATCAAAATATATAGATAATGTATTTTACAATGGGGTTATAGAATTTGATGATGGCACGGCAATTGAAACAGGGAAATGGAATTATATAGAAACATCAGGAACAGAGTACTACCATATAGGTATTAATTTAAAATATAAACTTTAACAGATACTGGTAATATATTATGCATTTATGATACAAATAAGCAATAAAAAGCATGCAGCAGAAAGCTATTATTATCTAAAGTTTTAAATAAAACATATTTTCATTATAACTTTAGATAAGGAGAGTGGCAGAATGTTAAAAAGGTTATTTAGAAATGTTTTTTGTTGTGTAATTTGCGCAATATTAGTTTCAGGGATATTTTGTTTTATATGTTTAAAAGGAAATGATAAAACAGAAACAGTGGCAAAAACAGGTTATGGTTCTATGTTAAGAAGCAGTTATAACCAGAAGAAGGATTCTGCATATTTACAAGATATTACTGTCCTAAAGAAAGAAAACAGTATAAAAAAACATTACAGGGATAAAAAGTGCCTTAATATTTATAATAAAAATAAGGAATGTCTTATGCTTGTGAACAGGGATAACCCGTTGCCAGAAGATTACAGCTATTCTTTAAAATATATATGCAATGGAAGGCTGCAGGCATCATCATATCTTTATGATAGTCTTGTCAAAATGCTTGATGATGCTAAAATACAAGGATACAGTTACTGGATAGCTTCTGCATACAGAAGTTATGAAAAGCAGCAAAGGCTTGTTGAAGAGGATGTAAATATACTTGTTGGGAAGGGCATGTCATATATAAATGCATTAGAAGAAGTTTACAAGGAAACAATGCCAGCAGGATGTAGTGAACACCAGACAGGGCTTGCTCTTGACATTCTCTGTTCAGGGAATACAAATATGGATGTATCACAGATGGATGAACCTGGCAATAAATGGCTGCGTGAGAATTGTTATAAATATGGATTTATATTACGTTATCCAGAAGATAAAAGTGCAGTTACAGGAGTTAATTTTGAACCGTGGCATTTCAGGTATGTTGGTAAAGAAGCAGCAAAATATATAACGAAAAACAATATTACGCTTGAGGAATTTTATAAAAAGCTTGGCAATATCTAAAAAAGCAGAAGCTGGGACTTCCACTTTTATGTCTGCTTAACAGGCATCTTATTCTATGTTCTATACTGTCTTCTGTCAGACCTGGAATTATAACTGGAAATAGTGTGAAAAATGATTATAAGACAGCATTTTTCATTACTATTTGTGCCATGCTTTGCACGGCATGGGGATTTTTATGAAACAGACGTATATGTATAATAATAAATAATTTCTATATAAGTGAAATGAAAAACATTCATTATTAAAATGAAGAAAATTATATAAAATCCCTTTACTTTTTTAGAAAGCAGGATATAATTAAAAATGCCATTTAAAAACCAGGCTGGCAATGCCTGGTTTTTAAATGGCATTGGCAGGGTGCTGAAGTTTTTATATAGCAAATTAAAAGGAGATTATAGATATGAATAACGGAATTGAAATCAGATGGCATGGAAGAGGCGGACAGGGTGCAAAGACTGCAGCATTACTGCTTGCAGATGTAGCATTTAAGACAGGAAAGAATGTACAGGGGTTTCCTGAATATGGTCCTGAACGCATGGGTGCACCTATTACTGCTTATAACAGGATTAGTGATGGAAAAATCCGCGTTCATTCAAATATATATACACCAGATTATGTGGTAGTAGTTGATGAAACACTTCTTTCTTCTGTAGACGTGGCAGCAGGGCTTAAAAGAAGTGGTGCAGTTATTATAAATACACCTAAGAGCCGTGAGGAAATTGCAGATAAGTTAAACGGATATGAGGGACGTATTTATACTGTTGATGCAAGAAAGATTTCAGAGGAAACACTTGGAAAGAATTTCCCTAATTCACCTATGCTTGCTGCTATTGTAGCTGTAAGCGGGGTTATGGACAGGGATACATTTATAGGTGAGATGAAGTCATCATATGAGCATAAATTTGCAAAGAAACCAGAAGTAATTGATGGCAATATGAAAGCGCTTGAAATGGCATATGATGTAGTATGGGATGCTATGGAAGAAGATAAGATGAGCCTTTCTGCATAGGTTTTATGCATAAAGGAGAAGTATTTTAAGATAATGCCTGTAGTTTATGGCAGATTGGAGAAACTTGGCAATGAGAACTGATATTACAAAGATTAATGAGCAGTCACCGCACCAGGAGCTTACAGAAGGGCTTATGGTATTTGCAGGCGGGACTTCAAAGCTTTTTAAAACAGGGGAGTGGAGGACTGATACACCAGTTTTTTATAAGGATAAATGCAAACAGTGCCTTTTATGTGCGCCAGTGTGTCCTGACAGCAGTATACCTGTTGCCAATGGCCTGCGTGGTGACTTTGATTATGACCACTGTAAGGGATGTGGCATATGTGTAAAAGCCTGTCCGTTTGGTGCTATTGAGATGAAGGAGGGTATTGTATAATGGCTATTAAAGAACGTATGTCTGGAAATGAGGCTGTATCATATGCTATACGCCAGATTAACCCTGATGTAATGCCTGCATTTCCTATAACACCTTCTACTGAAATACCACAGATGGTTTCTACATATATTGCAAATGGTGAAATGGATACAGAATTTATACCCGTTGAAAGTGAACATTCTTCAATGAGTGCAGCAATAGGTGCAGAGGCAGCAGGCGCAAGAAGCCTTACTGCTACATCTTCAGCAGGGCTTGCGCTTATGTGGGAGGAACTCCTGCTGGCGGCGTCCAACAGGCTTCCGCTTGTACTTGCCCTTGTAAACCGTACATTGTCAGGCCCTATTAATATTAACTGTGACCATTCAGACAGTATGGGTGCAAGGGATACTGGATGGATACAGATTTATGCAGAGAATAACCAGGAGGCATATGACAATTTTATCCAGGCATACCCAATTGCAGAAAATGAATCTGTACACCTTCCTGTTATGATATGCCAGGATGGTTTTATTACAAGCCATGCTGTTGAAAACATTGAGCTTATGGAAGACAATATTGTAAAGAAATTTGTTGGGGAATATAATCCAGAAGAATATCTTTTAAATCCTGGAAAGCCGGTTTCAGCAGGTCCTTATTCTGTAAGCAATTATGCAATGGAGGCAAAGAAGAACCAGGAAATTGCACTTGAAAATTCAAAGGAAGTAATACTTGAAGTTGCTAAAAAGTTTAAAAAAGTTTCTGGAAGGGAGTATGGGCTTTTCGAAGAATATAAAACTAAAGATGCAGACTATATAATGCTTATAATGGGTTCTGCTGCTGGAACTGCAAAACAGGCAGTTGACGAAATGAGGGCACATGGTTTTAAAGCTGGTGTACTGAAATTAAGGGTTTTCCGCCCGTTTCCGGCAGATGAGATTGCAAAAGCATTAAGCAGCTGTAAAGCTGTTGCAATTATGGACCGCTGTGAGAGTTATAATGGCAATGGGGGCCCACTTGGAAGTGAAGTAACATCTGCACTTTTCCGCAATAAAGTAATGACAGAAACAGTAAATTATATTTACGGGCTTGCAGGACGTGACTTTACAGTGAAAGAAACAAAGGCTGTATTTAAAGAACTTGAAGATATTGCAGTTAATGGGAAAAAACCTGTACAGTACCAGTATATAGGGCTGCGTAAATAGCCAGAGATATCCAGGTAATAAAGCGGGCGTAGAATCATAGTGGTTTTATGCCTGTTTTTTATATTCTCCGTAAATTTAAGAGACAGTTCTGGTTGTATATTCACATCTGTTTTATAAAAATCCCCATGCCATGTAAAGCACGGCATGGGAAATTTTATGAAATGGACGTGATGGGGATATATTCGTAATTTAATTATTAGTAAAAAGTTAATTTAAAAAATAATGAAGTTTGTGCCTGTGCCGTTTGGCACAAACTTGGATTACAGTAAAAGGCAGTGAAGAAATGAGGGAAAATATGAAGAAAATGAGGTTAATTATTCCAGGTTTAATTATATTGGCAGTAACTTTAATAGTTGCCAGGAATATAAATAAAAATGATGTAGAAGAAAGTGAGACCGTGAATAAAGATAATTACATAGACAATACAGGTCTTGTTCCAGTTGATACTTCTGGAAAGGAAGTAAAAATGCGGAGAAGCCTGGGACTTGATAGTAATGAAACAGCTTGCCTGGCATATGAACCAACTATAGAAAATTATATTAATAAAGCTGATATAATAGTTAAAGGGGAAACTACAGACATAAAATATTTTGATTGTGAAGGGATTCCATGGAGCAGGTTAAGTGTTATTGTACAGGATGTTATATCGGGAGATATAGAAAATAATACAGAAATTGCTGTTTATGTAATGGAAGGCTTCCAGTATAATGGTATGGACAAGAATAGTCTTGTAGAAGTTGAAGGTGACAGCCTGGGGCTTCATAAAATAGGAGATACTTCTGTATTTGTATTAAATTGGCAGGATGGAAGTGATATTTTTGAAAAAGGAAGTTATCTGCGTACATTTGGCTGTTATTCAGAATACCGTTATATTGAAAATGAAAAAAAGTATAATATTTATGATACAAGGATAGGCGGAAAACTAGATGAAATTAAACTAGAGAAAAAAATAAAAACGTTGGCTGGCAGGGATAAACAATAAAAATATATATAGTAGTTGTACAAAATTTAAAGGCAGGGTAACTATATGTCCTGCTTTTTACCAATATTATCTGCTGCAAGCCAGCATTAATAACTGTTTTTTACTCTCAGCATTAACAAGCAGTATGTATAATAATAAATAATTTCTATATAAGTAAAATGGAAAACAGCCTGTATAGTACCAGTATATAGGACTACGCAAATAACTATAAAAGAAACAACAGTTTTTACAATCAAAGCTGTTGTTTTTTAGTTGTGCAGGTATAGGCAAATTGCTGTTGTGGATAGTGTATTTATGGACAGCAATGGTGAATAGTAACGGTAAATTATGGAACAGGCAGTATGTATATTTTTCTGGATAGACAATATCCCAAAAAAGTGGTAAGGTATATAGGAGTGACAATTTAAGAATATTTATGAAAGGAAGAAAATAAATGTCAGGACATTCAAAATTTGCAAATATTAAGCACAAAAAAGAAAAAAATGATGCTAAAAAAGGCAAGATTTTTACTATAATTGGAAGGGAAATAGCAGTTGCAGTTAAGGATGGCGGTCCAGACCCTGAAAATAACAGCAAACTGCGTGATGTTATTGCAAAGGCAAAGGCAAATAATATGCCAAATGATACCATTGAACGTGGAATTAAAAAAGCGGCTGGGGATGCTGGTAATGTTAATTATGAAGAAGTAGTATATGAAGGATATGGACCAAGTGGCACAGCTATTATAGTTAAGGCGCTTACAGATAATAAGAACCGTACGGCAGGCAATGTCCGCAATGCATTTACTAAGGGAAGCGGAAGTGTCGGTACACAGGGCTGTGTGTCATATATGTTTGATGAAAAGGGACAGATTATTATCTCAAAGGAAGAAATGGACGATAATAATATAGAGATGGAAGCAGATGATATAATGATGCTTGCACTTGATGCAGGAGCAGAAGATTTTTCAGAAGAGGAAGATTCCTATGAAATAATTACATCTCCTGGTGATTTCAGTGCTGTACGTGAAGCAATTGAGGCAGCAAAGATTCCTATGGCAAGCGCAGAGGTTACAATGATACCCCAGAATTATGTTACATTGTCTGATGAAAATGATATAAGGCAGCTCCAGCGTACCCTGGATTTGCTTGATGAAGATGATGATGTACAGGATGTATACCATAACTGGGATGAATAGTAACTATAATTATTAATGGGGATAACTTATATTAGAAACGGGGTAAAAGCATGAAGATTATTAATCCAGTTATCAGGGGGTTCTATCCAGACCCCAGTGTCTGCAGGGCAAATGGCAAATATTACATGGTGTGCAGTTCTTTTGAATATTTTCCAGGAGTTCCGTTGTTTGAAAGTGAGGATTTAATTAACTGGAAACAAATTGGACACTGCCTTACAAGGAAGACACAAGTGGATTTGGAGGGAATAAACAGTTCTGGAGGGGTATTTGCACCAACCATACGTTTTAATGACGGGCGTTTTTATATGGTTACTACTAATGATACATACCACAAGAATTTTTATGTTTACACAGATGATATTTATGGTGAATGGTCAGAACCTGTATTTGTAGACCAGGATGGCATAGACCCTTCATTATTCTTTGAAGATGGAAAGACTTATTTTATGAGCAATGGAAGTGACCCGGAGGATAATAACGGGTGTATTTTCCAATGTGAAATTGATGCCGCCACAGGAAAGAAACTTACAGAAAGTATACCTATGTGGAAAGGCAGCGGGGGAAGATACCTTGAATCACCACATCTTTACCATTTTGGTGAATGGTACTATATAATGGCAGCAGAGGGTGGTACAGAATATGGACATATGGTTACTTATGCAAGAGGAAAAAACCCATATGGCCCTTTTGAGCAGTATCCATATAACCCTGTACTGACTAACCGTAACCTTGGAGGACACCAGAGCACAATACAAGGGATTGGGCATGGAGACCTTGTAGAAGACGGCAATGGCAATACGTTTATGTTCTGTCTTGGTTTCCGCCAGACTGGCATGTGGCAGCCATTCCACCATCTTGGCAGGGAAGTATTTATTGTACCTGTACACTGGGATGAAGAAGGCTGGTTTAGTGCGGGTGTGGATGGTATTGTGCAAAAAGAAATGGAACTGGATATAGATGCTGTGCTTTGCCAGTGCAGCAGCTTTAATGGAAATTATAATAATAATTATAGTGCTTCATTTAACAGTATGGACTTAAATTCTTTAAGATGGTGCCATTTAAGGGAATATAAAAAAGAGAATTATAAGTTTGCAGATGGATGCCTGGCTTTAAGAGGTGTTAAAACAGATTTATCTGGTACAGGAGCGCCAACATTTGCAGGTATAAGGCAGTCAGAATTTAATACAGAATTAAATGTTAATGTAAAAAGTGATGCCATGGAGGCAGGCATAACATTTTACCAGTGTGAAAAGCACCATTATGACCTGGCTGTATATAATAATGATAATAAAAAGTCTGTTATTTTAAGGCTTTCTATTGGTGATGCAGTACAGGTTGTTAAAGAACAGGAATTTGAAGAAGACACAGAAACAGCTTCTTTAAGGGTTGTTTCGGACAATGAAAGTTACAAATTTTATGCAAAATGCGGCAGTACAGAAGTATTTATGGGAAAGGCAGGCACAAAATACCTTTCATCAGAAGTTGCAAGTGGTTTTACAGGCACTGTAATGGCTATGTATGCTGTAAATGGACAAGACAATGAAGATAAGTGGGCTGTCTTTGACAGTTTTGACTGGAAGCAGGACAGGGATTAACCATATAACAGGCAGTGGAATTATGTGCATACCACTGCATTGTGCCATGTGTCCTGGAATGTAAGAAAAATTTAATAATTATTAAATTCCAGGACATTATATTGCCATTTTTTATCAGTATATTTATATAAAATGCTAAAAGTGTATTTATATATGTAGCTGGTGGTATATGGGCAGGTTAAACTGTTTTTGTGTAAGCAGTATAGTATGGAGGTTGGAATATGAAGAGGATTGCAAGGGCTAATAAAAAGTGGAGATGGATGGTGCTTCTGACATCCGTGTTTTTAATTGCATTTATGGCGTTTTATTCATTTAATAATAAAGATGATGTGCGTGCAGCAGATGTATATCTGCAGAATAGTGATGGCCAGAAAATGGGTACTTCTTATACAATGAGAAGGCATAATGATGAATTCAGTATAGCCCCGGCCGGACATGGTGTTGGATATATAGAGGCAAGGTTTTCAAATAACAGGAATATACTTATAACTAACAGCGGGACTGGGCAACAGGAATTTAATGGTCTTGGTTCTGTATTAAAAGTAGAAGCTAAAGAGATGGGAGAGGTATCCCTTAGTATATCTGCATATGGCCAGAAAGGTGATACAAATCCTATATTCCAGACTACAATTAATATTACAGTAGCCTTTTCTGTTAATGAATATTTGAATGATAACGCAAAGGGTGCATCTATAAAAAAGATATTTGTTGAAGATGAAAGAAGTGCACTTGTATTGGATTACGGGGCAGAACTTCCATTTGGAAAGAATGCTTCAGACCCAAAAGAACAGAAATATCTGAACCTGATTTTTGGTAATGCTTCCCAGAGCACTACTAATACTTCAAGTAGTGCAATACAGGCAGACTGGCTGTCTAATAATGAAGATATTATTGAAATTGATAAGACAATGAAAGGGGAAGATAATGTTGTCCGTGGTGGTGTAAGGGCAACTGGTGCAGGACGTACTACTTTGTCAGTAAGCTGGCGTGATGATACAACTACCCGCCAGGATACAATAGTTGTTTATGTAAGGCCAAAGGTGACAGACCAGAGTGGTACCAATATAGGTACAAATTCTTCTGGAGTAGATGATGGTACAGGAGGAAATTCACCTGATTCGGTTTACCAGGTAGATAATGGTGCAATTATCAATGTATCAGTCAAGTTTGAGCATAACCAGCTTGATGCAATATCTGATAAGCTTGCATGGGTAATTGCCAAAAAGGAAGGAACAAAGACATATCTTGTAAAAGACTCATTAGGCAATGTTACAGATGAGTTTAAGGATGAAGCTAACCTTGTCTGGATGCCATCAATAAACAGTTATAAACTTAATGCCAAAGCAGGCACATACTCTGTTCTTTTCTATGTAGCAGGCACATATAAGGGCTTTGAAGAGACACGTACTGCCCCGCCAGGGTGTTCACCTGTTGCTATTAAGAATGGTGTATATGTGTTTAGTAATTATAAAAATATAACAGTTTCTTTAAATGTTGGTGGTACATACAGCCTTCCAGACGCATTTAATATAACAGAAGATACATTTATGGACTGTTTTATGCCTGTTCCACGTATAGTTGAAGATAATTCATCAGAAGATGAGGCGGCAACAGGGGGTTCTATATCATCAGGCAATAGTAATAACTTTATTTCTATGTCAAGTGACAGAACTACTATTACAGCAACAAGGGTAGGAACGGCATATATAGATGTTACGGCAAATTCCAAGATTTTGGAGACGGGCCTCAGGGAGATAAAAGAAGGCCAGAGGGTAACTATAATAATTAATATAACAGATACTTTTTCACTTAATATTTCACAGACAAGGATGTCAGTAGGGGAGGAACTCCAGTTATATGGTGTGCTTGCTTCAGGTACTGAAAATGACGAAGCAGAATATAAATGGATGTCACCGGATGACCCAAATGGAAGTTATGTGAAGATTTCAGAACAGGGGCGTTATGCAACTATAAAAGCGGTCAAAACTACACCGCCTGGAGGGCATGTGACAGTTACTCTTATGAGGACAACGGAAAACGGAATAACACTGACAGCTTCATGCCAGATTATTATAGATACAACAACATCAGGCTTCCATATAAAGCCTTCTGCACTTACAATGGAAGTTGGTGATGTGCAGACTATTACAACCGACCTTACAGGCTCATATAAACTTGTATGGATTTCTTCTGATACAGGTATTGCTACAGTAGTTGATTCATCAGCCGCTACCCCGGCTGCGCAGGTTACAGCACGTAAGCCAGGTACAGCAGTTATTACAGCGGTTAATGCTGCCAATAACGTATATGCTACATGTATTATTACAGTACAACAGCCTATTACATCCCTTGATATAGGTGTAGCAGGTAAAAAATATACTACATATGATACAACACTTCCACAAGGTTTTGTATTTATGGAACCATTATACCAGCCAAGTAATGCCACAGAAAAGGATTTTAAGTGGGATTCATCAGATAAAACAGTTGCAACAGTTGATGAAACTGGTAAAGTTACTTTGTTAAAAGAGGGTACAACACATATTTCGGTTGCCAGCAGAAAATACACAGCATACTGTATATTGAATATTATATCTAAACCTATTTCTACAATTACTACTGATGTAAAAGAACTTAATATGGTCAGAGGTGATACATATAATATAAAAGCAACATTTAACCCTGTTGATGCTACTAATACAGAACTTGTGTGGTCAGTACTTGAAAATTCAAATGTAGTTAAAGTTGACAATACAGGCAAAGTTACTGCTGCTAATCCAGGCCAGGCATATGTAAGTGTTAAGGCAGCACTGGCAGATTCAGATGGCAATAAAGCAGAAGCATTAATTAAAGTTACTGTAAGGGACAGACTGACGTCTATAGATTTTGAATCAAAAACTACATACATCAATGTAGGAGGTTCAAAACAAATAGAAATTATTTATAAACCTGACAAGGATGTAAATAAAAAAGTTACATTCCGTTCTTCTGATGAGTCAATATTTAAGGTTACACAAGGCAAAGAGGATGGAGTTTGTATTATACAGGGTATAGCAGAAGGCCAGGCAGTGCTTTCATGTATATCTGATGATTTAGGGCAGGCAGGTGTAAAGACGTGTACAGTATATGTTACACCTACAGAAATTGAGGCAAAAGACTTTGTTATAACGCCTGCAGAGGAAACTGTTTATATAGGGGCAACTTTACAGCTTGTAAAGACATTTACACCAAATAATGCAACTAACCAGAATGTTACTTGGAGTTCTTCTGATTCTGGTGTTGCAAGTGTTACTTCGCTTGGTCTTGTAAGGGGTGTTAAGGAAGGCAAGGTTGTAGTATCAGCGGTTTATACAGATACTAAGAATAAAGTGCCTTTAATCAGAACAAGTACAATTAACGTAAAGCCTGCGCCAATAAATATAACAGACTTTGATGTTACACCTGACACACAGAATATTAAAGTTGGTGATAAATTCTCACTTACACCTGTATTTACACCAAATAATGCTTCTAATAAAAATGTTGAGTACCAGTCACTTGATGAAGGTGTAGTTACAGTTAGTGAAAAGGGTGAGGTTACAGGTGTCGGGGCTGGTGATGCGATAATCCAGTGCCAGGCTGAAGATGGCGGATTTATTGCAACATGTATGGTGCATGTTGATAATGCAGTTGAATTTTCACTTTCACCTGCAACAAGGGAAATTGCAGTAGGAAAGACGTTTAAACTTAAAAAGGTTGTAAAACCTGAAAATGCTAAAAAGACGGCTGAATGGTCTACTTCTAATTCTTCTATTGCGACAGTAGATGCTTCAGGCAAGGTTACAGCTAAGAGGATAGGTTCATGTACAATTACATGTACACTTACAAAATACAACCAGAGTGCGAAGTGTAAGGTTAAGGTTGCAAGGCTTAACAGTACTGTCAAACTTGATAAGAAAAATATAAGGATTGGCGTAGGCCAGACATACAGGCTGAAAAAGACTGTATGGTCAAATAATACTTCACTTCCAAAAGTAAGCTGGAAGTCTTCTAACAAGCGTGTTGCTACAGTAAACAGTGGTGGAAAGATTACTGGCAGGAAAGTAGGGCTTGCTAAAATTACAGTTACAACAAATGATGCCATACATGCAAAGGCAACATGTAAAGTAAGGGTAATACAGAGAATATCAAGCATAAAGCTTAGTTCTGATTATTTAGTATGTTATGTAGGAAGAAGCAAGAGGCTCACTGCTAAATGCAAGCCAGCTAATTCAACCATTAAAAAGCTTAAATGGACCAGTGGTGATTCTTCCATAGCAAGGGTTACTGCTACAGGCAAGGTAAGGGCTCTTGCAGAAGGCAATACTTATATTACAGCGACAGCAACCGATGGCAGCAACAAGAAGGCAAGGTGTTTTGTAAAAGTACTTGATGCTGTACCAGCTACAAGCATAGTGGTTGCACAGTCTGAACTTACAATGCAGAGGGGTGACAGTGCTAAACTAACATATAAGGTACTGCCAGACAATACATCAGATGACCTGGAATTTGCGTCAGACAATGAAAGGGTTGCAAAGGTCAATAAAAAAGGCAAAGTAACAGCAGTAGGGACTGGTGATGCTACTATTACAATCCTTGCAACAAGTGGTGCATCATCAACAGTTGATGTTAATGTAGTTGCACTTAATAAAACAGAACTTGTAATGCGCCAGTATGATACAGAGAACCTGATTGTGCTTGGCACTGCTGATACAGTTACATGGTATACTTCAAATGCAAGGGTAGCTACAGTAGAGAATGGAAAAGTAGTTGGAAGGGCAGAAGGCACAGCATATATTTATGCATATGTAAATGGATGCAGGTTAGGCTGCAGGGTTACAATAACTTCTGTAAATGGATAAGAGGGGAGAAAATCTTGCTTTTAAATTTACATGTTAAAAACCTTGCCATAATTGATGAGATTGAGGTTGATTTTGCAGAAGGGCTTGATGTCCTTACTGGTGAAACAGGTGCTGGAAAGTCAATTATAATTGGTTCTATTAATATGGCAATAGGGGGCAAAGCTCCAAAAGACATTATCAGGAAAGGTGCTGCTTTTGCGCTGGTAGAGCTGTTGTTTTCTGTAGATACAGAAGAGCAGAAGAGATATCTTGAAGAACATGGTATAACAACAGAAGATAATGAAGTCCTTATTTCCCGTAAATTTACAAAGGGAAGGGGAATTAACAGAATTAATGGCGAGAGTGTCCCGGCATCAGTGTTAAAACAGGCAGCGGCTGTGCTTATTGATGTGCATGGACAGAATGAACAACAGTCGCTGTTATATAAGCGGGAGCATATGGAAATAGTAGACAGATATGCCAGGGAAGAGATGGCTGGCATTGATACAGAGTATGCAAAGGCTTACAGCAATTATAAAAGGCTTATAGAGCAAAGGGACTTTGAAAATATTCCAGAGGAGGAAAGGCTCAGGGAGATTTCTTTTATGGAATATGAGCTTGAAGAAATAGAAAGTGCTGCACTTGTACATGGTGAAGAGGAAAGCCTGGAAGACACATACAGGCGGTTATCTAATGCCAGTTCCGTTATAAACGGGCTGGGTGAGATTTATTCACTTACAGGCTCTAATGCTAATGATACAGTATCTGAAAAACTTGCATATTCTCTCAGGATAATTGGAAAGCTGTGTGAGTATGATGATAATATAAACCAGTTTGCAGACCAGCTTTCAGAGATTGACAGCCTTGTTTCTGATTTTAACAGGGATATAACAAGCTATATGGAGGATATGGAAACAGATAGCGGGGAACTTGAAAAAACGGAGCAGAGGCTTGACTTAGTAAGGAAAGTTAAGGCGAGGTTTGGTGCTACAACAGCGCTTGTTAATGAATATGCAGATAAACTGCGTGAAAAACTGGACCGTTACCGCGAATATGAGTCATATAAAGCGGGGCTTGAAGAAAAGATAAAAAAAGAAGAAGAAAAGCTTAAAAAGCTTTCTGCCGCAATGTCTGTTGTACGTAAAAAATGTGCAAAGGTGCTTGAAAATGAAATAGTAGAGGCACTGGTGGATCTTAATTTCTTACAAGTACAGTTTTCTATAGATATACGCGGGCTTGATGAATTCACTGCAAATGGCACTGATGAGATAGAATTTATGCTTTCTGCTAATCCAGGTGAAGATTTAAAACCTATTGGAATGGCGGCATCAGGTGGTGAACTTTCAAGGATAATGCTTGCGGTTAAAGCTGTACTGGCAGAACATGACGAAACTAGCACTCTTATATTTGATGAAATAGATACAGGCATAAGTGGCAGGACAGCGCAGAAAGTTGCTGAAAAAATGGCACTTATAGCAAAACAGCACCAGGTAATATGCATATCACACCTTGCACAAATAGCTGCTATGGCAGATGCACATTACCTTATAGAAAAGACAAGTGACGGACCACATACAAGTACACAGATACGCATGTTAAGCGGACAGGAGGAAGTGCAGGAACTTGCAAGGATACTTGGCGGTGCACAGATAACAGAAGCTGTGGTTAACAGTGCCAGGGAAATGAAAGAACTTGCATCTAATCTTAAAAAAAGTTTATAAACAGGGACATACTTCTGGCAGAACAGGAATATAAAAGGTACAACTGGTACATTATAATTATGTATGGTTGTACCTTTTTTACTTTACACGGAAACCAGGCTGTAAAATAAAAATAGTAATAAATGTTACTATTCACAGTCAATTAAATCCGAGGATTTTTGACACGTTTTTTTCGTCAAAAATACGAGTTTTACAGTGCCATTTTGCATGTTTTTTGTGCAAAATGTGTACATAACCAGTGCTGGAAGCACTGCTAGTTACTATGAACAGCGTAGCTGTGAATAGT